>SCRF01000101.1 GCA_004322005.1 Rhodanobacter sp. | reverse complement strand
ATCAGCGCGCTGCTGCTGGGCTTTTTCGTCAACCGGCTGGCGCATGCGGTGCGCCTGCAACAGTCCGAGGTGCAGCGCGTGCGTGAGCGGGCGCTGCGCGACGAAGGCATCCTGGCGATCGCCACCCAGGCAGCCGGCGCCGCGCACGAGCTCAACACGCCGCTGTCGACGATGCGCACGCTGCTGCCCGAACTGCGCCGCGAGCATGCCGGCGATGCGGCCCTGGCGGAGGATCTGACGCTGCTGGAAGGCCAGGTGGACCGCTGCCGCACGATCCTGCGCGAGATGGTCGCGTTCGGCAAGGCACAGCTGTCGCAGGAGCCGGAGCGGCTCAGCGTGGCGCAATTCATCCATGGCTGCCTGGAGCGCTTCCAGTTGCTGCGCCCCGAGGCGGAGCTGACCCTCGAACTGGACGAAGCCACTGCATGCACCATACTGCGGACGCCACCCGGCTTGCGCCACGCCCTGATCAACCTGCTCAACAATGCCGCCGATGCCTCGGCCAGCCTCGACTCGAATGTGGTGACATTGCGCGTGCTGAGCGACGGCGGCTGGCTGGAGTTGAGCGTGCGCGACCACGGCCCCGGCTTCACTCCCACCGGCGAGCCGCAGCCGATCGGCCAAACGCAGAAACACAGCGGGCTGGGCATCGGCCTGGCCCTGGCCGAGGCCACGGCCGAACGCCTGAATGGCGAGCTGATCGCCGTCGACGTGGCGCAGGGGGCCGAATTGTGCCTGCGCCTGCCGCTGGCGGTCGTCGCCGAAAAATGAGTGCGCCAGTCTGCCGGGCAGGACACCAACACCACGTGCCGCGCGTGCAAGGGTCGCCGTAACCGGCAACAATAGGCACATTCGAATGACACTCGACTCGGGCGTGAAATCGTTTTTTTCGCCATTCCCGCTTTCGCGGGGATGACGAACCTCAAGCTGGGTGCCATTCGGCACCAATCCACCCCGAAGGAGACCCGCTATGACCGAATTGCCCCAGGCCGCCATGGCACGCCCCCTGCTGCTGGTCGACGACGACCCCACTTTCGTTCGCGTACTGGCACGCGCGCTGAACTCGCGCGGCTTCGAGGTCATCACGGCGAGCAACTTCGACGAGGCGCGCGCGCTGACTCGCCGCCATCAACCGCGCTACTGCGTGCTCGACCTCAAGCTGGGCGAGGAGAACGGCCTGCGGCTGATCCCCGAACTGCACACGCTGGTGCCCGACCTGCGCGTGCTGCTGCTGACCGGCTACGCCTCGATCGCCACCGCCGTGGAGGCGCTCAAGCGCGGTGCCCATGACTATCTGGCCAAGCCGGTCGATGCCGATGCAGTGGTGCGTGCGCTGCTCGATGGCGACAACGTCGACCCCGACGAGAACGAGCCGCCGGACGCCCCCGAACAGCCGCTGGCCTTGCGCCGGCTGGAATGGGAACACATCCAGCGCGTGCTGACCGAATGCGACGGCAACATCTCCGAGACCGCGCGCCGGCTCGGCATGCACCGCCGTACCCTGCAGCGCAAGCTGAGCAAGCATCCGGTACGCGAGCGGCCCGCTCGGAACGACTGATCCTTTGGCCTTTCCCGCCGTGCTCGAAGAGCATCGCGGTACGCACCGACTTTCCCTTCGCCGCCCGGCTCGGCTGGACTGGCGGTGGGACCTTGGTACGAGGCATTCCGGGACCGATCCGTCGTATTCTTGACCCCTGACTCTCTCTGGCAGGAAGCACCGCAATGGACAAGGTTTACGCAAACGCGACCAAGGCCCTGGACGGCCTGCTGTTCGACAACATGACGATCGCCGCGGGCGGATTCGGCCTGTGCGGCATCCCCGAGAACCTGATCGGCGGCCTGCTGCAGGCCGGCACCAAGGGCCTGACCATCGTCGGCAACAACGCCGGCGTGGACGACTTCGGCATGGGCCCGCTGCTGAAGACGCATCAGGTGAAATGCGTCTACGCGTCGTACGTGGGCGAGAACAAGGAGTTCGAGCGACAGGTGCTGGCCGGCGAGCTGGAGCTGCACCTGACCCCGCAGGGCACGCTGGCCGAGAAGCTGCGCGCCGGCGGCGCCGGCATTCCCGGTTTCTACACCCGCACCGGCTTCGGCACCAAGCTGGCCGAGGGCAAGGAGACCAAGGTCTTCAACGGCAAGGAGTACGTGCTGGAGGAGGCGATCCATGCCGACCTGTCGCTGGTGAAGGCATGGAAGGGCGATGCCCGCGGCAACCTGGTGTTCCGCGCGACCGCACGCAACTTCAACCCGATGATCGCGACCTGCGGCAAGGTCTGCGTGGCCGAGGTGGAGCAACTGGTCGAGGTCGGCGAACTGGAGCCGGACACCATCCACGTACCGGGCATCTACGTCGACCGCATCATCCAGGGCGAGCGCTACGAGAAGCGGATCGAGTTCCGCACCGTCGCCGGCACCGGCACCGGCAACGAAAGCCCGATCCGTACCCTGATGGCCCGGCGCGCCGCCAGGGAGCTGCGCGACGGCTACTACGTGAACCTCGGCATCGGCATCCCGACCCTGGTGGCGAACTACATCCCCGCAGGCATCGACGTGACCCTGCAGTCGGAGAACGGCCTGCTCGGCATCGGTCCGTTCCCGGATGATGCGCATGTCGATGCGGACCTGATCAATGCCGGCAAGCAGACCATCACCACCCTGCCCGGATCGAGCTTCTTCTCCAGCGCCGACTCGTTCGCGATGATCCGCGGCGGGCACATCGACCTGTCGATCCTTGGCGGTCTGGAAGTTTCCGCCACCGGCGATCTGGCCAACTGGATGGTGCCGGGCAAGATGGTCAAGGGTCCCGGTGGCGCGATGGATCTGGTCAGCGGCGTCAAGCGCGTGGTGGTGCTGATGGAACACAACGCGAAAGACGGCTCGCCGAAGATCAAGAACCAGTGCGACCTGCCGCTGACCGGCAAGCAGGTGGTCGACCTGATCATCACCGACCTGTGCGTGTTCAAGGTGCACAAGGTCGAGGGGCTGGTGCTGATCGAACTGCACGAGGGCGTCAGCCTCGATGAGGTAAAGGCCAGAACGGGCTGCGAGTTTGCGGTGGATCCGTCGCTGGCTGGCTGACCCCTCTCCCGGTGCCGGCCAGCCGATCTCCTCGTAGGAGCGCACCCTGTGCGCGAAAGCTCTTTGCGGATGTTCAACAAGAGCATCGCGCACAGGGTGCGCTCCTACGCCTGGATCAAGGCTTTTCGCGCACAGGTGCGCTGCGGATACCCGCCGGCGCGCCGACCGGCAGCGCATGCGGGAAGCGGATGCGGGCGATGTTCTGTTGCCCGGGAAGGGTCTGCAACTCCAGCAACCACCCGAAGCGTTCGCTGATCCGCTTGGCGATCGCCAGCTCGAACCCATGTCGATCGACACCATGCTCGCCGACGCCACCGATGGCCGGCTCCGTCCGGTTGGCAACCGTCACTACACCGGGCATCACCGTCACCACGATCTGGCCCTGCTCGGTCTGCTGACAGGCATTGCGGATCAGCTGCCAGACCAGCACGGCGAATACCCGCGGCGAACCCTCCAGCGCGAACCTCACCGAATCATCCAGCCGCAGCTGTATCGGCAACCCTTCCAGCAACTCGCGCGCGAAATCGAGCTCAAGCCGCAGCACGTCGTTCACTTCGAAATGCTCTTCCTCGATGCTGTTGTCCTTTTCGCGCGCCAGGATCAGCAACGCCTCGACCAGTGCCTCCATCTCACGGGCCGCCCGCTTGATGCGGGACACCGAACGCTTGCCGAAATCGCTCAGTTCCTGCTCCTCGCCCAGCATGTCGATCGACATCTTGATCACGGTGAGCGGGCTGCGCAGCTCGTGACTGGCGTCGCGGGTGAAACTGCGCTCGCGCTGGTTGTAGCCGGCGATGCGCGTGGCGAAAGCATGCAGTCCACGGGCCAGCGCGGCCACATCGGCATCCGTGTCGGCGAACATCTTCTCCAGCGTCAACACATCCTGATCCGGGTGCTGGGCATCCCAGCGATTGGCCAACCTGGCCAGCACCCGCACCGGTCGCCACTCGCGCCTGGTGACAAACCAGACAAGCACCGTGGTGAGCGCGATCAGCACAATCACCTCGACCAGCGATACTTCGTTGTGGATGCCGAGCACGAAGATGATCGCCACGACCAGCAATTGCAGCCCGAACACCCATGCCATGCGCCGCCTGAAGGCACCCACACGGGGTTTGATTTCAGTCCCTGCAACGCGATCCATTACCTTCGCCATGACTCTCTCATGCGGAATGAGCAGATGTTGCCACCTCCGATTCAAGATCCGCGAGGCGATAACCGGCCGAATGGATGGTATGTAGCAGGGGATGTGCGAAGGGTTTGTCGATGACGCGACGCAGATTGTAAAGATGCGAGCGCAAGGTATCGGAATCCGGCAACGTGTCGCCCCAGATCTCGCGCTCGATATCGCGCCGGCTGACCACCCGCGGCGATTCGCGCATCAGGATCGCCAGCAACTTGAGGCCGATCGGCGACACCACCAGCTCCTGGCCATTGCGGGTCAGGCGCAAGGTGGCGGTATCCAGCGTCATGTCGCCGACGCTGAGCACTTCGGTGGATACCTGGCGGCGATCGCGGCGGATCAGCGCACGCAGGCGTGCCTCCAGTTCGCGCACCTCGAACGGTTTCACCAGATAGTCGTCGGCGCCGGCCTCCAGGCCGACCAGCTTGTCGTCCAGCGTGTCGCGTGCGGTCAGCATCAATACCGGGGTGGATTTCTTGGCTTCCTGGCGCAGCTTGCGGCAGACCTCCAGCCCGTCCAGACCGGGCAGCATCAGATCCAGCACGATCACGTCGTAGCTGTTGGACACGGCCAGGTGCAAACCGCTGATGCCATCGGCGGCATAGTCGACCGAGTAGCCGCTGCGTTCGAGAAATTCGCCGACCATCTCGGCGATCTGGCGATGGTCCTCCACCAGCAAAATCAATCCCGCCTGCTCTTCGTGTACGGTCATGTCGCCCTCGCCTGATGTGGTTTCACAAAAGTGAAGATATAAACGCCAGCAGTGTGATTGCCGCGTGAAACGATCACGGGCGCTTCACATGGTTTTGCAGCAGCGGTTGCAACGCATGCCAGACCGTCTCCAGCACCTTCGGCTCCGCACGGGCCAGCGGATGCAGTCCATCGTCCTGCATCAGCGCCGGATCCAGTGCCACGCCGTCGAGCAGGAACGGCACCAGGGCGACATGCCGGGTCCGCGCCAGATCCGCGTAGATCGCCCGCAAACCGTCCCGATACTGCGGACCATAGTTCACCGGCAGTTCGATACCCAGCAGCAGTACCCGGATCTGCCGCTTCTGCGCCATCGCGATCATCGCCGCCAGGTTGTCGCGCAGGGCTGGCAACGGCAGCCCCTGCAGACCGTCGTTGGCGCCCAGTTCGAGCACCAGCACCGCCGGATGGTACTTCTGCAGCAACGCCGGCAGGCGCCGGCGACCGCTCAGCGAGGTCTCGCCGCTGATGCTGGCATTGACCGCGGTCCACATCGGCACCATCTTGCGCAGACGCCCATCCAGCAAGCTCACCCAGCCGGACTCGACCGGTATGTTGTGTGCGGCGGACAACGAGTCGCCCAGCACCAGTACGGTTTTCGGCATGGCCGCCTGTGCGGCACCGAGACCACCCAGCAGCAAGCCGACCCCGATCACCCAACCAAGCACCCAGCCAAGGCATCGACGCATGAATGATTCTTCCCGTTCGCTTCTCGAGGCCTGCGATGTTAGCAAGTCGGTCAGCGGCCCCGAGGGCCGGCTGGATATCCTGCGCCACGTCGACCTGCGGATCCGGCCGGGCGAGAGCTTCGCCATCGTCGGCGCGTCCGGTTCCGGCAAGACCACCCTGCTCGGCCTGCTGGCCGGCCTGGACACGCCCGACAGCGGCAGCATCCAGCTGGACGGCCACGCGCTGGAACAGCTGGACGAGGAAGCGCGCGCCAACCTGCGCCGGCGCCTGGTCGGCTTCGTGTTCCAGTCGTTCCATTTGCTTCCCGCGCTGACCGCCGAGGAAAACGTGATGCTGCCGCTGGAGCTGGAAGGCAGCAGTGCGGCGCGCCCCCGTGCGCGCACAGCGCTGGAAGCAGTCGGGCTGGGGGCACGGCGGCGGCACTACCCGGCGCAGCTTTCCGGTGGCGAGCAGCAGCGCGTGGCGATCGCCCGCGCGTTCGTGCACGGACCGCGTGTGCTGTTTGCCGACGAACCCACCGGCAACCTCGACCAGCGCACCGGCCATCACGTCTGCGACCTGCTGTTTGCGCTCAACCGCGATCACCAGACCACCCTGGTGTTGGTGACCCACGACGCGGCCCTGGCCGCACGCTGCGATCGCCGGATCGAGCTGGACGAAGGCCGCGTGCTGACGACCGTCGCGGGCACCCCCGCATGAAACTGCTGCGGCTCGCCCTGCGCACGCTGCGCCGTGAATGGCATTTGCCGGAGCTGCGCACGCTGGCCGCATCGCTGGTGCTGGCGGTGGTCGCGCTGGGTGTGGTCGCCACGCTGGCGGCACGGATCGAGCGCGGCATGCTGGCCAGTGCCGCCGAGCTGATCGGTGGCGACATCGGCATCGGCTCGCCACAGACCCTGCCGGCGAAGTTCGCCGCCGCAGGCCGCCAGCGCGGCCTGACCACGACCGATACCGCCAGCTTCCCCAGCGTGGCGTTCGCGCACCGGCAAACCCAGTTGCTCGACGTGCTGGCCAGCGACAAGCACTATCCGCTGCGCGGCACGCTGCAATTGAGCGATGCGGCAGGCCATGCGTACAACGGTCATGCGCCGTCGCCCGGCCAGGTCTATCTCGACCATCGTGCGCTGGTCGCGTTGAACCTGAAGGTCGGCCAGCCGCTGCAACTGGGCGGCCGCGAACTGACCATCGCCGCCGAACTGCTGCGCCAGCCCGATGGCGGCGAGCTGCTGGCACTGGCGCCGCGCGCACTGATGAGCCTGACCGATGCCGAACAGGCCGGACTGCTGGGCGCCGGCAGCCGCGCCCGCCATCGCCTGCTGCTGGCCGGCACACCCGCGGCGGTGCAGGACTGGCGCGGCTGGGTACAAAAAACCGCGTTGCCGCAGGGGGCCGAGCTGATCACCCCGGAGCAGACCCAGCAGCGCATGCGCACGGCGTTCGACCGGGCCGGCGCCTTCCTGCGGTTGACCGCGCTGCTGTCGGCGCTGCTGGCCGGCGTCGCCATCGCCCTGGCCGCGCAGCGCTATGCACGACGCAAGACCTCCGAAGTCGCCCTGTTGCGCGCGCTCGGCACCTCGCGCCGGCGTGTGCTGGGTCTGCTGCTGGGCACGCTCGGCGCGCTGGCCCTGCCTGCCGCGACGCTCGGCCTGCTGCTGGCGCTGGCACTGTCGCAGCTGGCGTGGCTGCTGGCCAACCAGCTGTTCACCAACATGCCCACCGCGTTGCCGCTGGTGCCGTCATTGGCAGCCGCCGCGATGGGCATCGCCGTGCTGATCGGCTTTGCGCTGCCGCCGCTGGCCCGCCTGGCCGAAGTACCGCCGGTGGCCGTGTTCCGCCAGAGCGTGACCCGCCGCGTGCGGCGTTTCGATGCCTTGTATCTGATTCCCGTGCTGGTCGCACTGGGCCTGATCTGGAGCCAGAGCGGCTCGCTCAAGCTGGCCGGCATTCTCGCCGCCAGCCTGTTCGGCGTGGCGCTGGTGGCGGCATTGCTGGCCGCCTGCCTGCTGTGGCTCGCCCGCCGCGTCGCGCCGGGCGCGCATCCGGCGCTGCGGCTGGGACTGGCCGCGCTGGCGCGGCGGCGCAGCTTGAGCCTGATCCAGGCCACCGCGCTCAGCCTGGGCCTGTGCGCGCTGCTGCTGCTCGCGGTGGTCGCGCCGGCCCTGTTGCAGGGCTGGCGCCAGGAACTGCCGGCCGACACGCCGAACTGGTTCGCGCTGAACCTTGAGGACGACCAACGCGCCGGTTTCGCGCACGACCTGGCTGTCATCGGCGGCCAGCAACTCAACATGCTGCCGCTGGCCGTGGGCAAGCTCACGGCGATCAACGGCACGCCGATCGACCGCCTGCACTTCAGCGACCCGCGTGCCGCGGAGTGGGCCGATCGCCAGTTGCGCCTGTCATGGTCGGGCAAGCTGCCGCCGTCGAACAAGGTCATCGCCGGGCAATGGGCCGGCCCCGATCCGGCGCAGCCCGAAGTGTCGATCGATACCCGGTGGCGCGACATGTTCGGCATGAAGATTGGCGACCGGTTGAGCTTCAACGTCGGCGAAGGCAGCCTGGATGCCAGAGTCGGCAGTATCCGCCAGGTCGACTGGAGCTCGTTCCGGGTCAATTTCTTCCTGCTGTTCGATCCGGCCCACGCCGGCGGCCTGCCGCATACCTGGCTGGCCAGCTTCTACCTGCCGCCCGGTCACGCCCGGCCGCTGGCGAAACTGTCGCGCGCATACAGCAACCTCAGCCTGATCGACGTCGATTCACTGCTTGGCCGCGTGCGCGAGATCGTCGATCGGGTCGGCAATGCCGTACGCTGGATTCTTGGCTTCAGCCTGCTCGCCGGTGCGCTGGTGCTGGCCGCGGCGCTCGCCGCCAGCGCCGCCGAGCGCCGCCACGAAGCGGCGCTGCTGCGCACCCTGGGTGCCCGCCGCCATCAACTGCGCGCTGCCGCTGCCTGCGAATTCGCCCTGCTCGGTCTGGTCGCCGGTCTCACCGCCGCGCTCGGCGCCGCCGGTGCCGGCCTGTGGCTGGGCCATGCGGTGTTCCACATCGACAGCTTCGTGCCGCCGCCCTGGCCACTGGCGCTGGCCGCGCTCGGCGCCGCCCTGGTGGTGATGCTGCTGGGGCTGGCCGGTACGCGCAAGGTGACCCGCACGCCGCCGATGCGGTTGTTGCGGGAGGAGTGAGCACGCTTATGCACACCATCCACGATTCCCCCGACAGCACCCGCATTCCGGAATCTTCGGGTAGGAGCGCGCTTGCGCGCGATGCCTTTGTGTGGAGGAGCATCGCGCGCAAGCGCGCTCCTACTGGTTTCATGCTGCCATGAATCGGGTTTCACGACCCAGACCCGGCTGGCAGGTGCGGCTCGCCGAAGAATGGCTGCTGCTGACGTTCGCCGTCATGGCGCTGGCGCTGGCGCTGCTCGATCCCCAGCCGCTGGCGAATTACCGGCGCTGGCTGCAGTTGCCCACGCTGGCCGGGCTGCTTGGCCTGCTGATCGCGATCCAGGGCATCCGCGACAGCGCCCTGGTGCAGCACGCGGCGGCCGCGCTGGCCGCGCGCATGCATTCGGTGCGCAGCCTCGGCCTGCTGCTGGTGGCGGCCACGGCGCTGCTGTCGATGGTGCTGACCAACGACGTCAGCCTGTTCCTGATCGTGCCGTTGACCGTGGCGATCGGCGCCATCTCGAACCTGCCGCTGCTGCGCATGGTGGTGCTGGAAGCGCTGGCGGTGAATGCCGGCTCCAGCCTGAGCCCGATCGGCAACCCGCAGAACTTGCTGCTGTGGCAGCACGTGCACATCCCGTTTTTCGCCTTCGTCGCCGCGATGCTGCCGGCCGCGACAGTGATGTTGCTGCTGGTGTCCGCATTGACCTGGCTGTGGCTGCCGCGGGATCGCATCGGCCTGGACCACGCGAAGATCGATCGCGGCGAGGTCTCCATGACGATGGCGCTGCTGTCCGCGATCGCACTGGTGACCATGGTGGCGATGATGGAACACGGCCATGCCGAGCTCGGTGCGCTGATGCTGGCGCTGCCGTTCGCACTGTTCGCCTGGCGCAGCCTCGCCGGCATCGACTGGTTGCTGCTGGCCACGTTTGCCGCGATCTTTCTCGGCCTGGGCCATTTCGCCGAACTGCCGCTGGTGCGGCACGCGCTTGACCATCTGGATCTCGGCCAGCCGCTGACCGTGTATGCCAGCGGCATCGTCGCTTCGCAGCTGATCAGCAATGTGCCGGCGACCGTATTGCTGCTCGAGCGCACGCCCGATGCGATGGCGCTGGCGGTCGCGGTGAACGTGGGCGGTTTTGGGGTGGCGATCGGCTCGCTGGCGAACCTGATCGCACTGCGCCTGGCCCGGCAGCCCGGCGGTCTGCGGCAGTTGCATCGGGTGTCGATTCCGTTCCTGCTGGTGTGCGCGCCGCTGGTTTACCTGGCCTGGCAGTGGATCGGCCGGTAGGAGCGCGCTTGCGCGCGATGCTCTTCGTTACGTTGCGAAGAGCATCGCGCGCAAGCGC
>SCRF01000100.1 GCA_004322005.1 Rhodanobacter sp. | reverse complement strand
GGGCAGGTCGAACGGCGAGGGCAGGCTCAGGCAGACCGCGTCGTCAGGCAAACCCACCGAGTCGGCGAAGCCGCGGAAATTGCCGCCCGCGCTCAAGGTCGCCGAGGTCATCACCACGCCGCTGGCATTGCCCCACAGCACGTTGCGCAGCAGGCCGGCGGCGGATACCGCCGAGGCGTGGCAGACCAGCTGCTCGCCGTTGATCGTGACCCAGCGCGCCAGCGGCGGTGCGTCGTCCGGATCGCTGGCGCACCACGCCTGCCAGCAGCGCGCCTGCTTCTCGATGCGCTCCAGCGCCATGCCCAGTTCGCGCGACAACGCCTCCTTGGTGGGGCCGCCGTCGGTCATCTCGACCACCGCGCGGCGCACTGCGGTGAGCCAGCGCTGCACTTCGCCGGTACTGATGCCGAGCATGCGCGCGTGCTCTACCCATGGCTGCGGCAACTGGCCCAGCGAGCCGCGGTACATCGGCTCGCTCTCGGCCGGATCGGGCAGCCAGGCGAGGCGGATATCCTTTTCCAGTTCCTCCAGCGCGTTGCTCAGCTCCTGCAGTTTCGCGTCGCCCTGATCGAGGCTGAGCTTGCCCAGGGTTTGCTTGTCGGTCAGTGAATACGCCGCGTGCACCTGGCGGCCGAGCCGGCTCAACTGGCGCACGGTGGCATTCATGAAGACCTCGGCCGCGCCGCGTTCGATCGCCTTGCCGGGCAGGTGATGGCCTTCGTCAAAAACGTACAGTGTCTCGTCCGGGCGCGGCAGGATCACTCCGCCCCATGCCTGAATGCCGCCCTCGTCCTCGCCCGGCATGGTGAGGTCGGCCAGCACCAGGTCCTGGTTGGCGACGATGATCTCGGCGTCGTCCACCGCGCGGCGGGCGATGAAGAACGGACAGATCATGAACTGGCTGCATTTGCGGTTGGTGCAGCCGCCCGCGCTGGTGGTCACCATCGGACGCAGCAGGTCGCTGACCGCTTCGGGCGCGCTGTCCATGTCGCCGTTCCACTCGCCGCGGTCGAATGCGGTGTCCAGCTTGGCCAGCGCCTGCTTGTCGCGCGGCTGCGGCGGTTTTGCCCACAGGGCGAGATCCGCATCGAAGCCGGCCAGGCCCAGCTGGCCGGAATCGTTGAGGCTGTTGGCTGCCATGCGCAGATTGCGCGGGCACAGATAGCGCCCGCGACCCTTGGCCAGCGCCACTTTCGCCTCGATGGCGTTGAGCTGCAGGTACAGCGGGATATCCCGCTGCACCAATTGCTCCTGCAGCGCCACGGTGGCGGTGGCGATCAGCAGCTTCTTCTTCTGGAAGCGCGCGACCGCCAGGCCCGCGATCAGGTAGGCCATCGACTTGCCGGTGCCGGTGGGCGCCTCGATCACCGCCACCCCGCCGGTGGTGCCGAAGGCCTTGGCCACCTCGGCGATCATCCGGCCTTGCGACGCGCGTGCGCGAAAGCCCGGCAGCCCGTCTTTCAGGCGTGCATAGGCGGCACGGATGGCGTCCTTGGTGGTATCGGCGAGCATGTGGCAACCGGAAGCGGGCCGTCCATGTTACGGCATCGATGCCGCTTTCCGGGCTCAAGCCGGCAGCGCAGCGGCCGATGATCCTGGCAACCGGCGGAGCAAACCCGCCAGCGTGTTCGAAGCCAGCGCAACCGGGCGCCGGCCGGAGCGTCTTCGCCGGGTGGCTTGGCGCACGTCTTGCCGGTGCGTTTTATGTAACATCAACCGATATTCCACCCGAGTACCGTCATGCGATGAAGCAGCAGCCTGCCCCGAACCCGGCGATCCCTGCCGCGGCGGAACAGCTGGCATGGCTGGGCCGCCTGATCGAGGCTGTCTTGCCGATGGAAGTCGCGGCGGTGATCGTGGCACTGGCGCAGTCCCTGCCCGGTTGCGAGTCGGCCAGCCTGCTGTGCGGTGACTGCGAAACGCATGCGCCCTATGGCGCCGCGGTGACGCCGACCGATGTCGACTGGGCGCAAGGCGCGTTGGCCGGTGGCGGGCTTTTGCTCGGTGACGACGGCCAGCGGGTGGCATGGCGGCTGCTGGCGGCTGAGCGGGTCGTGCTGCTGATGCGTTTCGCCGGCAGCCAGACCGCGTCGCAGTTGCGCAAGGCGCTGGCCTCGCGCCTGATGCTGGCCAGCCACCACCTGAAGCATGCGCTGCAGCTGGCCGACCTGCATGATTCGCACAAGCAGCTGGAGCGTTCGGAAAACCTGCAGCGCGCGCTGTTCGCGATCGCCGATCTGGCCGGTTCCGATCTGGAGATGCCGAAACTGCTGCGCGGCATCCACATGATCGTCAGCTCCCTGATGTACGGCGAGAATTTCGTCATCGTGCGGCACGATCCGGAGCGCGGCACGATGCGCTTCCTCTACTACGTCGACATCGAGGACCCGCAAGGCCCCGATACCAGCAGGGAAGAGCCACTGGAAAACCGGCGCCACTCGTTGACCTGGCATTTGCTGACCGGCGGCAAACCGCTGATGGGCAGCCTGCAGCAGCTGCGCGAGCAGGTGGACGGGCCACTGGAGCCGATCGGCTCGGAATGCGTCGACTGGCTGGGTGTGCCGATGCTGCGCGATGGTCAGGTGCATGGTGCGCTGGTGGTGCAGAGCTACCGCGAAGGCGTGGGCTTTTCGGAAGACGATCGGGCATTGCTGGAATTCGTCGGCAGTCACATCCTGACCGCGCTGGAGCGCAAGCAGAGCAAGGACGAGCTGGAACTGCGCGTGCGCCTGCGAACGCAGGAACTGGCCGCGGCCAATCGCGGCCTGCAGCAGGAGATCGTGGAGCGCCAGCGTGCCGAGCGGTTGCAGGCCGCGCTGTTCCAGCTCGCCCAGCTGGCCACCGCCGATATCGACCAAAGCGAGTTCTACCAGCGTGTGCATGACGTGGTGGCCGAGCTGTTGTATGCAGAGAACTTCTACATAGCCCTGCTTTCGGAGGATCGCACGGAGCTGTCTTTTCCTTATTACACGGGTACGGAGGTGCGCAGCATGCCGACGCGCCCGCTCGGCCATGGCCTGAGCGAATACGTCCTGCGCAAGGCCAGGCCGTTGCTGGCGCGGCGAACCGACATCGACGCGCTGAGCAGGCAGGGCGAAGTGGTGCCGCGGCACGTTGGCCGGCCGGCGACTTGCTGGCTGGGCGTGCCGTTGCTGGTGGGCGAGGAGGTGATCGGCCTGGTGACGGTGCAGAGCCTGGTCGAGGAAATCGCATACGACGAAGCCGATCAGGAGCTGCTGTCTTTCGCCGCCCTGCAGATCGCCAACAGCATCCATCGCCGGCGTACGGCGGTGTCGTTGCATGAGGCCAATGCGCAGCTCGAACAGCGGGTGGAGGAGCGCACGCAGGAGCTGCGCGAGCAGATCCGCCAGCGCGAGCAGATCCAGGAGCAACTGCAGCACCAGGTGATGCACGACCCGCTGACCGGCCTGCCCAACCGCAGCTTTCTGCATGACCGGCTCGACCGGGTGCTGGGCATGCTGCAACGCGAGCCGAGGCGACGCTGCGCACTGCTGTACCTGGATGTCGACCGTTTCAAGGTGGTCAACGACAGCTTGGGTCATCTGGCCGGCGACGAGTTTCTGAAGGCCGTCGCCGGCCGCCTGCTTTACTGCGTACGCGACCCGGACGTGGTGGCGCGACTGTCCGGCGACGAATTCGCGATCTTGCTGGAGGATGTGCCGCTACCCGAAACCGCGGTGAAAGTGGCCCGGCGCATTTTGCGCATTCTGGGCGCGCCGCTGCAGCTGGCCGGCATGGAGCTGGAGCCGTCGGCCAGCATCGGCATCGCGATCGGCGACAGCCGCTACGGCAGCAGCGACGAGGTGCTGCGCGACGCCGACATCGCGCTGTACCGCGCGAAGGATCGCGGGCGCAAGCGCTTCGAGATGTTCGACGAATCGCTGGTCAAGGATGTGGTCGACGTGCTCACGCTGGAGGCGGAACTGCGCCATGCGCTGCAGCATGAGGAGTTCGAGCCGTATTTCCAGCCGATCTGCCGGCTCGACGGCGGCGAGGTGGTGGGTTACGAGGCGCTGATCCGCTGGAACCACCCGCAGCGCGGCGTGCTCAAGCCGGCGGACTTCATCAAGATCGCCGAGGACAGCGGGCTGATCGAGGCGATCGACTGGCGCATGTTCGAGCTCAGTTGCACGCGGTTCAAGCGGCATGGCGCGGGCGAGGCGTTCGTGACGATCAACGTGTCGGCACGGCATCTGCGCCACGCGGCTTTCGATACGCGGCTGCTGCAGCTGCTCGAGCGCGTCGGTCTGCCGGCCTCGCGCGTGGTCGTTGAGGTCACCGAGGGCGCGCTGCTGGACAGCCCCGCACGCGTGCGTGCCACGCTGGAACGGTTGCGCGAAGCCGGCGTGGGTGCGGCGCTGGACGATTTCGGCACCGGCTATTCCTCGCTCAGCTACCTGCACTCGCTGCCGTTGCGCATGCTGAAGGTCGATCAGGCTTTCGTGCATGAACTGGACCAGGCGGACAATGCCAACAGCACGCCGGTGGTAGCGGCGATCCTCGCACTGGCCAGCGCGCTGAACATCAAGGTGATCGCCGAAGGCATCGAGACGCCGGCGCAGCGCGAGGCCCTGCTCGGCATGGGCTGCGAATTCGGCCAGGGCTACCTGCTGGGCCGCCCCATCCCGATCGGGCACTGGCTGCAGGCCAGCGCCGGCGTCGCATGAGGGCACCTCGAATAACCCTGATTTCGTAGGAGCGCACCCTGTGCGCGAACCCCTCGTTACCGCGTCGCACCGTGCTTTCGCGCACAGGGTGCGCTCCTACCAAGTGCCGGGAACCAGGTTATTCGAGATTCCCTTCAGGCGGTTGCAGCGATCCTGCGCAACGCCTGCTCGAAGACTTCCGGCGGCTGGCCGCCCGAAATCAGCTGCTGTTCGTTGATGACGATCGCCGGCACCGCGTGGATGCCGCGCTGCAGGTAGAACTGTTCCTGCGCGCGCACGTCGTCGGCATAGGCGTCGCTCGAAAGTATCTGCCGCGCACGTCCGGTATCCAGCCCCACCTCGGCCGCCAGCCGCAGCAGCGTGTCGTGCGAGCTCACATCCGCGCCGTCGCTGAAATACGCCCGCAGCAGCGCCTGCTTCAGCGGCAATTGGCGAGCTTCCAGCGCGGCCCAGTGCAGCAGCCGGTGCGCGTCGAAGGTGTTGTAGACGCGGCTGCGCCGATCCATCCGGAAGGTGAAACCCAGCGACTCGCCGCGCGCACGGATCGCTTCGCGATTGGCGTCGATCTGCTCGGGCGTGCCGCCGTATTTCTGCACCAGATGTTCGGTGGAATCCTGCCCCTGCGGAGGCATTTGCGGGTCCAGCTCGAACGGCTGGAAATGGATCTGCGCCGACACCTCGCCCGACAGCTTCGCCAGCGCCTGCTGCAGCGACGCCAGACCGATCGCGCACCACGGGCAGGAAACGTCGGAGACAAAGTCGATGCGGACGGGAACGGGTGGGGTCATGGGTATCTGCCAAGGCGGGAAGCAAAGCAAAGGTTGGGGTAGCAGGGGCCGCTTCAAGGCGCTGCGACCGGCATCCCGGCGCTAAATCGCAGCGGATGAGACGTCGCCCATTACACTGGACAACTTCCGCACGGCTGTGTCCAGTCGATAGCGCAATCGCGATTCCGAGAGCGTGCATGTCACACCATCAAATAGCCATCGTCCCCGGTTCCGGACTTGTCGCCTCGGGGCATCCGGCGCCGCGATGAAAATCCGTGCACGCATCGCCACCTGGCAGCGCCTGCGCCAGCAGCCGACCTGGAAACTGCTGGCGGCGGACAACGCGCCGCTGACCGCCGCGCTGCTGCAAGGCCTGCTGCTCGACGCCGAGCGCCAGCTGCCGGCGTCCCTGCTGCACGAGCGGCTGGCGCGCGAGCTGGAGGAACTGCGTGCGCATGGCCACGCGGTGCCGCGTACCGCGCAGGCCTACGTGGCCGATTGGCTGGGGTCCGGCTGGCTGGAGCGGCGCTTTCCCGAAGGCGCCAGCGAGGAGCAGTACGAGCTGTCCACCCAGGCGATCGGCGCGCTGCGCTTTCTCGGCAGCCTGGACAGCAGCCGCAACGTGGCGACCGAAAGCCGGCTCGCGCTGGTCATCCAGCAACTGGTGCAGCTGGCCCGGCAGACCGATGGCGACCCGCACAGCCGGCTGGCCGAACTGCTGGCCGAGCGCGAGCGCATCGACGCGCAGATCGCCGCGGTCAGCGAGGGCCGGGTGGAGGTGCTCGACGATGCCCGCGCGCTGGAACGGGCGCGCGAGATCATCGCGCTGGCCGACGAGCTGGCCGAGGATTTCCGCCACGTGCGCGACGATTTCCAGCAGCTCGACCGCGACTTCCGCGAGCGCATCATCGACGACGAGCGCCAGCGCGGCGAGATGCTGGAGGCGCTGTTCGCCGGCGTCGACGTGATCGCCGAAAGCGAATCGGGGCGCAGCTTCGACGCATTCTGGCGGCTGCTCACCGACGCCGAGCAGAGCGGCCAGCTGGAAGCGGCGGTGGATGCGGTGACCGGGCGCGGGTTCGCCCGCAAGCTGGACCGGCGCGAGCGCAGCTTCCTGCTGCACCTCACCCGCACCCTGCTCGACCGCGGCGGCCACGTGCACGATGTGTTGCAGCATTTCGCGCGCAGCCTGAAGGGCTTCGTGCAGAGTCGCGCCTATCTGGAGCAGCGCCGCCTGCACCAGCTGCTCAAGCAGACCCAGGCCGAAGCGCTGAAACTGCGCGACCGGGTACGCAGCAACGAGGGCGTCGACTACACCCTGGTCCTGAGTAGCGCGCGGTTGCATTCGCTGTCGCGCTGGCGGTTGAACGATCCTCGTACCGGCCAGGTCGACGGTGCCATCGTGCGCGCCGAGGGCGCGGCGATCACGCTGGACAGCGTGGGCGAACTGGTGGCGCAGTCGGAAATCGATTTCCGCACCCTGAAACAGCGCGTGCACGCGCTGCTGGGCGACCACGCGCAGTGCTCGGTAGGCACCGTGTTGCAGCACTATCCCGCCGAACAGGGCCTGGGCAGCGTGGTCGGCTACGTCGCACTGGGCAGCCGCCACGGCATGCTCGTGCCCGACCGCTTCGAGCCGGTGAGCTGGCGCGGCGAGGACGGCCACGAGCGCCGTGCGCGCATCCCCCTGCTGTACTTCCTCAAGGAAAAACGCGATGAACTGGTCTGAGGACATGGCCGCGCCGGACCCGGCCAACCCACCATCGGAAAACACCGGTGACGCCGGCTTGTTTCCCGGTGACAGCGGCAGCCTGCCGTTCGAGGCGCGCCGCGTGCTGTGCCAGTTGCTGGCCGGCCCCAGCGTCGACGCCGAACGCCACGCCCTGCTGTGGCCGGTGCTGTTGCGCGAGGAAACCGCGATCCGCGCACGCCTGTGCGAGCTGTTCCTGGAACTGGTGCTGGATCGCGACCTGCGCGTGGCCTTCGTGCGCCAGGCCGATACCGGCGAGCTGGAAACGCCGACCCTGCTGCGCTCCAGCC
This sequence comes from Rhodanobacter sp., assembly GCA_004322005.1. Classification (GTDB taxonomy): domain Bacteria; phylum Pseudomonadota; class Gammaproteobacteria; order Xanthomonadales; family Rhodanobacteraceae; genus Rhodanobacter. The sequence continues at coordinate 15,515 of SCRF01000100.1, read as the reverse complement.
CGCTCACCTTCATCGACTCGGTGCTGCTGCTGGCCCTGCGCCAGCGCCTGGCCGAAGCCGAGGCGCAGGGCCAGCGCGCGGTGGTGGAGGTGGACGAACTGCACGCGCAGCTGGCGGTGTACGAGCCGCCGCAGGGCACCGACCGCGCCGGCTTCACCAAGAAGCTCAACGCCGCCATCGAGAAGATGAAAAAGAACAACGTGCTGCAGCCGATCCGCGGCAGCGAGGGGCGCCACGAGGTATCGCCCACGCTGAAGCTGCTGTTTTCCGCCGAGGACGTGCAGGCGCTGGGCGCGGTCTATCGCGAGCACCTGGCCGGCCAGCGTGGCGGCACCGACGTCCCCAGCGAGGAGGACGAGGGATGAAGCACCCCGACAACGCTCCCACCTTGTTCCTGTCCGAGCTGCCCACGCCGCGCGACGAACAGTTCCGCATGCGTCGCCTGCAGGTGTTCAACTGGGGCACGTTCACCGGCCTGCACGACGTGCCGATCGCCGAGCGCGGCTTCCTGTTCGTGGGCCGCTCCGGTTCGGGCAAGTCGACCCTGCTGGATGCGATGTCGGCGCTGCTGGTGCCGCCCGCGCTGGTCGATTTCAACGCTGCCGCGCGCGAGGCCGAGCGCAGCGGGCGCGACCGCTCGCTGGTGTCCTACGTGCGCGGCGCCTGGGCCGACCAGCACGACGAGGATTCCGGCGAGGTCGCCACCCAGTACCTGCGCCGCGGCCCGGTGTGGTCGGCGCTGGCGCTGGAATACCGCAACGCGCTGGGCCGCTGCGTGACCCTGGTGCGGCTGCTGTGGATTCGCGGCAACAGTTCCACCGCCGCCGATGTGCAGAAGCACTTCATCGTCGCCGAGCGGCCGTTCGACCTGGCCGTCGAGCTGGAGGGTTTCGACCTGGACCTGCGCCGGCTCAAGCAGCGCCTGGCCGACGTGCACCATCACGACAGCTTCAACGCCTACGCCGAGCGCTTCCGCCGCCTGCTGGGCATCGGCAACGACACTGCGCTGCGCCTGCTGCACAAGACGCAGTCGGCGAAGAACCTGGGCGACCTCAACCACTTCCTGCGCGATTTCATGCTGGAGCGCCCGGAGACCTTCGCCGTGGCCGACCGCCTGGTGGCCGAATTCGCCGAGCTGGACGAGGCGCACAAGGCGGTGGTCACCGCGCGCGAACAGATCGAGACCTTGCGCCCGGCGCGGGCAGCCCATGAGCGGCTGCTGGCCGTGCGGCGCGAGCGTAGCGAGCTGGACGAGCTGCTGGCCGGCATGGACGGCTACCGCGAGCGCCAGCGGCTGCGCCTGCTCGACGCGCGCCTGACCGAGCTGGACACGTTGGACCGCGGCCTCGAAGGCGAGGAAGGCCGTCGCCTGCAAAGCCTGGAACAGCACCAGCGCGAACTCGCCGAGCTGCAGGCGCGCCATCGCGAACAGGGCGGCGACCGGATCGAGCAACTGGAAAGCGAACGGGTCGACAAGAGCCGTGACCGCGATGATTGCCTGCGTCGTCGCGGCGGCGCCGAAACGGCGTGCCGCACGCTGGGCTGGCCGCTCGCCGGCACCCCGCAGGGTTTTGCCGAACAACTCGCGCAGGCGCGCAGCCTGCTCGATGCCGGGCCGGCCAGGACGCCGCCGCCCATGCCGACCAGCGCATGCTGGAACTGGGTATGCAGAAGCAGCAGGCCGAAGACGCCTTCGCCGGCGCGCGCGCCGAGATCGCCGCGCTGGAAGCGCATTCGTCGAACATCCCGTCGCATCTGCAGGCGCTGCGCAGCCGGCTGTGCGCCGCGCTGGATCTGGCCGATACCGCGTTGCCGTTCGCCGGCGAGCTGATCCAGGTGCGTGCGGACGAGCAGGCCTGGAGCGGCGCGATCGAGCGCCTGCTGCACGGCTTCGCGCTGTCGCTGCTGGTGGACGAGCGGCATTACGCCAGGGTCGCCGCGTGGGTCGACGCCACCCACCTCGGCGGCAAGTTGGTATACCACCGCATCGGCGCCGCCGATGTCATGAACGTGTCCGCGCCGCCGCCGCGTTCGCTGCTGCACAAGCTGGAACTGGCCCCGCACGCGCATCAGGAATGGCTGCACGCCGAACTGCTGCGCCGCTACGACTACGCCTGCGTGGACAGCGTGCAGGCGCTGCAACGCAGCGAACGCGCGATCACCGCGCAGGGCCAGATCAAGCACGGCCGCAGCCGCCACGAAAAGGACGACCGCCACGCGGTCGGCGACCGCCGCCAGTGGGTGCTGGGTTTCGACAACCGCGACAAGCTGGCGCTGTACAAGGCCGAAGCCGGCACGCTGGCGCAGCAGATCGCCGAAACCGATCGCGCGATCGCGGCGATCAAGGCCGAGCGTGCGCAGCAGGCCAGCCATGCCGCCGCGGCGCAATCGCTGGCCAACCTGCGCTGGAGCGATATCGACGTCGCGCCCCTGTTGACCCGCCTGGATGCGATCGAGGCCACGCTGAAGGAGCTGCGCGAAGGCGACGTGGCCCTGCGCGAGCTGGGCGAGCGGATCGAGGCCAGCAGCACGCAGGTGGCCACCGCGCAGCGGCTGTTGAACGAGGTGCGCGACGAACGCCGCGATCACCGGCGCGAGCGCGAGCGGCTGGACAAGGAGCGCGCCCGTTGCGGAGAGGAGGTGGCTGCCAGGCCGCTGACGCCGCTGCAGCAGCAGGGGCTGGATGCGCGTTGCGATGCGGGCGCGTCGTTCACCCTGGGCAACCTGGCCGAGCGCACGCTGGCGATCGAGCGCGCGCTCAACCAGGGCATCGGCGCGCTGGAGACCGAGGCCGGCGAGCTGACTCATCGCATCGTCGGCTGTTTCGAAACGTTCCGTCGTCGCTGGGTGCAGGATGCCGGCGACGTGCAGGCCAACCTGGAAAGCGCGAGCGATTTCTTCGCCCGGCTGGACCGCCTCGAACGCGACGGCCTGCCGGCGCACGAGGCGCGCTTCTTCGACATGCTGCGCACCCAGAGCGGACAGAACCTGGTGGCGTTGCAGACGCATATCGCCCAGGCGCACAAGGCGATCCGCGCGCGCATGGAGGACGTCAACGCCAGCCTGGAGACGGTGCCGTTCAACCGCGGCAGCGTCCTGCAGATCAAGCCGGAGGATCGCCGCCTGCCGGAGGTGATCGAGTTCCGCCAGCAGTTGCGCGACGTGCTGGCGCATCAGCGCACCGAGGATCGCGAGCGCGCCGAGGCGCAGTTCGAGGGCCTGCGCAAGCTGGTCGCGCGGCTGGCCTCGACCGATCCCGAGCACAAGCGCTGGCGCGAGCAGGTGCTGGACGTGCGGTTGCACGTGGAGTTCATCGGCGAGGAGCGCGACGCGCACAGCGGCCGCCAGCTCGAGGTGTACCGCAGCGGCGCCGGCAAGTCCGGCGGCCAGCGCCAGAAGCTGGCCACCACCTGCCTGGCCGCCGCGCTGCGCTACCAGCTCGGCGACGAGGACGGTGGCGTGCCGCAGTACGCCGCGGTGGTGCTGGACGAGGCGTTCGACAAGGCCGACAACGAATTCACCGCGATGGCCATGCGCATCTTCGAGAACTTCGGCTTCCAGATGATCGTGGCCACGCCGCTGAAGTCGGTGATGACGCTGGAGCCGTTCATCGGCGGCGCCTGCTTCGTCGAGATCGACGGCCGTCACGACTCGCGCGTGCTGCTGATCGACTACGACGCCGCCAGCCAGCGCCTGGACCTGCCGCGTGCCGCACGCGAAGGCGACGATGCGCAGCCCTGAGCAGGTCGTCGCGCTGCTGCGGGCTAGCTGGCGGCGCCATGCCGGCGACTGGCTCGGTGGCGGCGGCGACTGGCCGTTGCGCGTATCGCTGGCGCCGCCGGGCGAGCGCCTGGCCAGTGCGCATTGGGCGGCGTTCGAGGCGTGGCGGTCCGGCTGGAAAGACTGGCACGGCGGCGAGGTGAGCTGGGCCGAGCGGCGCTGGCCGCTGCTCGGTGGCCAGGCGGTGCCGGAAGCCTTGGCGTTACCCGATGCGGAGGCGCTGGCCGAACTGCTGGGGGAAAGCGCGCGCTGGCAGCGTGCCCGCGCGCGGTTCGATGGGTGGGCGCCACGCTGGCCCGCGCTGGCTGCCACGCTGCGTCGTCAGTATGCGTTGCTGGCCGACGCCGACGACACCGAATTCGCCCGGCTCGGCGACATGCTGGCCTGGCTGCAGGCGCATCCCGCGTCGAACCTGTTCGCGCGCCAGCTGCCGGTGGCCGGGCTGGACAGCAAGTGGCTGGAGACCCGTACCGGCCTGCTCGGCGAGTGGCTGCGCACGCTGGACGGCTTGCCGCGCGACGGCGATTTCCAGCAGGCCAGCGGCCTGCGTCGCGAGCCCGACCGGCTGCGCATGCGCGTGCTCGATCCCGCCTTGCGTGCGCGCGTCGGTGGCCTGGGCGACATCCATACGCCGTTCGACGAACTGGCCGCGCTGGCCTTGCCGGTGCGTCGCGTATTCATCGTCGAGAACAAGCAGACTGGCCTGGCCTTCGACGACCTGCCCGGGTCCGTGGTGCTGATGGCGCGTGGCTACGCGGTGGAGCATCTGCACGAACTGCCGTGGCTGTGCGCGGCGCGGGCGGTGTATTACTGGGGCGACCTGGACACCCACGGCCTGGCCATTCTCGGCCGCCTGCGCGGCCACCTGCCGCAGGCGACCTCGCTGCTGATGGACGAGGCGACCCTGCTCGCCCATCGCGCCTTGTGGGTGGCCGAACCGCAGCCGCACCGCGCCGACGCGATCGACCATCTGGATGCCGCCGAGCAGGTGCTGTACCGCGACCTGCGCAGCGACCGCTGGGGCGTGCGCGTGCGGCTGGAGCAGGAGCGGATCGGCTGGAACGTGGCGTGGGCGCGGATCAGGTCAACGCTGTCTGCCTGACTCCGCAGGCCTGTTCGCTTTCGGCGGCGCATTCGCGCACCGGCTCCTGCACCATTCCAGGCGGAGCGACAGGCGCAGGTCGGCCTGCACATGGTCCATCCGACGCAATGGCAGCCCGGAGACAAGGGTGGATGGCATCCCCGCGCGATTGAACGCCTGAACGATTTGAAGCCATTCAGCGCGCGAGGCGAATGGTCGACTTTTCAGCGATGGAATCGAAGCGGGACGTCAACGGAACGATACGATGTCCAGAGCGACCGCCTCGGCGATGCGGATGCCGTCGACGGCAGCCGAGAGGATGCCACCGGCATAACCGGCGCCCTCGCCGGCCGGGTAGAGTCCTCGCGTGTTCAGGCTTTGCAGGCTGTCGTCGCGTTTGATCCGCACCGGCGAGGAGGTGCGCGTCTCGACCCCGGTGAGGATGGCGTCGTGCATCGCGTAGCCCCGCACCTGACGCTCGAATGCAGGCAATGCCTCGCGAATCGCGGCGATCGCGTAGTCGGGCAGGGCGCTTTCGAGGCTGCCCAGGGTCACGCCCGGCTGGTAGGACGGCTGCACGTCGCCGAACTCGTGCGAGGCCCGTCCGGCGAGGAAGTCGCCGAGCAGTTGGGCCGGCGCGCTGTAATCGCCGCCACCCAGCAGATAGGCGTGGCTTTCCAGTGCGCGCTGCAGGGCAATCCCGGCCAGCGGACTGCCGCTGCTGTCGAACGGGGTGAAGTCGGACGGGTCGATGCCGACCACGATTGCGGCGTTCGCGTTGCGTTCGTTGCGCGAATACTGGCTCATGCCGTTGGTGACCACCCGGCCAGGCTCGGACGTGGCGGCCACCACGGTGCCGCCGGGGCACATGCAGAAGCTGTAGACCGAGCGGCCGCGCCCGGGGTGGTCGCCCTTGCAGTGGTGCACCAGTTTGTAGTCGGCCGCGCCGAGCAGCGGATGGCCGGCCTGCGGGCCGAAGCGGGCGCGGTCGATGATCGACTGCGGGTGCTCGATGCGAAAGCCGACCGAGAATGGCTTGGCTTCCAGATACACGCCGCGTGCATGCAGCATCGCGAAGGTGTCGCGCGCACTGTGGCCGCCCGCCAGCACCACGTGGTCGGCGCGCAGCTGTTCGCCGCTGGCCAGGGTCACGCCGCGCACGTGGCGCATACCGTCGGCACCGGTTTCGACAGCCAAGTCGTCGACGCGCTGGCTGAAACGGATCTCGCCGCCCAGCGATTCGATCGTGGCGCGCATGTTCTCCACCATCGTCACCAGCCGGAACGTGCCGATGTGCGGCTTGCTGACGTAGAGGATTTCCTCCGGCGCGCCGGCCTTGACGAATTCGGTGAGTACCTTGCGGCCCAAGTGCTGCGGGTCGCGGATCTGGCTGTACAGCTTGCCGTCGGAAAATGTGCCGGCGCCGCCCTCGCCGAACTGCACGTTGGATTCGGGATGCAGGTTGCGCCTGCGCCACAGATCCCAGGTGTCCGCAGTGCGTTCGCGCACCGCCTTGCCCCGTTCGAGGACGATCGGGCGGAAACCCATCTGCGCCAGCAGCAACCCGGCGAACAGCCCGCATGGCCCGGTGCCGATCACCAGCGGACGCAGCGGCAGGTTCGCCGGCGCACGGGCGACAAGCCGGTAGCTGGCATCCGGCGTGGGCTGGACGTGGGGGTCGTCGGCATGCCGCCGCAGCAGTTCGGCTTCCAGCGGGGTTTCGATGTCCAGCGCGTAGATCAGCAGGATCGCGCCGCGCTTGCGTGCGTCGTAGCTGCGCTTGGCGACCGTATAGCCGGTCAGTGCGGCGGCCTCGATGTGCAGCCGCTTGAGGATTGCGGCGGCCAGCGCGTCCGCCGGATGGTCCAGCGGCAGCTTGAGGTCGGTCAGTCGCAACATGGGGTCTTGGGATCCGATAGCTGGAATGAATCGGCGAATGTTCGCAGATATCGCACTGAAGCCACGGAGTGCGGGCGCGGCTGTAGGAGCCCACCCTGTGGGCGAAAGCTCGCTGGGTGGCATGGTGAAAAGCATCGCCCACAGGGTGGGCTCCTACAGGCGATGGCTCTGCACCAAGCCGCGCGTAGCGTAGTCGCGCACAGGGTGCGCTCCTACGGGGCCGGGTGCGATCAGGCGTTGCCGATGAAGTCGATCTTGCCGATTTCGGTACCCGCCACGCGCAGGATGTCGTAGGCGGTGGTGCAGTGGAAGAACACGTTCGGGATGACGAAGTGCAGCAGGTAGGCCTGGCCCTCGAAGTCCAGCTCGCCGCTGCGCATCTTCAGATGGATCGGCCGGGTTTCGCTGCCGTCGATCTGTTCGGGTGTGAACGTCTTGAGGTAGTCGAGCACGCGCTCGATCCGCGCGTACAGCTGCTCGAGCGTGGTTTCGGTATCCTCGAACGGCAGCGGCTCGACGCCGGCCAGCCGGGCGGCGCCGTTCTTGGCCATGTCGGTGGCGATCTGCACCTGCTTGACCAGTGGCAGCATGTCGGGGATCAGCCGGGTCTGCAGCAGCACTTCATCGGTGACATTCTTCGCCCTGGCATGCGCCTCGCCTTTCTTGAGCACGTGGGCGAGATTGCCCAGTGCGCGGACGAAGACGGGAACGCTGGCCTGGTACATGGAAAGTGTCATGGGGATGGCTCCGGTGGGTGGGGGGAGAAAGATATTCTGACGGCAGCGCGATGGTGCGTTCAGTCGGCACGGGAAGGTTGCTGCTGCACGTGTTGCCGCGCGGCGGCCTGTCGCTGCAGTGCGGCGGCGGCATCGTAGTCGGCGGCGAATTCCGGCCAGCCCTGGGTATGCTGCAGCACCAGTGCGGCGAGGCTGTCGACCTGTTCGGCGCTGTCGTTGAGCGCGGGGATGTAGCGCAGGGTTTCGCCGCCGGCGGCGGCGAAGAACCCGCCGTTCTGCATGGCGATCTCCTCCAGCGTTTCCAGACAGTCCACCGCGAAACCGGGGCAGGCCACATCGAGCTTCCTGACACCTTCCGCGGCAAGCCGGCGCACCGTGGCGTCGGTGTACGGCTGCAGCCAGCGCTCGCGGCCCACGCGCGACTGGAAGCTGATGGCCAGCTGGTCTTCGTTCAAGCCAAGGCGCTCGCGCAGCAGTCGTGCGGTGGCATGGCACTGGCAGAAGTACGGGTCGCCGGCCAGCAGGTAGCGCTCGGGAATGCCGTGGAACGACAGCAGCAGCTTGTCGCCGCGGCCGTGGGCCAGCCACCAGCGCTCGATGCTGCACGCCAGCGCCTCGATGTGGCCGGGGTCATCGTGGTAGTCGTTGATGATGCGCAGCTCCGGTGGCCAGCGCAGGGTCTTGAAGCTGTCCGCCACCGCATCGATCACCGAGCCGGTGGAGGTGCCCGAGTATTGCGGATACAGCGGCAACACCAGCAGCCGGCGTACGCCATCGCGCTGTAGCTCCTCGATGGTGCGTGACACCGAGGGCTCGCCGTAGCGCATCGCCAGCGCCACGCGGATCGGACCGGCCGGCCGCCGTCGCGTCAATGCGTTCTGCAGACCGGCGGCCAGTGCCTCGCTGCCGCAGCGCAGCGGGGAACCTTGTCGGGTCCAGATCTTTGCATAGGCATGTGCCGAACGCGCCGGGCGCGTGCGCAGGATCACGCCATGCAGGATCGGCCACCACAACCAGCGCGGGTATTCGATCACCCGCGGATCGCCGAGAAACTCGGCCAGGTATGGCCGCACCGCCCTGGCCGTGGGGGCGGTTGGCGTCCCCAGGTTGACCAACAGAACGCCAGCCTGAACGGGCGGATCGAGTGGTCCATGGGAATAGCCGGCAAGGCCGGTATAGTTGTTGCGTGGCATCGCGGCACTTGTGCTGAACCAGTGGTGGAGTCTGCCACAAGCCTCGTGCGCCGCGGTGCGTTCCCAAGTCCCGAACCGATCTGGAGCTGCCCATGTTCAAGCAACCACTGCATCGCCTGCTGCTGATCGGCATGGCCCTGCTGCTGCCCGCATTGGCGGCGCATGCCGAGGATCCCCCGCTGGTGCGCGCAACCAACGCGGTGCACGTGCTCGACGACATCATGAAGGCGCCGGACAAGGCGATCCCGCAGGACCTGCTGCGCGACACCAGGGCGATCGCGGTGATCCCGGACATGATCAAGGTCGGCTTCATCTTCGGCGGCCGCCGCGGCGAAGGCCTGATCTCGGTCAAGAGCCCGGACGGCACCTGGTCCAATCCCAGCTTCATCACCATGACCGGCGGCAGCGTCGGCTTCCAGGCCGGCGTGTCCTCGACCGACGTGATCCTGGTGTTTCGCACCCAGCGCGGGGTGGATTCGATCGTGCGCGGCAAGTTCACGCTCGGCGCCGATGCCTCGGCCACCGCCGGCCCGGTCGGGCGTACCGCCACGGCCGCCACCGACGCCCAGATGAAGGCCGAGATCTACTCTTATTCGCGCTCCCGCGGCCTGTTCGCTGGCGTGGCGCTGGACGGCGCGGCACTGCGCATCGATTACGACGCCAACGCAGCCGTCTACGGCCCCGGCATCACACCGCGGCGCATCTTCGAAGGCGGCGTCAGCAACGTACCCGGGCCGGTGGTCGATTTCCGCGATCGCCTGGAGGAATACACCGCCCGCTAGAGGTACGACAGGCAACCCCGACGCGTAGGAGCGCGCTTGCGCGCGATGCTCTCTTGCCAGCGGCGGAACAAGAGCATCGCGCGCAAGCGCGCTCCTACGGGGCATCGGGGTTGTTCGAGGTGCCCGTCAGTACAGATCGATCGGGTCGACATCCAGCGACCAGCGCACCCGCCGTGCCGACGGGAGTGTCGCCAGCTGCAGCTGCCAGCTGCGCAGGGTACCGTGCAGGCTGCGCCGACTGGCCGCCTCCAGCAGCAGCTGGCCGCGATGGCGCCCCCCACGCAGCGGCATCGGCGCGGGCATCGGGCCGGCGATCTGCAATGGCTCGCCATCCGGCAGCGCCGCATGCGCGGCGGCGAGAAACGCATCGACCTGCGCGCGCTGCGGCGCATCGGCGCGCAACAGCACCTGGTGGCTGTAGGGCGGCAACTGGATCTGCCGGCGCTCGGCCAGCAGTTCGCGTGCGGCGGCGGCATAACCGTGCGCCAGCAGCCCGCGCAGCAGCGGATGTTCCGGCTGGTGGGTCTGCAGCAATACCAGGCCGGGTTTGCGCGCGCGCCCGGCGCGCCCGGCAACCTGCACCACCAGCTGCGCCAGCCGTTCGCCGGCGCGAAAATCCACGCTGTGCAGGCCCTCGTCCACGCCCACGATCGCGACCAGGGTGAGGTTGGGCAGGTCGTGGCCCTTGGCCAGCATCTGGGTGCCGACCAGGATCGCCGGCTGATCGTCGTGCAGGGTGTCCAGCAGTTGCTCGAAGGAGTCGCGGCGGCGGGTGGTTTCGCGGTCCACGCGCAACACCGGCACCTGCGGGAATCGCGCGAGCAGCGCTTCTTCCAGCCGTTCGGTGCCCTGGCCCTGCGGTTTCAGATCGCTGGCACCGCAGCCAGGGCAGGCGATCGGCATGCGCTGGCGAAAGTCGCAGTGATGGCAGATCAGCTGGCGGCGACCGGCATGCAGGGTCAGCGGTCGTTCGCAGCGCGGACACTCGGCATGCCAGCCGCAGCCGTGGCATAGCAGCACCGGCGCATAGCCGCAGCGGTTGCGGAACACCAGCACCTGTTCGCCGCGCGCCAGCGTCTGCGCGACCGCCGTCAGCAGCGCCGGCGACAGGCCATGCTCCAGCTGCTGCGCGCGCATGTCGATGATCTGCACCTGCGGCGGTCGGGCCGCGCCGGGGCGGGCGCGCAGATGCAGGGTGCGATAACGGCCGGACTCGGCATTCGCCAGCGATTCCAGCGATGGCGTACCCGAACCCAGCAGCACCGGCACGCCCAATGCGCGGGCGCGCACCAGCGCCAGGTCGCGGGCGTGATAGCGAAAGCCTTCCTGCTGCTTGTAGGCGCTGTCGTGTTCCTCGTCGACGATGATCAAGCCGGCCTGCGGTAGCGGCGTGAACACGGCCGAGCGGGTGCCCAGGATCACCCTGGCGCTGCCGCTGCGGGCGCGCAGCCAGGCGCGGGCGCGATCGCCCTCGGACAGGCTGGAGTGCAGCACTTCGACCAGCACGCCCAGGCGTTCGCGCAGGCGGCGCACGGTCTGCGGTGCGAGGCCGATTTCCGGCACCAGCAACAACGCCTGCCGGCCCTGCGCCAGCACCTGTTCGATCAGCGCCAGGTAAACCTCGGTCTTGCCGCTGCCGGTGACGCCATCGAGCAGGAACGGCTGGTACGTGCCCAGGCTGGCACCGACCGCAGCGACGGCCAGTTGCTGCTCTGCGCTGAGAGGCGGCGCCAGTGAGGCGGGCCAGACGCGGTCGGCGGGCGCGCGTTCGCTGCGTTCGAGCAGCCCGGCAGCGGCCAGTCGACGCGCCGCCGCGCGCCAGCCGGGCAGGCGCACGGTCAGCTCCTGCGCACTCAGCGGGCCGTCGGCGAGCACCGCCAGCAACATCAGGCTGCCGCCGCGCCGGCTGCCGGCATCGCGGGCGCTGTGGCCGGCGACGCTGAGCGACCAGTATTCCTCGTCGATTGCCGGCAGCGGCCGGGGTTCACGCAAGGCCAGCGGCAGGGCATTGACATAGGCCTCGCCCGGCGCGCCCAGCCAGTAGTCGGCGGCCCAGGCCAGGGTGCGCATCAGTTCGGGGTCAAGCAATGGGGTGGCGTCGAGCAAGCGGACGACCTGCTTCAGCCGATGACTGCCGACCGCTGCCTCGGCGTCCACTGCCACCACGATGCCCACCAGTTTGCCGCGAGCAAACGGCACCAGCACCCGGCTGCCCACATGCACCTTGCCGACGGCAGGCGGCAGGTAATCGAACAGGGTCGGCAAGGGCAGCGGCAGGGCGACGCGAAGGACGGTGGGCATGGTTACCTCGTGACGGGCCAGTGTAACCGTGCCATCTCGGCAGTCGTCGCGTCGACTGCCGTGTCATCGGGAAGTGCCGCCGCAAGGACCGTTGCGCCTATCAGCTCCCCGACAATCGAGGAGTCAGACATAAGTTGCTCACTTCTTGAAGATTTTTCGCTTATCCACAAGATTTGTGGATAAGTCTGTGGATACCACGGGGAGGGGGTTCCCCGAGGCGTGCCGTGGCGCCTTTCGCCACAACTTGACGAAGTTTTGCACAGCCAAAAAAAACTATGTATATCAATAGACTGCAAATTTCGCTCAGGCACTGTTCACCGGAGCGTCAAAATCCGGGCAGGCGTCTTGACAGGCTCGTGACGCTGTGCAAAACGCGCTGTCACCGGCGTTCCGCAAGCTCGGCGGGAGGGGTCCGCGGCGCCGGCGCGGCAGTTGTAGAATGTCCGGCCCTGGAGCCGGCCTGCCGATGAAGTCGTTACGTCCCGAGCGTGCCCACCTGGCGCACGAGATGCGTGCCACCGTGCGTCTCGCCTTGCCGTTGATGCTGGCCCAGCTGGCCGCGGTCGGCAGCAATGTGATCGATGCGGTACTCGCCGGGCACGTCAGCGCGCACGTGCTGGGTGCGGTGGCGGTGGGCGCCAGCATCTGGTCGCTGGCGATCGTCAGCGGCATCGGCATGATGATGGCGGTGCCGCCGTCGGTGGCACAACTCGATGGTGCCGGCCGGCGGCACGAGGTGGGCGCGGTGTTTCGTCAGGCGTTATGGCTGGCCCTGGGCATGGGCGTGCTGTTGTGGTTCGCGGTGCGCCACGCGGCACCGCTGATCGACGCGATCGGGGTGACGGCGAGCCTGCGCCACGATGTGCAGCGGTTTCTGCTGGCGATCAGCTGGGGCGCACCGGCGTTGACCAGTTATTTCGCGCTGCGCGGGTTGTCCGAAGGCCTTTCGCTGACCCGGCCGTCGATGGTTTTCGGCCTGGGCGGGCTGGTGCTGCTGGTGCCGCTCGGCTACGTGCTGATGTTCGGCAAGCTGGGGCTGTCGCCGCAGGGCGCGCACGGCTGCGGCATGGCCACGGCGCTGGTGCTGTGGCTGGAGATGCTGGGATTCGGCATCTACGTGCTGTGCCATCGCAACTACCGTGGGTTGGGCCTGCTCGATCATTTCGAAGGGCCGGACCTGCGCCGCATCGGCGAGCTGGTGCACATCGGCTTGCCGATGGCGGTGACCCTGCTGGCCGAGGCCGGGCTGTTCGTGGCGGCGGCGTTGATCATCGCCACGCTGGGCGAGGACGCGATCGCCAGTCATCAGGTGGCGATCAACATCGCCTCGCTGTTTTTCATGATCCCGCTCGGGCTGGCGATGGCGATCACCGTGCGGGTCGGCAATGCGGTGGGCCGCGGCGACGAGCGCGGCGTGCGCTATGCCGGGTTCTGCGGGATCGGCCTCACCCTCGCCACGCAGTTGTTCTCGGCAGTGCTGATGCTGAGCCTGCCGCATTTCATCGCCACGCTGTACACCCGCGATCCCCGGGTGATCGCCCTGGCGGCGCAGCTGATCATGCTGGCCGGGCTGTTCCAGTTTTCCGACGGTATCCAGGTCGCCGCCAACGGCGCGCTGCGCGGCCTGAAGGACACCCGGGTGCCGATGGCGATCACCCTGTTCGCCTACTGGGTCGTCGGCATGCCGGTGGGCTGGTGGCTCGCGTTCCGCCATGGGATGGGCGCGCGCGGCATGTGGGTCGGCCTGATCGCCGGTCTCAGCGTGGCGGCCGTGATGCTGTTTGTGCGGTTCTGGCGCAGCGCCTGGAAGCAGCGCTGGCGTCCGCTCAACCGCCGCATGACCGCGCCGGCCTGACCGGGTAGGCTAGCAGCCAGCCGGACTTTGCTTGGCCGGATTCTCGCCTCGACCACCAAAGTCCGACAGGCTCCTAGTCACAACCAGTCCGGAAAAAAACACGCATGCCTCCACCTCTGCCACCACGTCGCTCCGGTTTCGGACCTTTTCTGCACACGCTCGGACGGGGCATCAACCTGTTCCGGCTGGTGATCGTCAACCTGGTGTTTTTCAGCGTGCTGTTCGTGCTGCTGTTGCTGATCGTCGGTGGAATCGCCGGCAACCGCATGCGGCGCACGATCCAGAACGACAGCGTGCTGGTGATCAAGCCCGCCGGCGCGCTGGTCGAGCAGTACAGCGCCGATCCGCTGCAGCGTGCGATGGACAGCCTGTCCGGACATGGACCGAAGCAGGTGCAACTGCGCGATCTGGTCGGCGCGATCGATGCGGCGGCAAAGGACAAGCGCATCACCCGCATCCTGCTGCTGCCGGGTGAGCTGCAGGGCGGCGGTTTTGCCGCATTGCGTGAGGTCGGCGCGGCGCTGGACCGTTTTCGCGCGACCGGCAAGCCGGTGCTCGCGTGGGCCGCCAACTTCGATCAGGGCCAGTACTACCTGGCCGCGCATGCCGATCGCCTGCTGATCGATCCGCAGGGTGGCGTGATGATCACCGGGCTGGCCAACTACCGCCTGTTCTACAAGGGTCTGCTCGACAAGCTTGGCGTCGAGGTGCACTTGTTCCGCGTCGGCCAGTTCAAGAGTGCGGCCGAGCCGTACATCCTCGACCACGCCTCGGCCCAGTCGAAGGAAGCCGACAGCTACTGGATGGATGGCCTGTGGGACAGCTACCTCGCCGAGGTCGCCGGACTGCGCAAGCTCGATCCGGCCACCCTGCGCGCCGACATCGACGATCTGCCGCAGAACATCGCCAGCACCCGGGGCGATCTGGCCCAGCTGGCGTTGAACGAACATCTGGTCGATGGCCTGGCCACCCGCGCCGACCTCGTGGCGATGCTGCGCAAGGCCGGCGTGCCCGCGGACCGGAAGGGACACGGCTTCCGCCAGGTCGATCTGGCCCGTTATGTCGCCAGCCTGCCCGGCAACAGCAACGCATTCGCGCCGGGCGTGGCGATCGTGGTGGCCGAGGGCGAGATCACCGGCGGCAAGCAGTCGCCCGGTTCGATCGGCGGCGAATCCACCGCCGCCCTGATCCGCGCCGCGCGGGAGGATCGCAAGACCAGGGCGCTGGTGCTGCGGGTCGACTCGCCCGGCGGCGAGGTCTATGCGGCCGAACAGATCCGCCGCGAAGTGGCGCTGACCCGCGCGGCGGGGATTCCGGTGGTGGTGTCGATGGGCAACGTGGCGGCCAGCGGCGGCTACTGGATCTCGATGAATGCCAACCGCATCGTCGCCGATCCGAACACCATCACCGGCTCGATCGGCATCTTCGGCATGTACTATTCGGTGCCCAACACCCTGGCCAAGCTCGGGGTGCAGAGCGATGGCGTGGGTACCGGGCCGATGGCCGGCGCGTTCGACATCACCCGCCCGCTCGATCCGAAGGTCGGTGCGGTGATCCAGGCGATCATCGACAAGGGCTACCGCGACTTCGTGGGTCAGGTTGCCCTCGCACGCGGCAAGTCGTTCGACGCGATCGACGCGATCGCCCAGGGTCGGGTATGGACCGGCAAGCAGGCTCTCGATCGGGGGCTGGTCGACCAGTTGGGCGGCTTGCGCGTGGCCATCGCCGATGCCGCCGGCCTGGCGAAGCTGGGCAAGGGTTATCCGGTGCGCTATGTGGAGACCCCGATGGGCGGCTTCGAGCGTTTCCTGATTGGCCTCAACCAGAGCGCCAGCGTGCGTCTGATGCAGTCCTGGGGCATCCACTTGCCGAACTGGGTGGCCGGGC
>SCRF01000099.1 GCA_004322005.1 Rhodanobacter sp. | reverse complement strand
GAGCATTCGCGCACAGGGTGCGCTCCTGCGGCAAGCCATCATGCATCAGCGGGAACGCGGCCAGCCGATCGCGAATGCCAGCATACCGGCGCCAGCGGCGAGCAGCGGTGGCCAGCTACCGTGCAGCGGCGCCAGTGCCCACAACAGTGCGGCGCCGATCAGCAAGGAGCTGCCGAGCAGGCCGCAGGCGAGCAGTCTGTGCTGACGCCGGGCATCCTCGCGCTGCATTTGCAGTGCCTGCGGATCACTGAGCAACCGCTGTTCGCCGCGACCGATCTGGCGCAATGCATCGCTGACCAGCTCGGGAATCTGCGGCGCGTTGTGCAGCCATTCGGGCAGGCGCTTGCGCATGTCGCGCAGGGTGCGCAGCGGGCTGTAGCGTTCGCGCAGGATGCGCTTCAGCACCGGATGCGCGACTGCCCAGATGTCGATCTGCGGATCGAGCATGCGGCCGACGCCTTCGATGTTGAGCAGGGTCTTCTGCAGCAGGATCAGTTGCGGCTGCAGGGTCAGCTCGAAGCGGCGCGCAGTCTGGAACAGTTTCACCAGCAGTTCGGCCAGCGAAATCTGCGACAGCGGGCGGGTGAAGTACGGCTCGCACACGGTGCGCACCGCCGCTTCGAGTTCGTCCAGCCTGACCGCGGCCGGCATCCAGCCGGCGGCGACGTGCAACTGCGCGATGCGGGCGTAGTCGCGTTCGAACAGCGCGATGAAGTTCTGCGCCAGCCAGTACTGGTCGGCCTGGGGCAGCGAACCCATGATGCCGAAATCGAGCGCGATGAAACGCGGCTCGGCGATTCGCGCCGGATCGACCCAGATGTTGCCGGGATGCGCGTCGGCGTGGAAGAAATTGTCACGGAACACCTGCTCGTAGAACACCCGCACGCCCTTGACGGCGAGTGCCTTGCGATCGACGCCGGCGGCATCGATCGCGGCGATGTCGTCGCTGCTGATGCCGTACACGCGCTCCAGCGTCAGCACCCGCCGGGCGGTCAGTTCCCAGTACACGGCCGGCACGTAGAGGTCGATGCCGCTGGCGAAGTTGCGCTTGAGCAGGCTGGCGCTGGCGCCCTCGCGCTGCAGATCCAGTTCGTTTTCGAGCATCTTCTCGACTTCGGCCACCACGTCGAGCGGGCGGATCTTGTCGGCGTTCGGATGCCAGCGCTGGGCCAGCTCGCCGAGCGAGCGCAGCAACCGCACGTCGCGGGCGATCTGCGCATCGATGCCCGGGCGCAGCACCTTGACCACCACCTCGCGGCCGTCGTGCAGCGTGGCAGCGTGAACCTGGGCGATCGAGGCGGAAGCGAGCGGAGTTTCGTCGAACCGGGCGTACAGGTGGCCGATCGGAAATTTGAGCTCGCTCTCGACGATCGCGCGCGCCTCGCTGCCGGCGAACGGGGCGACCTGATCCTGCAGCAGCGACAGTTCGTCGGCGATATCCAGCGGGATCAGATCGCGCCGGGTCGACAGCACCTGGCCGGCCTTGACGAAGATCGGTCCCAGTTCGGTCAGCGCCAGGCGCAGCCGTTCGCCGCGCGGCAGCTCGCGCATATTGACGCGGGGCCGTGCCAGCAGGGGGCGCAGCAGTTTCAGCGGGCGGAACAGGTGGGCGGCGTCGACCAGATCGTCGAGCCGGTACGCCAGCAGCACCGAGGCGACGCGCAGCAGCCGCGGCACGATTTTCAGCGGGGTCACGCGGCGTTGCCCTGCAGGCGTCTGGCCAGTCGCTGCACACGCGATTGCAACCGTTCGCTACGCTCGCGCAATGCATCCACGCCATCGAGGAAGCCTTCGACCTCACCCGGCGCGATCGCGACGCGGACCTCGTCGCGCAGCCAGTCGGCACCGTCCTCGGTGAGATGAGCGGCGGTTTCGCGTGCGTGGGCCAGTGCCTTGCGGATCGCCCTGGCCAGCGGCACGCCGAGTACGTCGCCGAACGTGCGGGCGAATGCTTCCTCGAAATCCGGGGCGAACTTGCCGGCGAGTTTTTCCAGTCGGCGCGCCAGCTCGGCGTCGCCGGCGATCTCCACCTTGCCCGGCGCGATGCCGTCGTCGTCGCGCTTGAACAGCATCGCCAGCAGGCTGCCCGGCGTGGCGGCGACGCGCAGCTGGCTGTGCTCCTGCGGTGGCCCGACTTTCAGGCAGCCATCATCGGTGACGGTCACCGCCAACGCGATTTCCGGTCCGCGAAGGTACAACTGCACGCTGCGTCCGTTCAATGCGCCAAGCTTCTGCCGGGTCTCGGGATCGAGCGACAGCGTGTGGTTCAGCGCGGTTTCCAGCGCGCGTCCGGCCAGCTTGCGCAGCGATTGCGGCAACCAGGAGTTGGGGGTGGCGACATTCATCCGTTCATTGTAGCCGCGCTGCGTGCCATCCGGAGCGAGGCATACTCATGATGGCATGCGACAGCATTGATTCGTGCACGAGGCGCACCCCATGCCGCCGACCGAACACATCTCCATCGGTCTGCAGGAAGCCTCGAACCGTGCGACTGTCGCCACCTCCCTTGGCCATCGACCGCCATAGTGCCGGAGGGTTTCGATCAGGCCGACACGGGAGAGCTGCATGGCGACCCTTGAGCAAGTCTGGAAGAACGTCGTGACGGGTTTTGATGCAACCTGAACGGAACTTGTACTGACTTCACCGCTGGGCTATGTTGGCCCGCCGTTGCCGATGCCGTCCGATCTGCCCGCTGCGCCGTTGAAGAAGCGCGCGATATCCTTAACCAAGGGGAGCTTGATGATACGAAATTTATTTGCCACCCACGCCATCGAGCCCATGCCTCATGTGGATGCCGGCGAGCCGGCCGAGGGCAGCCTGCAAGGCGAGGCCACGCTGAAGCGCGTGCTGACCGCACGACATCTGGTGATGCTCGGGATAGGCGCCGTGATCGGGGCCGGCATTTTCGTACTTACCGGCACTGCTGCTGCACAGTTCGCGGGTCCGGCGCTGGTCCTCAGCTTCGTGATGGCGGGTTTGGCATGCGGACTGGCTGGATTGTGCTATGCCGAATTTGCCGCGATGCTGCCGGTATCGGGCAGTGCCTATTCGTATTCCTACGCGACACTGGGTGAAGTGGTGGCCTGGTTCGTCGGCTGGAACCTGGTGCTGGAATACCTGTTCGCGGCATCGACCGTGGCGGTCGGCTGGTCGGGCTATTTCAATGAACTGCTGAGCATGCTCGGCGCATTGACCGGCTGGCACTTTGCGTTGCCGCCGGCATTGGCCTCGGCTCCCTTCACGTTCAACGATGCCGGCCATCTGGTTGCCACCGGCACACTGATCAACCTGCCGGCGATCGTGATCGTCAGTGCGATCAGCTGGCTCGTCTATCGGGGCATCAGCCAGTCGGCAACGGTCAACGCGATCATCGTCGGCATCAAGGTGATCGTGATCCTGCTGTTTCTGGCGGTGACGTTCCACTACATCCATCCGGCGTTCTGGCATCCGTTCGTGCCACCCAATGAAGGCGGCGCCAAGTTCGGCTGGAGCGGTGTGGTGCGCGGGGCAACCCTGGTGTTCTTCGCCTATATCGGCTTCGATGCCGTTTCCACCGCCGCCGGCGAGGCCAAGAACCCGCAGCGCGACATGCCGATCGGCATCCTTGGTTCGCTGTTCGTCTGCACGTTGCTGTATATCGCGATGGCGGCAACCATGACCGGCATCGCGCCGTTCCGCATGCTCAACACCCCGGAACCGGTGGCCACCGCGCTCAATTACGTGCTGGGCACGGTCGCTGCGGGCAGCACGGCAAGCCACGTGCTGGGCACACTGAAGGTTTTCGTGGTGTTTGCCGCCCTGGCGGGCCTGAGTTCGGTGGTGCTGGTAATGCTGATGGGGCAGCCGCGCATCTTCTATGCGATGTCGCTCGATGGCCTGCTGCCCAAGGCGCTGGGTCGCGTGCATCCGAAGCATCGCACGCCCTACGTCGGCACCGTCATCGTCGGCATCGTCGCGGCGACGCTGGCCGGCCTGTTCCCGGTCGACGTGCTCGGCGATCTGGTCTCGATGGGTACGCTGCTGGCCTTCGCGACCGTGTGCATCGGGGTGCTGGTGCTGCGTCGCACGCGGCCGGAGCTGCCGCGCGCATTCCGCGTACCCATCCCGTGGTTGATCTGCCCGCTGGGTGCGGCGGCCTGCCTGTTCCTGTTCTGGCAAGCCTTCGAGACCCGCTGGTGGCTGATCCTCGGCTGGACCGCGATCGGCTTCCTGATCTACGGGTTCTACGGTTACCGCAACAGCAAGCTGCGTCTGAACGCGCATTGAAAAAATGTGGCGGTCGGCACCGGCATTGCCGGCTGTTGCTTCACGATATCGCTGCGTCGAACCCGGCCACAGCGCTCCCCTACGACGAGATCCCATGCTCAAGCAATTACTTGCCCGCAAGACCGATTTCACCGATGCCGATGACGCGCACGGTCCCACCCTGCGCCGCACCCTGGGGCCGTGGGGGCTGACCGCGCTCGGGATCGGTGCGGTGATCGGTGGCGGCATCTTCGTGATCACCGGCCAGGCGGCCGCCGATCACGCCGGCCCGGCGGTGATCGTGTCGTTCATATTGGCCGCGATCACCAGCACATTCACCGCGCTGTGCTACGCCGAATTCGCCACCATGATTCCGGTCGCGGGCAGCGCCTACTCGTATGCCTATGCCACGCTCGGTGAACTGATGGCATGGTTCATCGGATGGAATCTGGTGCTGGAATATGGCGTCTCCGCGTCGGCGGTGGCGGTGAGCTGGACCGGCTACTTCCAGAGCCTGCTCAGCCATATCGGGCAAACCTTCCACATGGACCTGAGCCTGCCCGCGTCGCTGACCAATGCGCCGCTCGCCTTCACCGCGGACCACCATCTGATCGTCACCGGCGCACTGTTCAACCTGCCGGCGGTCGTGCTGATCGCCCTGCTGACATGGATCTGTTACGTGGGCATTCGCGAATCGAGCCTGACCAACGCAGTGATGGTGGCGCTCAAGGTGGCCCTGATCACACTGGTGATCGTGGTCGGCTGGCGCTACGTCGACCCGTCCAACTGGCATCCGTTCGTGCCCGCCGCACAAGGCGAGAAGTACGGCTGGGGCGGCGTACTGCGTGGGGCGGCGATGGTGTTCTTCGCCTATATCGGTTTCGAAGCGACGTCAACGGCGGCACAGGAATCGCGCAACCCGCAACGTGACCTGCCCATCGCCATTCTGGCCTCGCTGGCCATCTGCACGGTGCTCTACATCGCGATGGCCGCCGTGATGACCGGTCTGACCTCGTATGCATTGCTGGGCACCAACGAACCCGTGGTGACCGCCCTGCAGGGGCACCCGGCATTGGGATGGCTGCGCTGGCTGGTGGAGATCGGCGCGATGCTCGGACTGGCATCGGTCGTGCTGGTGATGATCATCGCGCAACCACGCATCTTCATGATCATGGGGCGCGACGGCATGTTGCCCAAGGTGTTCACGCGAATTCACCCGCGACATCGCACGCCGTATCTGAACACGCTGATCACCGGCACCGGCATCGGCCTGCTTGCCGCGATCTTTCCGCTGGACATCCTGGCCGATCTGGTTTCGATGGGCACGCTGATCGCATTCATGGCCGTCTGTGGCGGCGTGTGGATATTGCGGCACACCCAGCCGGAGTTGCCACGCACGTTCCGCGTGCCCTGGGCGCCATTGATCTGCACGCTGGGCATTCTCAGCTGCCTGGCCCTGTTGAGCACCATGGCCTGGTACAACTGGACCCTGATGGTGGTCTGGACACTGATCGGGCTGGTGATCTATTTCGGCTACAGCTACCGGCACAGCCATCTGCGCCAATTGTAACGCTTATATTGGTATTTTCGCGAAACGTCGTCGAAAAATTGGCATTTTCGTCAATATTCGAACAAGAAGTCTTTTTCTTTGCACACTGACCGAATAGGCAGAAAGTGTCCCGCAGCAATGTTTTAAGTCATTGATTCAAAAGACTCTAATGAGGTTTTTTCAAGAGAAATCTGGTGTTCGATCGCCCATTCGGCCAAGGCGGGAGTATCATCCTCACTCCGCGGGTTGATCACTTGGCAGTGGGCCCCGGATCGCCGCCCGGCGTGTCAGGTGGGTAAGCTCCTCAGCCTGACGCGCCGGGCAGCACTTTCAAGGCAACGCATTCGAAGCGGCCCACGCTGGCGCAACCACCTCATCATCACTTCCGCGAACCCGCTGCGCTCAGCAGCTGGCGCGACGTGATCGTCGGGCCCCTGCATGCATGCACAAAGGCCGGCATCCCTGCCGGCCTTTGGCCTGTCTACAGTGAGGGCAATCAGGCTTTCTTCGGCGTGTGCGATATGCACCAGCCCTTCGCATTCACTGACTTGCCCGGGAACAGTTGGCAGGGACCGCGACCCGTGCTGGCGCCACCGTAGAACTGGCAATTGGCGCAATTGGCGCCGGCCGTGCGCTTGGGATTGGTGGTCTTGCTGGCGTCCTCCACGTAGCCCAACGCCTTGGCGGTCGGGTCGCTCTCGGACAATGGCGGCAGATCGGCAGCTTGAGCAAAACGCGGCACGCCCCCCATGACTGCGACAGCCACGGTGGTACCGGCCGCCACCTTGAGGAATCGGCGGCGCGATTCGATATCTTTTTCGTTCGACATGGATAACTCTCCGTCGCTCAACTGTCCGGCGCACACTGCGCGGGACAAACCTGGATACTACGATAGTCAGCACAATCCTTGCTGACTTTCGAGAATGGCTCGCATTTGATCAAGGTGCCGTGCCGGCACATACTATAATCGTCGCTCATTTGGACGTCCAAACACCATGGTTCAAAGCCTGCCCGCCACCCTTCCCGCCGACCTGTTCCAGTGGTGCGCGGACACCATAGCGGACACCGCACGCGAACTGGCCATGCTCGGCTGGACTCCGGCGACAAGCAGCAATTTCTCGATGCGTGTCGATGCGGACCATGCCGCGATCACCATCTCCGGCCGCCACAAGGGGCTGCTCGGGCGCGACGACATCATGCTGATCGACCTGCACGGCAACGCCGTGGGTACGGATGCCCGGCCCAGTGCCGAAACCGCGCTGCACACCCAGATCTACCGGCGCTGGCCACAGATCCATGCGGTACTGCACACCCACTCGCGTACGCAGAGCGTTGCCTCGCGGCTGTACGCCAGCGACGGCGTGATCCGGTTGCAGGGCTGGGAGTTGCAGAAGGCCATTAGCGGCTACAGTACACACGACAGTGTGCTGCAGATCCCGGTATTCCCGAACACCCAGCACATGCCCGATCTCGCCGCCCGGGTCGACGCATGGCTGGACACCGGTCAGCCGTTGCATGCGTACCTGATCGAAGGCCACGGTATCTACACCTGGGGGCGCGACATGGCCGAAACCGTTCGTCACCTGGAAGCACTGGAATTTCTGCTCGGCTGCGAACTGGAATTGAGGAAACTGTCATCATGAGCCGCCTGCGCATTTTCGAGGAAGACCAGCCGCAATGGCCGCTGGTCGTGCATCACGGCCATGCCGCCATATCCTTTGAGCTGGGCAAGGCAGGCGTCCGATTCGAACATTGGCAGGCCGGGCAACCGATCGCGCCGGGCGCCAGTCAGGACGAAGTGATCGCAGCCTATCGCGACGATATCGATCGCCTGATGCTGTGCGAAGGCTACCGGTCAGTCGACGTGATCAGCCTGCAGCCCGACCACCCCGATCGCGCCGCGCTCCGACAGAAATTTCTCAGTGAACACACCCACAGCGAGGACGAGGTACGTTTCTTCGTCGCCGGCGCCGGCCAGTTCACCCTGCATCTTGACGGCAAGGTCTACGACGTATTGTGCGAACAGGGCGACCTGATCGGCGTACCCGATGGCACCCGCCACTGGTTCGACATGAGCGAGTCGCCGTACTTCGTGGCGATCCGCCTGTTCACCAGCAAGGACGGCTGGGTGGCACAGTACACCGGGGATGACATTGCCCAGCGTTTTCCGCGGATGGAACCACCCGCACGCTGACATCCCTGCCGCAACGCATTCTGCCGTAGGAGCCCGCTTGCGGGCGATGCTTTTCGTTGATGCATCAGAACAAGAGCATCGCCCGCGAGCGGGCTCCTACACGGATGATCCTGGTACGCCCGCCACCGGTCACGTGTCAGGCGGGCCTCCGGGTATCCTTGGGTTTCCCCATCGCCAGCGCACCATTGCCATGATCGAAATCCGCGCCATCGTCACCGACATCGAAGGCACCACCAGTTCGATCAGCTTCGTCCGCGACGTGCTGTTCCCCTATGCGCGCAAGCGGTTGCCGGCATTCGTCGAGACCCATGGCGACAAGCCCGACGTGCAGCACTGGCTGCATGAGGCCGCCAGGGAAGCCGGGCTGGTCGAGGCCAGTCGTCAGGAAATCATCGAGCTGCTGCTGGGCTGGATCGACACGGATCGCAAGTCCACCGCACTGAAAGCGCTGCAGGGCATGATCTGGAAGGATGGCTACGCGGCTGGCGATTACCGTGCCCACGTATACCCCGAAGTCGCCGCCCGGCTGCGCAGCTGGCGTGCCGACGGGCTGCGCCTGTTCGTGTACTCCTCCGGCTCGGTGCCCGCGCAGCAGCTGTTTTTCCGCTACAGCGTGGCGGGTGACCTGACCCCGTTGTTTGCCGGCTACTTCGATACCGAAACCGGACCGAAACGCGAGACCGAATCCTACCGGCGCATCGCCGAAGCCATCGACGAGCAGCCCCGACACATCCTGTTCCTGTCCGACATCGAGGAGGAACTCGATGCGGCTCGAGCCGCCGGGCTGCATACCGGCTGGCTGGTGCGCCCGCCGCTGGAGCCGCCGGCAGTGCCGCGCCATCGCGCATACCCCGATTTCGATGCAATCGAACTCTGAACCGTCGCGAGCCACACCATGCGCAGTGTCCTGACGTCCCTCCTCATCTTCGCCGCCGGCGCGCTGCTGGCGTTGTTGCTGTCCGGACATGTTTTCCTGACATCGCCCGCGACTGGCACGACCGCATCGACGACTCCAGCCAGCGTGCGGACGGCCCTTTCACCTGTGGACAGCCCCGCTCCCCTGAATGGCGACTGGCCCGAGAATGGCCCGTCGCCGGAGCAGGTGCTCTACCTTCAACGGAATCTGGTCCGTGCCGCGCTGAGAAAGCTGACTCCGCGCGTAGCCGGCAAACCGAACCTCTATCTGGTGACATTCGCCGGCGATGGCGGGGAGGATGTTTTCCGCAACGAGGCCGAATATGCCGCGCGACTGTTTGCCAAACGCTTCGGCGCCACCAGCCACAGCGTAGTGCTGGAAAACAACCCCGCGACGCTGAGCACTCACCCACTGGCCAGCTGGAGCAATCTGGAAGACGTACTCCACGGCCTGGGCAAGATCATGAAGCCGGATCGGGACATCCTGATGCTCTACGTCACCAGTCACGGCGACGAGGATCACGACCTGCTGGTCGACATGGACCCGCTGCCGCTGGACCAGATCGGCGCCAGCGACCTGGCCGGCATCCTGGACAGACAGCCATTCAAGTGGAAAGTACTGGTGGTCAATGCCTGCTACTCGGGGGGCTTCATCCCGCCACTGCGCGGTCCCGGCACGCTGGTGCTGACGGCCGCCCGCACCGACCGCAGCTCGTTCGGCTGCGGCAGCGATTCGGACATCACCTATTTCGGCAAGGCATGGCTGGTCGATGCGCTGAACCGGACGCCGGATTTCATCCAGGCATTCAAGCTCGCCAACATCGACATCAGCCGCTGGGAAAAGCAGGACAAGGTCACGCCATCGGAACCGCAGATCGACATCGGCGCAGGCATCGCCGGGCAACTGGCGTTGTGGCGCAAGGGTTTCATCCCGGGACCGGACGTGCCGTTCGTGCCGCCGGCCGCACCGGCAACGGCCAGAAGCGCCAGCCTGCGGCAATGATCAAGGCACGTTGCGCACCGCGTGCCGATCGGCCAGCAACGCAGCCACATTCGCCAGCGACAATCCGCGTGCGCGCAGCGCCACGGTGAGGTGAAAGATCAGATCCGCCGCCTCGCCCAGCAGCTCGGCATCGTCCTGCACCACCGCCGCCAGCGCGGTCTCCACGCCTTCTTCGCCCACCTTCTGCGCAATGCGGCGGATGCCGCCGTCGAAAAGGCGGGTGGTATAGCTGCCCTCGGGCCGTTCGGCATGACGCTGCGCAACCAGCGCATCGAGTTCCGCAAGAAATCCCAGCGGAGGCCGCACGTCGGCGCTTTCACCAAAACAGCTGGAACTGCCGGTGTGACAGGTCGGACCATGCGGGGCGGCCTGCACCAGCAGGGTGTCGGCATCGCAGTCGATGCGGATCGATTTCAGCGCGAGCACATGGCCCGAGCTCTCGCCCTTGGTCCACAAGCGCTGCCTGCTGCGGCTGTAGAACGTGACGTGACCGCTCGCCTGCGTCTGCGCCAGTGCCTCGGCATTCATGTAGCCGAGCATTAGCACCTCGCCGCTTTGCCAGTGCTGCACGATCGCCGGCAGCAGGCCATCGCCCCTGGCCCAGTCGAGACGGCTGACATCGGTATTGGAATCATTGTTCATCGCTGTTCCTGATGGGCATCGGAGTTAAGTTGCCCCAAGACGTTCGCCCTGAGCGCACCTCGAATAACCCCGATTCGCGTAGGAGCGCACCCTGTGCGCGAATGCTCTTGTCACGTCTGGCAAAAAGCATTCGCGCACAGGGTGCGCTTCTACGGAGTGCCAGGGACCAGGTTATTCGAGATTCCCTGCCGTTCACAGACGTACCACCACGCCGTGATCGCGCAGATGGCGCTTCAGGTCGGGTATCGCGATCGCGCCGGAATGGAAGACGCTGGCCGCCAGCGCGCCGTCGACATCGGCCTCAACGAAGGCATCGCGGAAATGTTCCATCGTACCGGCGCCGCCGGATGCGATCAGCGGCACGTTGCAGACTGCCCGGGCCGTACGCAACTGCTGCAGATCGTAGCCGGCACGTACGCCGTCGCTGCCCATGCAGTTGAGCACGATCTCGCCGGCACCGCGCCGCTGTACCTCGACCACCCAGTCCAGCGTCCTGCGTGCCAGCGCCTGCGTCTTCGCGGGATCGCCGGTGTACTGGCGCACATGCCACTCGCCATCGGCGTCGCGCAGCGAATCGATGCCGACCACCACGCACTGCACGCCGAACGCCGCGGCGAGTTCATCGATCAGCGCGGGCCGTTCCAGCGCCGGCGAATTGACCGAAATCTTGTCCGCGCCGGCATGCAGCACCGCGCGCGCCTCGTCCACGCTGCGGATACCGCCGGCCACGCAGAACGGAATGTCGAGCACCCGCGCCACCCGTTCGACCCAGCCGCGATCCACGCTGCGCCCCTCGGGGCTGGCGGTGATGTCGTAGAACACCAGCTCGTCGGCGCCTTCGTCGCGATAGCGCAACGCCAGCTCGACGATCCCGCCCATCACCACGTGATCGCGGAAACGCACGCCCTTGACCACCTGCCCGTCGCGCACGTCGAGACAGGGAATGATGCGGCGGCTCAGCATGCGAGCGCCTCCTCCAGCGTGAAACGGGCTTCCAGCAAGGCGCGACCCAGGATCACGCCGCGCGCACCAGCCTCGCGCGCCGCACGGATGTCGTCCAGCGAGCGCACGCCGCCGGAGGCCTGTACCGCCAGCTGCGGCACCGTGGCGGCGAGGTGGCGGTAGAGATCGAGGTTGAAGCCGGCCAGCATGCCGTCGCGCTCGATATCGGTGCACAACAGGTGGCGTGCGCCGTGGACGGCGTACCAGGGCGCCAGCTCATCCAGCGTGCGCGTCTCCAGCTCGGTCCAGCCCGTGCTGGGCAATGCCCAGCGGCCGTCGACGCGGCGCGTGTCGAGCGCGATGGTGATCCGCTCGCTGCCGTAGGTCGCCAGCCAGCGCGCGACCTGCTCGGGTTCGCGGATCGCCACGCTGCCCAGCACCACGCGCTGCACGCCGGCATCGAACAGACGGCGCAGATCGTTCTCGTCGCGCACGCCGCCACCGGACTGGATCTGCATGCCGTCGGCGGCGATCGCCTTGATCACCGCGAGATTGTCGAGATTGCCGGAACGCGCGCCATCCAGATCGACCAGGTGCAGCCAGCGCGCACCGGCGCGCATGTAGCGCCCGGCCAATTCGCACGGATCGGACGCGTAGGTGGTCTGCTGCGCGTAGTCGCCCTGCCGCAGGCGCACCACGTGGCCCTCGCGCAGATCGATCGCGGGAATGACGTCGAAATTCATAGGCTGAGGAAATTCTTCAGGAGCCTGGCGCCGACCGCGGCGGAACGCTCGGGGTGAAATTGCATGCCGTGGAAGTTGTCGCGCGCGATCACCGCCGAGAACTCACCGGCGTAATCGGCCGTGGCCAGCGTGTACTCGCCCACCGGCACGGCGTAGCTGTGCACGAAGTAGGCCTGGTCGTCCCCGCCCAAGCCTGCCAGCAACGGGTGCGGCCGTTTCGCCACCAGCCGGTTCCAGCCCATGTGCGGCACGCGCAGCCCGGGCGCCTCGGCGAAGCGGCCCACCGAGGCAGGAATCAACCCCAGACATGTGGTGTCGCCCTCCTGCGAATGCGTGCACAAAAGCTGCATCCCCAGGCACACGCCCAGCACCGGCCGGGTCAGCCCGCGCATCAGCTCGACCAACCCCAGTTCGCGCAGCCGCGCCATGCCGGGGCCGGCGGCGCCCACGCCGGGGAGGATCACCTTGTCGGCCGCACGGATGCGCGCCGGGTCCGCAGTCAGCGCCGCGTCCACGCCGAGCCGCTGCAGCGCATAACGCACCGAGCCGATGTTGGTGCCGCCGGCATCGACCAGCACGACGGCCATTACAGCGTCCCCTTGGTGCTGGGCAGCTCATTGCCTTCACGCCGGACCGCCTGGCGCAGCGTGCGCGCCACCACCTTGAAGCAGGCTTCGACCATGTGGTGCGCATTGTCGCCGCGCACCGTCAGATGCAGATTCGCACCCAGCGTCTCGCACAGCGAACGGAAGAAATGCGGCACCAGTTCGGTCGGCACGTCACCCACGCGTTCGCGCGGGAAGACGCCCTCGAACACGAAGCACGGCCGGCCGGACAAATCCAGCGCGGCGCTGGCCTGCGACTCGTCCATCGGCAGCGTGAAGCCGTAGCGGCCGATGCCGCGCTTGTCGCCCAGCGCCTGCTTCAGCGCCTGGCCCAGCGCCAGCGCGCAGTCCTCGATGGTGTGGTGCTCGTCGATGTGGGTGTCGCCGTCGCAATGCAGCGCCAGCGCGAAGCCGCCGTGCTTGCCGATCTGCTCCAGCATGTGGTCGAAGAAACCCAGCCCGGTGCGCACGTCCGGCTCGGCCACGCGGTCGAGATCCACGTTCACGGTGATCCGGGTTTCCTTGGTGTTGCGCACCACCGTCGCGCTGCGCGGTGCGTCGAGCAGCTGGTGCGCCACCGCGTCCCAGCGCAGGCCGTGCGGACCCACGCGCACGCCGCGCACGCCCAGGTTGGCGGCCAGCTGCAGATCGGTTTCGCGATCGCCGACCATCGCCGAGGCGGCGCGGCTCCAGCTGTCGTCCGCAAGGTAGTGACGCAGCATGCCGGTGCCCGGCTTGCGGGTGTCGAGACCTTCGTGCGGAAAGCTGCGATCGATCAGCACCTCGCGGAAGCCGATGCCCTGCGAATCCAGGATGCGCAGCAGCAGCTCGTGCGGGCCGCTGAAGTGCGGCTCGGGAAAACTGTCGGTGCCCAGGCCGTCCTGGTTGGTCACCATCACCAGTTCGTAACCCGCAGCCACGAAGCGCTGCAGCGCGGCGATCACACCGGGCAGCAGGTTGAGCTTCTCGTAGCTGTCGATCTGTTCGTCGGCCGGCTCCTCGATCAGGCAGCCGTCGCGATCGAGAAAAAGGATCTTGCGGCTCACGGGCATCTCCTCAGGGCGGTCTCGGCCGCGTAGGAGCGCACCCTGTGCGCGAATGCTCTTGTTCGCTCGCAGGCGAAAAGCATTCGCGCACAGGGTGCGCTCCTACGGGGGCGGGAAATTCTGGAGCTCAGGGACACGACGCCGCCTCTTGCAGGACGTCCAGCACGCGTTTGTTTTCCGCCGGGGTGCCGATGGTGATGCGCAACGCATCGCCGAGCTTCGGATAGCGGCGGACGTCGCGCACCACGATGCCGGCGGCAAGCAGGCGCCGGTAGGCCGCCCCCGCATCGGCGAAACGCACCGCGAGGAAATTGGCTTCCGACGGCAGCACCGCACGCACGCCGGGGAGCTGGAGCATGGCCGCGCACATCGAACTGCGCTGGGCCCGCACGACCGCCAGATGTTCGCGCGCCGCCGCCTGCCCCGCGGGCGACAACACCGCCAGCGCCGCCGCCACGCAGGGCAGCGGCAGCGGATACGGCGCCATGATCCGGCGCAGCAAGGCGATCACGCCGGCATTCGCCAGCAGGCAGCCGATGCGCGCGCCGGCCAGCGCCCAGGCCTTGGACATGGTGCGCAGCACCGCGAGGTTGTCATGATCATCGATCAGGTCGGCCACGCTGCCGCCGTCGGCAAATTCGACGTAGGCCTCGTCGACCACCAGCAGCGCCCGACCGGCCAGCTCCTGCAGCAAGCGCTCGATGCTTGCCCGCGGCACGCCCTGCCCGCTGGGATTGTTCGGCGTGCACACGAACACCAGCTTCACCGTCGGCGTGATCGCGGCCAGCATGGCATCCACATCCAGCGTGAAATCGTCGGCCAGCGGCACCTCGATCACGGTGGCATTCTGGATCCGCGCGCACACCGCGTACATGCCGAACGTCGGCGGCTGGATCAGGATCGCGTCCGCGCCGGCGCGGCAGAACGCGCGCACCAGCAGGTCGATCGCCTCGTCGCTGCCGCGGCCGACCAGAAGCTGCTCGCGACGCACGCCATACAGCCCGGCCAGTGCCTCGACCAGCGCCGCCGGCTGCGGGTCGGGATAGCGGTTGCAGCCCAGGCCATCGTCACCGGCCGGCGCCCACGCCGATTCGTTCGCGTTGAGCAGGACCTGGCCGCCGCTGGCCTCCATGCGGGCCGAGGAGTACGGCTGCATGGCGCGGATTTCCGCACGGGCGAGATCGAGCACGCTCATGTTCCTGCCTCCAATGCCGCCAGCCGCAGGGTGACCGCGCGGCGGTGCGCCTCCAGTTGTTCGGCCGCCGCCAGCGTGGCCGTGCAGGGGCCGATCGCGCGCAAGCCCTCGGCGCTGACCTCCTGCACGCTGATCTGTTTCTGGAAGCTCGCCACCGACACGCCGCTGTAGCTGCGCGCGTGACCGTAGGTCGGCAGCACGTGGTTGCTGCCGCTGCAATAATCGCCCACCGATTCCGGCGTCCAGGCACCGAGGAAGACCGAGCCGGCGCTGGCGACGCCGTCCAGCAGCGCGCGCGGCGCGGCCACCTGCAGGATCAGGTGCTCGGGCGCATAGCGGTTGCTCACCTCGACCGCCTGCGCCAGCGAATCGACCAGGATCAGCCGGCTCTGCGCCAGCGCACGTTCGGCGATCGCCCGGCGCGGCAGCGCGGCGCACTGTCGGGCGACTTCCGCCGCCACCGTGTCCAGCAATTGCGGCGATGGGCTGAGCAGAATCACCTGCGAGTCCGCCCCGTGCTCGGCCTGCGACAGCAGATCGGCGGCGACGAAGACCGGATTGGCGGCGGCATCGGCAATCACCAGCACCTCCGAAGGACCTGCCGGCATGTCGATCGCCGCGCCCTCGGGATCGCCGGACACCTGCAGCTTGGCCTCGGTCACCCAGCTGTTGCCGGGGCCGAACAGCTTGTCGCATTTGGGCACGCTGGCCGTGCCGTAGGCCATCGCGGCGATCGCCTGGGCGCCGCCGAGCTTGAAGACCCGGTGCACCCCGGTGAGGCGCGCGACATACAGCACCGCTTCGTCGCAGCAGCCATCCGCCCGCGCCGGCGAACACAGCACCACCTGCGGACAGCCGGCCAGATGCGCCGGGATGCCCAGCATCAGCGCCGTCGACGGCAGCGGCGCGGTACCGGCCGGCACGTACAGACCGACCCGGCTGATCGGCCGCAGCATGCGTTCCACGCGCACGCCGGGCGCGGTATCGATACCCACCGGCTGCGGCGCGGCGGCTCGGTGAAATGTCTCGATGCGCCCGGCGGCCTCGCGGATCGCCGCTTTCAGCGCGGGATCGAGCGCCGCTTCGGCGGCAACGAACTCGGCCTCGCCGACCTCGATCGCCGCCAGGCTGCAGCGGTCGTATTTCGCGCTGAGCTCGAGCAGCGCCGTGTCGCCGCCTTCGCGTACGGCGGCGACGATCTGCTCCACGCCGCGGCGCAGCTCGCCGGCACGCGACTGCGCGGGGCGCGCCAGCGCCTGTCGGCGTGCGGTCTCGTTCAACCCGTTCCAATCCAGACGATTCATGCCAAACGACCCTTCCTGTCCGCGCGCTTCGAGCCAGCCTGCCTCATGCCAACATCTTCTCCACCGGCAACACGAACATCTCGCGCGCGCCGGCCTTCTTGATTTCCTCCAGCTGCCGCCAGCTCACCTCGCCTGCGCACAGCGCCTGCAGCATCAGCTGGTCCGGCTGACCGAGCACCGGCAGCAAGGTAGGCTGCGGCCCGCCCGGCAACAGGCGCGTCACCGCTTCCAGCGTGGCGCGCGAGGTCTGCAACAACAGCAAGCGCGACTCGCGCACCTGGATCACGCCATCGAGCCGCTTGAGCAGCAGTTCGATCATGTCGCCGCGCTCATCCGCCGGCAGCGTCAGCGGACCGGCCAGCACCGCCTCGCTCTCCAGCAGGATTTCCGTTTCACGCAGCTGGTTGGCCACCAGTGTGCCGCCGCTCTGCACCAGATCACAGATGGCGTCGGCGGTACCCAGTTTCGGGGCGATCTCGACCGAGCCGGAGAGCGTCACGGCGGTGGCGTCGACGCCGTGCGTGCGTAGCCACTCGCCGAGGAGGCCGGGATAGGAGGTCGCGATACGCTGCCCGGCCAGATCCTGCGGCCTGCGGTAATCGAACTCCTGCGGCACCGCGATCGACAGCCGGCAGCGGCCGAAACCGAGCGGACGCCATTCGTGCAAGGGCGCGCTGTCGGAGCCGGCGGTGAGCTGGAATTCGTTCATCACGTTGCGCCCGACGATGCCCAGCTCGCATACGCCCTGCGCGATCAGACCGGGGATGTCGTCATCGCGCACCAGCAGCAGATCGACCGGTTCGCCATCGCCGAAGCAGAATAATTTGTCGCGGCTTTGCCTGAAACTCAGGCCGCAACGGTTGAGCAGCTCGAGCGCCGGCTCGGTCAGCCGGCCGGATTTCTGCATCGCGATACGCAAACGGTCACGCGTTTTCATGCCCCGGCCCTTTTTACCGCCAGCGATCGACGGCGTGCGGCGCGTGCCGCCGCCGCCAGATAGCCGCCGCTGCCCTGATTGAGATAACGCGCCACCCGCCCGATGGTCGTGATGCTGACGGCGGTGCGCTCATGGATCTCCCGATACGACACGCCTTCAAGCAGATACGGCACGACCCGCCAGCGATCCACCAGCACCTCCCGTTCCGCCGGAGTGCACAGGTCGTTCAGGAAGGCCCCCATTTCGTCGGTGTTCTTCAGCGACAGCAGCGCCTCGTAGAGGCTGAGCTCCGCTGATTCGACCGGCGTTTCCGGAGCAAGTGATCGACGCTTCATAATGTACTAATGCGTTAATATGAAAGGTCGCAATATACATGGTTCGCGTGGCAACGGCAAACCTGCCGATTCATGCCACGAACACTACCCGCGGCCTGGCAGCAGGGATCGGACGCCCCGCACCAGCGGCCCCGCAAAATCCTCGCAGCCAAGCCTCTCGGCGGCAAATACCGGAACGGCATGCTTGCCGCGCGGCTTCGGCACCAAACGAAAAACCCGCACAGGGCGGGTTTCGGGGCCGATGAAAGCCATTGCGCAATGGAGGCCAAGGTCGGAATCGAACCGGCGTACGCGGCTTTGCAGGCCGCTGCATGACCACTCTGCCACCTGGCCATTGCTTGGTGCATCACGATCATGATGATCGCAATTTGCCTTGAAAAACAAAACCCCGGCAAACCGAGGTTTTGCAAAAAAAAACTGGAGCGGGAAACGAGACTCGAACTCGCGACCCCGACCTTGGCAAGGTCGTGCTCTACCAACTGAGCTATTCCCGCATCGGAGCCGCGAATCATAGCAGAACGCAGTCGAATGTGAATAGCCGACACACCACTTGCCGAGCTCGCCTGGATACTCTGCCGCGCAGGCGGAACCGGCCATGCACAGAAACGACCAGGCCCCGGACGAACCGGGGCCTGGTCTGCAAACTGGAGCGGGAAACGAGACTCGAACTCGCGACCCCGACCTTGGCAAGGTCGTGCTCTACCAACTGAGCTATTCCCGCATCGGAGCCGCGCATTCTAATACGGGAA
>SCRF01000010.1 GCA_004322005.1 Rhodanobacter sp. | reverse complement strand
GGCAGTAATCTTGTCCATGGGCTCGCCCTCGCGTGGATTGTGGTGGGAGCTATAGCTCACCACCACTGGCACCGCGATGCCTGAATGCGCGGGGGCGAGTCCATGCGATTACGCATGCGCACGGGTGGAGAGATAGGTGGGGGCGTTGGCAGCAGCAAGGAAGTGCCCTCCTGCACGCGCGCGCGGGTGGAGACGCGCTAATGGTCCTGTGCGTCGATCTGCTTGCGCTGTTCGTCGGCCTGCTTGTCGACGACGTTCTGCACGTCCTTGGCGCGTTGTTCGTCCGCCTTCAGCGCATCGAACGGCGTGGCGACGTCGGCGGCTTTGGCCCTGGGCTCCGGCGGCTTGCCGGAGCAGGCGCCGAGGGCAAGTATGCAAAAAAGCAGGATGGACAGTGGCTTCATGGCGGTTCTCTCACGTACTGAGGTATCGAGTGTCCTGCCGTGGGCGGGTCCAGGCAAGGACCGGGGTGGCGAATCCATGGTTTGCGCCAGCAGCTGGTCGGACTTTGGTCGCACAGACTGCTATGCGCACCCGCGGGCGACGCTTTAAGCTGTGCGGATGAACAGCCGCATCGATGCCTGGCAACTGCAAGGCCATACCGCCCTGATCACCGGCGCCAGCAAGGGCATCGGCTACGCCGCGGCGCGCGAACTGGCCGGTCTGGGCGCCGACCTGCTGCTGGTGGCGCGCGATGCGGATTACCTCGAACAGATCCGGGTCGAATTGACCGACGACTTCGCCGGGATCGAAGTGATGGCGTTCGGCGCCGATCTGACCGAAGCGGAAGAACGCCTCGCCGTGTTCGACTGGATCGCCGACCTGGGCGCACCGCTGTCGCTGCTGGTCAACAATGTCGGTGGCAATCGGCCCAGGCCGACCCTCGACTATGCCGAGGACGAGGTCCGCGCGATCCTGGGGCAGAATCTGATTTCCGCCTTCGAGATGTGCCGGCTGGCGCACCCGCAACTGGTGCAGCACGCGCATGCGGCGATCGTCAATGTGGGCTCGGTGTCGGGGATCACGCATGTACGCACCGGTTCACCGTATGGCATGAGCAAGGCGGCGCTGCACCAGCTCACCCGCAACCTGGCGGTCGAATGGGCGGTCGATGGCATCCGCGTCAATGCGGTGGCGCCGTGGTACATCCGCACCCAGCGCTCGGAGCCCGCATTGGCGGACGCCGATTATCTGGATGAAGTGCTCGATCACACGCCGCTGCGGCGGATCGGCGAGCCGGAAGAGGTGGCCGCTGCGATCGCGTTCCTGTGCCTGCCCGCGGCCAGCTACATCACCGGCCAGGTGCTGGCGGTGGACGGCGGGTTTCTCCATTTCGGGTTTTGACCCGAATGGCACGTACTTATCGTCGGTCCCCCACGTTTCGTCATCCCCGCGAAGGCGGGGATCCAGTGCCTTTGGCGCTTTGGCTGGGCCGTAAAGTCACTGGATGACCAGACATTCGTCTGTTGAAAACCCCGCTTGACCAGCCCTTCGGCTGTTGAAAAGCACCTCGCGGGAATGACGAGCTTTGCTTTCGCGGGCGCGACCCGGCGTTCAGCAGTGGGTCAATTGCGCACGCAGCTCGTCGTTGCGCCGTTGCAGCGGGGGCTGGTCGCTCTTGAAGGCATGCTGCAGTTCGTGGTCGTTCTTTTCGAGTTCGTCGCGCAAGGCATGGCAGATTTCCGGCACGCTCAACGGGCGGCATTGGTCCTGCACCCAGACATAGCTGCCGGCGACCAGCCCGGAGGTGACCCGGCCACGGTTGGCTTCCGGTGCCGAGATGCCGGCCCCGCCGGGTGGTCCGTAGGCCTGCGCCAGCGGCATCGCGAACGCGCCCAGCATGCCCAGCGGTGCCTGGAACGGTTGCGGATGGCCGTTGCGGCTGAGATAGGTCGAGCCATCCACCGCATGCACGCAGCGGTACAGCTGTGGCGGCGGTGTGCTTGGCGCGGCCGGCGTGGGCGGCGGCGTGGCCACGCCGACCGTGCTGGCCGGTTCGTCTGGCGCGACTGGCGCGGTCGCCGCGGGCGCGGGCGCGGCGGCGGTGTCCGGCAGGTGCAGGATCTGTTGCCGTTGCGTCCTGGCGCAAGGTGCATCCTGGTAGCTCAGCCGAGCGTCGCGACCACTGCACTTGTAGACCGTGCCGGCGTGAGCCGGCAGGCTGGTGCAGGCCAGCGGAATCAGCAGCAGGGCAAGCAGTCGAGGCATGCACGCATTCTATGCCCGCCGCCGGTTCACCGATCGCACCGCCATGTGCCCGGACTGTCCGGTGCCATCAGGAACGCCCTGAAGCGGTCCGCGCGGCGATGCCGACTCAGAACTCGACCGCATGCTCCTCGGCGGCAAAACCCACCACCACCGTGCCTTCGCCCACATTGACCATGGCGGTGATGCTCATCTGCGCCTCCATCAATTCGACCTGGCATTCCTCGCAGGCGGCGCGCAGGCCGACATAGCCGGGCAGGGTCGGTATCACCTTCAGGTCACCGCCATAGCTGACGCACACGATCGGCACCAGCAGGCCGGCACGCACCCGTTGCGCGGCATAGCCGAACAGGACTTCCGTGGCATGCTCGAAGCCGCGCACCTTGCCGACCGGTTCGGTATCGCCCCGGTAGCAGCGCAGCAGCGGCTTGATATCCAGTGCGGTGCCGAGCATGGCGCTGAACAGGCTCACGCTGCGGTCGTTTCTTTTCTTGACGGCGCGGGCGCGTAGGTAATGCAGATCGCGCGGCACCAGGTAGCCGTAGCTGTGGTTGGCGATGTAGTTGAGCCGTTCGCGGATCGCCGCCGGCGTCTCGCTGGCTTCGATCAACCGGGTCGCCTCGTAGATGGCCGGTGCCGCACCGGCAAACACGTTGAGGGTGTCGACCACCCGCATCATGAACGGGCCGGGGATGCCCTTCTGCTCGCGCACCTGGCGATAGCTCTTGAGGATGCCGAAGCTGGCCCGGTTCACATGTTCGTTGATCGTGCTGCGGGTGGCGGTGATGGTGAGGCAGAACACACAGTCGAATTTCGGCACCAGCTCGTCGAGGAACATCTTCTCCACATCGCCTACCGGGCATGGTTCGGTTTCGGCCGAATGGCTGCGGCTGCCAAGCCGTTGTTCGATGAAACGCCGGGTCTCTGCCGGGTCGCGGCTGTCCATGAAGACTTCGCCATCCACCCGCACGGTGATCGGCATCACGGCGATGTTGTGTTGCTGCAAAAACTCCTGCGACACATCGCAAGCCGCATCGATAGCCAGGCCGATCCGCATCACGTCAACCCCCTTTCAAGATGACAAACCAAACATAGCACGCAGGGTGCACGGATGGCGTCTGCCGGCTGGC
>SCRF01000098.1 GCA_004322005.1 Rhodanobacter sp. | reverse complement strand
GGAGTAGATCACGGCGCCGAACCGTAGCCCCCCGCCACGCCCTTGCTCGCATACGCCACCGCATCATGCGGATGCAGGCTTTCCTGGTGTTCCAGGCGCACGTGGAAATCGGCGAGGCGAGGGTCCGCGTCGAGCGTCTTCTGGATGCGCCGGGCGGCGTCTTCGCAGAACATCAGATTGCTGCCGTTGGCGAGTGCGAAGGCCTGTTCGTCCTCGCGCTTCACTGCCGTCTGCACCGGCGTGCCGAGCGCCTGTTCGACGCGATCGAGCAGGCCGATCAGGTCGAGCGGCACGCCCTTGGCGAAACGTACCAGCAGCCGCGCCACGCTGCGCTGCGCGTGCGGCGTGGCGACAATGCCCTGCTCGCTGCCGAGCCAGGCCAGCACGGCGGCACGATCCACCGGCTGGCCGGCGCTGAAATCCCGGGCGAACTGATCCTGGATCAGCTGCCGCGACAATGCCGCGGACGCCGGGCAGGTAGAGGCATAGACCACCTCGGTGCCCAGTTCCAGCTGGAAGCCGTCGGCGCACAGGCCGGCCTCGATCGATACCGGATACGCGCGCCAGCCGCTGTTGGCGCTGCGCAAGGCGGCGCGGCGGATCAGGTGTTCGAAGCGGATGCTGATGCGGGCGCGATCCGCCAGCCCGTCGTGCGACAGCAGAAATTCGCGCAGCAGCGCCTGCAGGCTGGCGGCATCGAGCACCTGCGTACTCAGGTGCTGATCGACCAGCAGGTACAGCCGCGACATGTGGATGCCGCGCTGGTCCGGGTGCATCAGGTTGACGAAGGCGCCGACCTGGGCACTGGCCCGCTGCACGTCCCCGTCGCCGGCATCGAAACGCACTGGAACATCGATGCCGTCCATGCCGACCCAGTCCAGCGCACCGGCCAGATGGGGCTGCGCCTGGGTCGCGACATCGGGCATCAGGCGGGCGGTGTTTTCGTGGCTGTGCATGGAGATTCCTGTGATCGGGCGAACTTGCTGCCGCCAGACTTTGCCATTTTGGGGCGAATCACCGCGGCTGCAATAGGCGCGTGACGGAAACGCTGCGTCCGGCAGCGGCTCAAACGGCGTGGCGACGCCATGCGCGGGCGGCGTGCCAGGCGGCGAACGTGGCGGCCAGAGCGCTGCCCGACGAGCCTTTTTGCAGCACCGCCAGTGGCTCGGCGGCCCTGGCCGCGCGACACGCCAACGCCATATGCTGCCGCGACTCCAGTGCACGGAACACGCTGAGCGGACCGGGCAGTGCGGCCGCCTCGCGCCACGCCGTCTGCAGATCGGCGAGCTGCGCCTTGATCGCCTGACTGCGCGCCTGGCCGGGCTGACGCAGCTCGCCGCGACTGAGCCCGTAACGCGCAAGCCGCGCCATCGGCAGCGGCAGCTGGCTGCGTTCAGCATCGTCCTGCAGGCGCCGCAAGGCGTGCAGCAAATGGGCCAGCGTAGCGTAGCGGGCAGCACGCAGCGACGAGGCACTCTCGCCGAACCACCACGCGGTCTCCAGCGCGGCGAGCGCGCCATGCAGCCTGCCGGCGGTCGCGAGCTGCGCGGAAAAATCCACGGCCGTGGTGTCTTCCAGCTGCGCCATCGCCGCGAGCACCGGCGCCAGCCAGCGCCCCTGCGACACGGCCTGCGCGCGCCGATCCTCGAACAGCACCTTGCTCAACGGGTGGCGGCCGCCGCTGGTCGCGGCGCCGGCGAGTTCCTCGGCCCACCAATTGAGCTTGGCCGCGGCGACCTGCGGCTCGTGGATGCCGTAGGCGGCGGCGAGCAGTTCCTGCTCCAGCGCGGCCAGCGCGACATGGCCGGGATAGCGCCGCGGATCGACGAAGACCAGTGCCACGCGCTGCTGCGGCTGCACCGCCAGCCATTTGTCGACATAGCTTTGCAGCACGCCACCGGCCGGCGCGTCATGGCTCATGCGCTCACCGGCGCCGCCGGCAGCATGGCGATCAGCTGCGCCGGCGCATCCAGCACGGCATCGGCGTTCCACGCATGCGGATCGCCGCCGTCGAGATAACCCCAGGTCACCGCGACGGTGTAGAGCCCGGCCGCCGCGCCGGCCAGCACATCGCGACGATCGTCACCCACGAACAGGCAGCGGGCCGGATCCAGTCCGGCCCGTTGGCAGGCCAGCAGCACCGGCGCCGGATCGGGTTTCTTCACCGGCAAGGTGTCGCCCGCCACGACGGCGTGCGCACGGCCGCTCCAGCCGATCCGCTGCAGCAGTTCGTCGGTGAGAAAGCCGGCCTTGTTGGTGACGATGCCCCAGCGCAGGCCTTGCGCCTCGATCGCATCGAGCAGGGCATCGATGCCGTCGAACGGCCGCGTCGCCCGTGCCATCACCTGCCGATACAGCGCCAGGTAACGCGGCAGCAGGGCGTCGAGTGCGGCCTCGCCGCGTTCGGCGAAGGCGCAGCGCAGCACGGCGCGTGCGCCGCGCGACACGACTTCGCGCACCGGCGCATACGGCGGTGGAGCGGTTTGCTCTTCCGCACATTGCATTTGCAGGGCGGCGTAGAGGTCGGGCGCGCTGTCGAGCAAGGTACCGTCGAGGTCGAACAGCACACCCTGAATGCTGGCGGGCAGGCCCCTGCTCATGCCGGCTTGCTTGCATGAGCCAGGTAGTTCACGGCCGTGATCGAGCTCAGCCGTGCCTTGCGGTTCAGCGGGTTGTAGACGACCCCGGAGACATCCTCCAGCTCCAGTCCGGCGTGTCGCAGCAGACGCCCCAGCTCCGAAGGCCTCAGGAACTGCGCGTAGTGATGGGTGCCGCGCGGCAGCATACGCATCACGTATTCGGCACCGACGATCGCCGCGCCGAAAGCCGCCGGCGTGCGGTTGATGGTGGACATGAACAACCGGCCGCCGGGCTTGAGCATCGCGGCCAGATCGTTCACCAGCGCGGCCGGGTCCGGCACGTGCTCGACCAGCTCCATGCAGCACACCACGTCGAAGCTTGCCGCCTCGCGACCCGCCAGTTCGGCAGACGACTGCACCCGGTAATCCACCTGCAGGTTCGACTCATGCAGATGCAGCCTGGCGATCTCGATCACCTGCTCGCCGAGGTCGATGCCGGTGACCTGTGCTCCCGCCTGTGCCAGCGCCTCGCTGAGCAGACCGCCGCCACAGCCGACATCGGCCACCTTCGCTCCGCGCAGATCGACCCGTGCCGCGACATAGGCGGCACGCAACGGATTGAGGTCGTGCAACGGACGCGACTCGCCGTCGGGATCCCACCAGCGTGCGGCCAGCTTGCCGAAGCGGGCGATCTCGTCGTGGCTTACGTTTGTTGGGGAGTCCGCACATGGATGTGCGGTTTTTTGCGAGGGACTCGCGTTCGTGGTCGGCATCGAAAGAATCCTCAGGTGCAGCCATGGAGTTTAATGCGCCTGCCATTCGTAACCCGGTAACGATTCACCGAAGACTCCGGTTCAGGCCGAGGCGATGCGTTCGCGCCAGGCGCGGGTTCTGGCCAGAACGGCAGCGGTGTCGATGCCGGTCAGCACGCGATCGGCCAGCTTGCGCCGGCCGGCAATCCACACGTCGCTGACCTGGTGGCGGCCGGTGGCATACACCAGTTGCGAGATGACATGGAACAGCGGCTGGGATTCCAGATCGCTCAAGCGTACCGCGGCGAGGTCGGCCTGCTTGCCGGTTTCGATCGAGCCGACCTGTGCGTCCAGCCCCATCGCCCTGGCGCCATGCAGGGTGGCCGCCCGCAATGCGTACGCGGCATCGAACGCCGCCGCATCCTGCGCTACCGCCTTGGCCAGCTGGGCGGCAGTGCGCATCTCGCCGAACATGTCCAGATCGTTGTTGGACGCGCAGCCGTCGGTGCCGATGGCCAGATTCACGCCGGCGCGGCGGAATTTTTCCGCCGGGCAGAAGCCCGAGGCCAGCTTGAGGTTGGATTCCGGACAATGCACCACCGACACCCCGCCCTCGGCGCACGCGGCAATTTCGCCGTCGGTGACATGGGTCATGTGCACGGCGATCAGCCGATCGTTGACCAGGCCGAGCTGCTGCAGCCGCTGGAACGGACGCAGACCGCTTTTCTTTTTTTCCTCGTCGATCTCGTGCGCGGTCTCATGGGTGTGCAGGTGCACGGGAATGTCGAGTTGGTCGGACAGCACGCGGATCCGCGCGAAGCTCTCGTCCGACACCGTGTATGGCGCATGCGGCGCGAAGGCGGTACTTACCAGCGGGTCGCCGAGAAAGCTGTCGTGCACTTCGCCGGCACGCTCGAAGTATTCGTCCTGGGTCTTCGCCCATGCGGTGGGAAACTCGATCACCGGCAGGCCGACCACGGCGCGGAAGCCGAGCTTGCGGTAGGTGGCACCCAGCACATCGGGGAAGAAATAGTTCTCGTTGGCGCAGGTGGTGCCGCCGCGCAGCATCTCGGCCACCGCCAGTTCCACGCCATCGCGCACGAACTCCGGCCCCATCACCTTCGCCTCGGCCGGCCAGATGTGCTGCTGCAACCAGACCATCAGCGGCAAGTCATCCGCCAGACCGCGCAGCAGGGTCATCGGGTTGTGCGTATGCGCATTGATCAGGCCCGGGATCAACGCGTGCTCGGGCAGCTCGACGCGCTCGCGCGGGGCATACGCCGTGCGCGCCTGGGCGATCGGCAGCAGCGCCACGATGCGGCCGGCCTGGATCGCCACGGCATGCCGCTCCAGCACCACCGCATGCGGCTCCACCGGCACCACCCAGCGCGCCTCGATCAGCAGGTCGACGGGTTGCGGTGTCGTCAGGCTCATCATCAACTCACTTCTGCGTCGTTTCGGATGCGGCAAGGGGCGGTACCTCGCGGTTGCCGCCCCTTGGCTCGTCATTCCGGCGAAAGCCGGAATCCAGTGAAGTACTCGTGCGTGGCACGCAAAACCGATGTCGTGTGCTGCGCACGATTTCCTGAACCGGATCCCTGCCTTCGCAGGGATGACGAACTGGCAAAGGCGCGGGCAGAGCCCGCGCGCCGGTTCGTCACTTCACGCGGCTGACGTATTCGCCGGAACGGGTATCGACCTTGATGATCTCGTCCTGGTTCACGAACAGCGGCACGCGGACCACGGCGCCGGTCTCCAGCTTGGCCGGCTTGCCGCCGCCACCGGAGGTGTCGCCGCGGACGCCCGGATCGGTCTCGACGATCCTCAGCTCGACAAAGTTCGGCGGCTGCACCGAAATCGGCCGGCCGTTCCACAACGTCACCACGCACTCTTCCTCGCCCTTGAGCCATTTGGCGGCATCCCCGGCGGCGGCCTTGTCGGCCTGATGCTGCTCGAAGGTCTCCTTCTGCATGAAATGCCAGAATTCGCCATCGCCGTAGAGGTACTGCATGTCGGTATCGACCACATCGGCGCCTTCGAACGACTCGCTGGCCTTGAGGGTCTTTTCCACCGTGCGGCCGTTGAGCAGGTTACGAATGCGGATGCGGGTGAACGCCTGGCCTTTGCCCGGCTTGACGAACTCCGCCTCGACGATCGTGTAGGGATCGCCGTCGATGATGATCTTCAGACCGTTCTTGACGTCGTTCAGACCGTAGGTGGCCATGCAGTGAACTCCAGGTACATTGATAATTCGATGGCAAGGGTTCGAACAAACCCTTGTGCGCCTCGATCAGCGGCTAAAATAGGCGGATTGACGGGCCCATGCCCCATATCCAGGCCGCACATGATAACCGCAAGCACCGCCGTCCGCATCACGCCATCGGCAGCTGTCGACCCCGCTGACTGGCGGCAACTGTGGCGCGATGCCGTGACCGATACCGGCGAATTGCTCGCCCAGTTGGGACTGCAGCACCTGGTCGGTCGGCTGCCGCCAGCGGACGCCGGCTTCGCGCTTCGCGTGCCGCGCGGCTTCGTCGCCCGCATGCGCCATGGCGACGCCCGCGACCCGCTGCTGCTCCAGGTGTTGCCTCAACTGGCCGAACTCGAGCATGTGCCTGGTTTCGTCACCGACGCGGTCGGCGACATGGCGGCGCGCGCCGCCCACGGCGTGCTGCACAAGTACCATGGCCGCGCGTTGCTGATCGCCAGCGGCAGTTGCGCGATCAATTGCCGCTACTGCTTCCGCCGGCACTTCCCGTACGGCGAGGAAATCGCCGCCGCGGGACAGTGGCGGCAGGCGCTGGAACATCTGCAGCAGGATGCCTCGATCAGCGAGCTGATCCTTTCCGGCGGCGACCCGCTGGCCCTGGTCACCGCCAAGCTGGAGGAATTGAGCCGCGGCCTGGCCGAACTCCCGCACGTCACCCGCCTGCGCATCCACACCCGTCTGCCAGTGGTGCTGCCCGAACGGATCGACGCGTCGTTGCTGGCCTGG
This sequence comes from Rhodanobacter sp., assembly GCA_004322005.1. Taxonomy (GTDB): domain Bacteria; phylum Pseudomonadota; class Gammaproteobacteria; order Xanthomonadales; family Rhodanobacteraceae; genus Rhodanobacter. Next base: position 11,780 of record SCRF01000098.1, on the reverse strand, counting down.
TTCGACGCACTGCCGCTACAAAAGGTGCTGGTGCTGCATGCCAACCATGCCAACGAGATCGATGCCGGCGTCGATGCCGCCTGCCGACGGCTGCGCGACGCCGGTGTTACGCTGCTCAACCAGTCGGTGCTGCTGCGCGGCATCAATGACGATGCGGATACGCTGGCCGGACTGTCCGAGCGCCTGTTCGCTGCCGGCGTGCTGCCGTATTACCTGCACCAGCTCGACCGGGTGCAGGGCACGGCGCATTTCGAGGTGGATGACGCCCACGCACTGGCGCTGATCGAGGCACTGCGCCAGCGACTGCCGGGTTATCTGGTGCCGAAACTGGTGCGCGAGGTGGGTGGCGAGGCCGCCAAGCGACCGCTGTGAACCGGATGCCGTTCACTCCTGGCCGGTGTTTTGCTGGCGGCCACCGGCAGAATCCGTTACAAACACCGCAACGAACGGCGATCAAGACAGACACAGGCAGCCAGCAGCGGTGAAAGGACAGTTCGACGCCCCATGAAAAAAGACTACGTCATCAAGATCCTGTTCATCGAGAACTCGCTCGAGGAGGCTGAGCAGATCATCAGTCTGCTGCGCAATACGGGCATTGCGGTGCGTCCGGCCCGCGCCACCAAACTGGAACAGGTGCAGGCCGCCGTGAGCGAACTGGAGCCGGACATCGTGATGTTCGACCCTGCCGTGAACTCGATCGATCTGCGCGAAGTGATGAAACTGCTGGATGCACACGGCCGTGACTATGCGCTGCTCGGTCTGGTCAACTCGATCGACAACCAGACCGTGGCCGACCTGTTCGTGCAGGGAGCCCGTGGCATCGCCATGCGCAGTCAGCCGAAACAGCTGATCGCCTCGGTGCAGCGCGAATTCGAGGCCCTGCTGACCCGCCGCAAGGTTCGCCTGCTGGAAACATCGCTGCGCGAATCCGAGCGCCGTTGCGACGCGCTGCTCGATTCCTCCACCGATGCGATCGCCTATGTCCATGAAGGCATGCACGTGCGGGCGAATCAGGCCTATCTGGACACCTTCGGGTACGACAGTTTCGACGACCTGCTCGGGCTGCCGGTGATGGACATGATCGATCCGGCCAATGCCGAGGAGTTCAAATCCATGCTGCGCGGCCATGCACGTCACGACAAACTGCCGCCACAGCTGGCTCTGCGCGCGCGCCGTGCCGATGGTTTCCACTTCGATGCCACGGTGGAGTTTGCCCCGGCCTCGTTCGAAGGTGAGCCATGTCTGCAGATCGTGTTCCGGCGGCAGCAGGTCGACCCCGCGGCTTTGGCACAACTGCAGCGCGATCCGGTCACCGGTCTGTTCAACCGGGCCCGCATGCTGGAAACCATCGATGACGCGGTGGCCGCGGCAGCCAAGGGCAAGAAAGGCCAGTCGCTGCTGCTGGTCGAACCGGACAACTGGGCGTCGATCGTTGCCGCCATCGGCCTGGGCAAGACCGATGAACTGCTGGCCGCTTTCGCTGACCGGGTCCGCATTCTGCTGGGTACCGACGACGTGGCAGGAATGCTCGCCGAACATACCCTGGGCATCGTGCTGGACACGCGCCAGGACGAGGCCATCAAGGAGTGGATCGGCAAACTTCAGCACAGTGTGAGCAACGAGATTTTCGACGTCGGCACGCGCTCGATCACCGTCACGGTGAGCATCGGCGGCAGCCTGCTCGGCGAAAAGAATGCCAACACCGATTTGCTGCTCAACCAGGCCAGCCAGGGCCTGCGCAACGCGCAGAGTCTGGGCAGCAGCCGGATCGAATTGCACGATCCGGCGGCTCGCGAAAAAGCCGACGAAGAACGCGATCGCTACTGGCTGGAACTGCTGAAGCAGGCGCTGGAACAAAACGGCCTGGTGCTCTATCACCAGCAGATCATCAGCCTGCAGGATGTCGAAGGCGATTATTCGGAAATCCTGCTGCGCATGAACGGCCCGCAGGGCGAAGTCCTGCCGGGGTTCTTCATGCCGATCGCCGAAAAGCACGGCCTGACCAAGGCGATCGACCGCTGGGTGCTCGATCGGACGATCGACGTATTGAAGGCGCGCGAGGGACAGGGCCAGCAAACCACCTTTTTCATCAAGCTGACCGCCGCCTCGCTGCAGGATGACGACTTGTTGTCATGGCTGGCCAAGCGGTTCAAGACCGCATCGCTTCAACACAGCCACATCGTGCTGGAAATGACCGAGAGCAAGGTGATGACCCTGCTGCGCCCGGCGCAGGATTTCGTCAACGGCTGGAAGAAACTGGGCGGGCGCTTCGCGCTGGAGCAGTTCGGCTCGGGCCTGAACTCGTTCCAGTTGCTGAACCACATCGATGCGGATTATCTGAAAGTCGATCGCAGCTACATGGCCGATCTGCCGCAGCATCAGGAGAACCAGAAAAAGGTCGCCCAGATCTGCCAGCAGGCACACGAGCTCAAACGCCAGACCATCGCCGAATGGGTCGAGGATGCCACCAGCACCTCACTGCTGTTCGCCTGCGGGGTGGACTTCGTGCAGGGCAATTTCCTGCAGGAACCGCTGCCGCTGACCTGAGGGAGCGGCTTTTGGGGGAGCACTGGTAGGGCAACTGCTTGTAGGGCAACTGCAGGAGCGCGCTGGCGCGCGATGCTTTTGCTCGGACCAAGCCAAGAGCATCGCGCGCCAGCGCGCTCCTGCATAAGCCGCTCCCGCAAATCAACAAAAACCCGCGAATCGCTTCGCGGGTTTTTTGCTTATACTGCGACTGCCGCGGTTCGATTTACTCGGCGGCCGTGGCCGCTGCAGCTTTTGCGGCGGCCTTGGAAACGGCCTTGGCGGCAGCAGCGGCGGCGACGTCTTCCTTGATGCGGGCAGCCTTGCCTTCCAGGTCGCGCAGGTAATACAGCTTGGCACCCCGCACCTTGCCCTTGCGCTTCACCTGTACCGAATCGATCGCCTGGCTATGCGCCTGGAATACGCGCTCGACACCGGTGCCGTGCGAAATCTTGCGCACGGTAAAGGCGGAATGCAGGCCACGGCTGCGCTTGGCAATGACGATACCCTCGAACGCCTGCACACGCTCGCGGTTGCCTTCCTTCACCTTGACGTTGACCACCACGGTGTCGCCGGGGCTGAATTCCGGCAGCTGGCGGGTGATCTGCTCGGCTTCGAACTGTTCAATGATCTTGTTCATGGCGCACCTGTCGGTTCACTTGCAATCAAATGTCAATCAATGCTGCGGTCATCGATCGACCGCACTGTCTTGCCGCGCCTGCTCCTGTGAAGCATGCTCACGGCGGAATTCATCCAGCAAGGCGCGGGATTCGGCATCCAGCCCACGCCTTGCCAGCAGATCCGGACGACGCAACCAGGTCCGTCCCAGCGATTGCTTCAGGCGCCAGCGGGCAATCGCCGCATGGTCACCGGACAACAACACCTCCGGCACGCTACCCAGTGCATCGTGCACCGGTTTCGTGTAATGCGGACAATCCAGCAGGCCATCCGAAAATGAATCCTGCTCGGCCGACTGCGCGTCGTTCAACGCACCGTGCTGCAATCGACCCACCGCATCGATGATCACCGCAGCAACCAGCTCGCCGCCCGACAGCACATAATCGCCGATCGAGAGCTCCTCGTCGACCTCGTGCGCCAGCAGACGCTCATCCACACCTTCATAACGCCCACAGAGCAGGGCGATGCGCGGCAGTTTCGCCAGCGCCTGGACCCTGCCCTGCGTCAGCCGCGATCCCTGCGGACTGAGATAAATCACGTGCGCCGGTTCCGGCGCGGCGTTGCGCATGACCGCCAGGGTCGCGCGCAACGGTTCGATCATCATCACCATGCCGGGGCCGCCGCCATACGAGCTGCTGTCCACGGTGCGATGCCGGTCGCTGGTGCAGTCGCGCGGGTTCCAGGTTTCCACCTGCAGCAACTCGCGTTGCTGCGCGCGTCCCACCACACCGACAGCGGCACACTGGCGCACGAAGTCGGGAAACAATGTGACGACGTCGATGCGCATGACCCTTGATCCTCTGCGATCCGGCGACGTCAGAATTCAGGATCCCAGTCCACCACCATGCGCCCTGCCGACAAATCCACCGAACGCACGCAAGACCCTCGGACATAAGGAATCAACCGCTCGCGCGTGCCGTCCCTCACCACCACGACATCGTTGGCACCGGTGGCGAACAGGTGACTGATCCGCCCCAGTTTCACGTCTTGCGTGGTGACGACCTCGAGTCCTTCGAGATCGACCCAGTAATACTCGTCCTTGCCGGGAGGTGGCAACTGCTCACGGGCGACATAGATGTCGTTCCCGATCAACGCCCTTGCCTGCTCCGGATCGTCCACGCCGGGCAAATGGGCCACCATGCCCTTGCCCTGCACACGACCTTTGGCTCCGGTGATCTGCGTCTCCTTGCCTGGCGCTGCACCGAGCAGCCACGGCTGGTAGTCGAAGATCCGCATCCGCGGCTCGGCCCAGGATTCGATCTTGAGCCAGCCCTGCACGCCATACAGCCCGACGATGCGCCCGATCAGGACGCGTCGAACGGCTGCTGCCGCACTCATGCAGCCGTGCTCAGGCAGCCTGCTGTCTGGCGGCTTCCTTGACCAGCGCGGCAACCTTGTCGGTCAGCTGGGCGCCCTTGCCCACCCATGCATTGACGCGCTCGATATCCAGCTCCAGGCGCTTGTCCTTGCCCGACGCGACCGGATTGTAATAACCGATGTTCTCGATGTTGCGGCCATCGCGCTTGCTGCGCTGATCGGTCACAACGACGTGGTAGAACGGACGGCCCTTGGCGCCGCCGCGCGAAAGACGAATCTTGACCATAGTAAAACTCCAGAATTGCCGAATGAGCGGCAGCGCGTACGAGACCGTGCGCGGTAAACGGGGCATTTTAGCGGGTTTTCGCGAAAAGGGAAGACTCGCACTGGCACTGTCCGTCTCTCCGGCACCCGCCTTCATCGGCAAGGACTGCACAGTCTGCCACAACGGCATCAACGTGGGCGGACGGTGCGTGCGCATCGCCTTGTCGCCTGAAGGCGGTGCGCTGAAACGACGCGCCGGCAGGATCCCCGACCAGATGCGTTGCCGGATCGCACTGCCGCCACCGGCGCTGGAAGCATTGCGCGAGCAACTGTTCGCGATGATTGCAGCCATCGATCCGACCGGCGACACGTAGCGGCCGGTCGGACTCCACGCGCTGTGTGGCCGGCGCAGCAGGAATGGGCTGGCGCAGGATACACACCCCGAGACCCGGACAGGGAACCGGCCTGGCTGGCGACCGGCACGGGGTGCTGGCTGAACAGATTCCAACGCAGGTACGCCATGACGACGACCGCCCTTGAAACCGTTCCCGGCGATCCTATCCGCTGTGGTCGGACGGACGGCCAATACCGTCCGATTCACAGCCAACTGGAGACCATGACCATGAACAATATCGTTCGTCATTCCGAATGGCCCGGCCGCGTTCTGGCGCAGGACCCCTTCGCCCTGGTGTTTGACCGGCTGTTCGACGGCAACCTGTTGCGGAACGGCTCCGCCGACGAATCGGCGGTGGTGACCAGCCAGTGGGTGCCGCGGGTCGACATCAAGGAAGAAGCCGACCGCTTCGTGCTGTATGCCGACATCCCGGGCGTCGATCCGCAGGAGATCGAGGTGCAGATGGACAAGGGCATGTTGACCATCAAGGGCGAGCGCCGCGAAGAGGCGGGGCTGGACAGCGACAACTTCTCGCGCATCGAGCGGCGTCACGGCAGCTTCCACCGCCGCTTTGCCCTGCCCGACAGCGCGAACCCCGAAGGCATTTCCGCATCGGGCCAGAACGGCGTCCTGCAGATCATCATCCCCAAGCGCCCGGAAACCACGCCGCGGCGCATTCAGGTCGGTACCGTGCTTCAATCATGAATATGCAAGGGGCCAGCACGCGCTGGCCCCTTTTTCAGGGGTTCATGCCGCACTCGCCACCACTCGTTCCGGACGGAACGGGCCGAGCCGTTTCAGGTCTGTCCCGGCGTATCCGGTCGGTTCGCGGGTCGAGTTGGAAACAGATGCGCCGTTTTATCGTGCACGGATCGCCGCGACAAAACACCACGGCGACTGATTCACCCGCATCGGCAGCGGCATGGCACGGCTTGGCGCGCTCCCGCGACATCGGCGCAGAGCAGCATCACGCACTGCGCGTCGGCAGGCCGGATCGCCCGCGAATGCTGATGCTGCAACGATCCGCACACTCCCGACGGATAAATCGGGCGCTGGCAAGAGCAAGGCGGCCGGGCAGCCATCGCCGCGCTCGACGTGCCGGTTGCCGTCGTGTCCCCTGCCCACCGCCGGAATCTCTTGCTCCGGATCAGATACACGGAAAAAGACAGCCCATATCATCGCGCGGCGAGTCCGGGTCCCGCCTGTCGCGCGGCATGCGATGCCGGAACCCGCGCCGATCGCCTGCATGCGTTGCACATCAATTTCGAGTCGACCAACCGAGGCCCACGATGAACCCCGCCGTCTTTGTGCATAAACAGCTGTCCTATTTCATCGGCACCGATGAAGATCGCCCTATCCATCTGTTCCGGGCGCCCGCGTCGCCGATGTTCGATCACGAGCGCGCCCGGATCATCCTGCGGCGCATGGAGGTCCTGGCATGGGTTTTCATGCTGCTGGTGCCGCTGTGGATCTTGATCGACATCCAGATCTTTCCCGCGGAAGTCATCCGCCAGCTGGTGTTCGGGCGGCTCCTTGCGACGCTCTGCCTGGGCCTGCTGCTGGTGGTTTCGCTGGTCCTGGTCGAGCGGGCGTCCTGGCTGGTGTCGTACCTGTCGCTGTTGTTCCTGATGGCGATACCGGCGATCTTCGAACTGTATGCCCAGCCCGTCTTCAGCGCCTGGCTGCTGCACAACCCGCACGTCTCGGAGAGCCAGGCCGCCGCGATGTTCCTGTATCGGCAACTGCCCATCATCTACATTTCCGGGCTGGCGCTGTTCCCGCTGACGCTGCTCGAATCCCTGCCCATCGCCATCGCGATTACCGTCATCGACGCCATCGTGGACATGAAAGGGATGAACCTCAGCGCGCTGCATGCCGCGCACTGGGCCGGCCTTTGGGTCGTCTTCGTGACCGGCGGCACGGCCATCCTGGCGGGTGTCCTGCAGTTCAACCTGTTTCTGCAAAATCGCCGGCTCGAGGATTTCGACGCCGATTCGGGCTTGATGAAACGGCACGCGGCGCAGGAACTGCTCAGGCTGCTATGGTCCGACAGGACGCCGAAGGGCCAACGCATCGGGATCGGCATGATGGCGCTGCCAACGCCGCCCGTCGACGCGACGGACAGTCAGGCAGAGGCCAAATGGCTGTCCAACGAAGCGGAATTCCTTCGCCTGCACCTGCTGCCCGGGATGCATGGCATTCGCTGGTCCAGCCAATGCCTCGGCCTGGTTTCCCTGGGCCATACGCGCCAGGAAATCGAAGGCATGATGAACGCCATCTACGGGCAAACCGCCACCCCGAAGGGATCACACAACAACCGGATCATTGCGGTCGCCGAACGCACGGCGGACAGCAGTGTCGGCCCCCAGAATCTGCTGTCCATTGCCGAACAGAAACTGAGGCGCGCGCTCGCAAAGAGCTGATTCGCCCCATGCCGGGCCATGGTTGTTCCGGCGCTGCCATCGACTGCTCGCACTGCGTTCACGCAGGCGGGCGTACTGTTCCCCGACGCTCGGCAGCCATCCGGAAGCCGGGCTCAGGTTTGATCCTCTTCACGTCGACGGGAAGGCTCCATGGCGCGCTTGTTGCGAACTACCGGCGCCATCCTCGCACTGGCGTTCGGCGTGCTTGCGCTGGGCGCCTGCTCATCGCTGCGCACCCACTACGTCAAGCAGCCGTCGACGGCGCTGCCGCCGCCGACGAACACCGCCAGCGCCCGCTACATCCGGTCCGAGCTGGATCAGCATCACGACAAATCCGGCTTTCGCCTGCTCACGCGCAGCGCCAATGCGCTGATGAGCCGGATCGCGCTCGCCGATCATGCGCAGCACTCGATCGACCTGCAGTACTACATTTTCGACAATGATGCGACCGGCCGGCTGGTGGCGCAGCGCCTGCTGCTGGCCGCCGATCGTGGCGTGCGGGTGCGCCTGCTGCTGGACGACATCAACGTGACTAAAGGCATCGACATGCTGGATGCGCTCAATGCGCACCCGAATATCGAGGTCCGCCTGTTCAACCCGTTCCATACGCGCAATCCGTCGATGCTGTCCAAGGCCGCCCAGTTCCTGCTCGACGCGCAACGACTCAACCGCCGCATGCACAACAAGTCGTTCATCGTGGACAACAACGTGGCGATCGTCGGCGGCCGCAATATCGGCGATGCCTATTTCGATGCCGGCAACGACACCAATTTTCGCGATCTCGACCTGATCGCCATCGGACCGGTGGTGAAGGAGGCGTCGCACGCCTTCGACGAATACTGGAACAGCGATGCCGCCTACCCGGTCACGGCCTTTCCCAGCAAGCACGCCAGTCACTACGATCTGGCACAGTTGCGCGTGGATCTCGCCAAGGAGGCACGCACGTTCGCGCAATCCGATTATGCGCAGGCGACGCTGGACGAGCTTCCCTATGGGCCCTCCGCGGATCGCCCCGGCGACTGGTTCTGGGGCCCTGCCATGCTGGTTGCCGATCAGCCGGAAAAGATCGAGGCCACCAAAGACCAGCCGCGGCTGCGCATCGGCCCGCAAATCAAGACGATGACCGATCGGGCGCAAAAGGAAATCCTGTTCATATCGCCCTACTTCATTCCCGGCGACACCTACACCCGCTATCTCACCGGCATCGCTGCCCACGGCGTGAAGGTGAAGGTGCTCACCAATTCGCTCGCCTCCAACGACGAACCGATCGTGCATTCAGGCTACTCGCGCTATCGGCGTGCGCTGCTCGAAGGTGGCGTGCAGCTCTACGAACTACGACCCGCCGCCGGCAAGAAGCAGACGCAGACTGCACCGGGAACATCGTCGGGCGTCAGCCTGCATGCCAAGGCCATCGTGGTGGATCGGCAACTGGTGTTCATCGGTTCGATGAACATGGACGAACGCTCGAAACTGTTGAACACCGAGATGGGCATCATCGTCGACTCCCCGCCGCTGGCCGAAGCCGTGACGCAGTTCTTCGACAACGCCACGCTGCCGGCGAATGCCTACCATGTGGCACTGGTCGGGAAAGGTTTGCCGCACGCGGGGAAGATGCAATGGAAGGCAAGCGACAACGGCAAGCCCATGGTCTACGACCACGATCCCGACACCACGCTGCGACAGCGACTGCAGGTGAAGCTTTTCAAGCTGCTGCCGATCGAAGGGCTGCTGTAGTGGGCGGCCATGCCCGCCACGCTGGCTGTTGTGCACGAAACGTTATCGGTCAGTCACGAGATGCGCACCCGCACCGAAGGTGACTGCCGTCATGGGAGTGGAGTCATGAACAAGCTCGTTGCCGCATGGATTTGCCTCGCCGTACTGGCAGGGCCGGTGTTTGGCCAGCAGGCAGTCGGGCAACCGGACGCCGCACAACGGCAGGCCATCGAACAGCAGAAAATCGAGTATCTGATCGCTTCGGTGGCGGCACTGCACGATGCCACCTTCATCCGCAACGGCGTTGGATACGATGCCGCAAAGGCTGCGGCGCACATGCGTCTGAAGCGTCGCTTTGCCGGTTCTGCCGCAAGCACCGCCGAAGGTTTCATCGTCTGTTGTGCAACCGGCTCGTCGATCTCGGGGATCAAGTACACCATCCGGTTCCACGACGGCCGGGTTGTCGATTCGGCGGTGTTTCTGCGTCGCAAACTTGCCGGATACGTGACGCTTGCGGCCAAAGGCACACCCTGAGCCACCGAGCTGCCAGCCTGCCGCCGTTGCCGGCGCATCGTGCGGGATTGCGCTGCGCCCGTCCCGGCATCAGGCCTTCTTCAGGAAACACACCTTCAGCACCAGTCCCTTGATCTTGTCCGAATTGCCCTCGATGTGTTCATCGTCGCCCTCGACCAGGCGGATGTTGCGGATCACCGTACCCTGTTTCAACGGGATGGACGAACCCTTCACCTTCAGGTCCTTGATCACCACCACCGCATCGCCGCTGTTGAGGACGTTGCCATTGACGTCCCTGACCACCACGCCCGCTTCCGTGGCCGCCGCAGCCACCGCGATCGGCCACTCGTGGCCGCAGTCGGCACACACAAGGTTGTCGCCATCCGGATAGGTGTTTTCCATCGCGCACAGCGGACAGGCGGGAATGTTGGGCATGACGTGGTTCCGGGGAGACTGGGTGGAAGAGCGCCAAGTATATTCGGTCGCTCAACCGATCCGCTGCGACCGGCACTGATCCTGTCGTCGAATCGCGATTCTGATCGCCGCCTATCGCTTTTCGCCCGCGTGATCGTCGACACCCGTCACGATGTCCGTGCTGCGGAAAAGCGCACCAGAGAGTCATGCGTGGCAGGAGGACAGCTGCGGTCGTGTCGACGTCGGTTTGACATCGACACGACCGCAGCGTCAGGCCGGGATGGAACTCAGTCGCGGTGCTCGCCGCAGTACCTGCGACGCAGGACGCCCAAGCCAAGCAGGCCAATAATGAACATCGCCAGGGAGGACGGTTCCGGCACCGACATGGGCGGCGGTGTCACGACTGAGCCGTTGCGGACCTGGAACAGGAATTGTCCGGGCAGGTCGCCGTTGGTGTGGGTGACCAGCGAATCGGGGCCACCATCGAGCAAAGCGCCGTTCACCAGCGAACCGGGAAGCTGGGCGTAAGTGCCCGCGGGATTACCCGACTGGCCGGCGTTGTAGCCGGCTGCGGCGGAAGTGCCCCCGAGCCCACCGGAGCCTCCGCTGGCATCCCCGGTTTCCCACTGTATCTGGTCGTAGTTGAAATAGAAGTCGAAGTTCCCGGCGCCGGTATCGCTCCGGTCGACCATGATCAACTGGAACGTGTTCAGTTTATCCGTATGGCTAGCGAAATATCCGACACCCGGCCAGGTGACGCCGAAGGCCGTGTGCCCAGCATACGTTCCGTTGCCGTAGCTGGTCAGACCGCTGCCGGCACCACGCGTGTCGACATCGCCGAAGAACGGGGCGATGATCGGTTGGCCGCTGTAGCCACTGCCCAGGCCAAAGGGCGTGAAGGTGCTCAGCGGTGAATTGAACGTCACATTGCCGTTGTTGTTCACGTACAGGCCCGTGTAGTCGGTGCCGAAGTAGTTGGTGGTGAACGGCAGCGCGATCAGGCCCGTCGAGCCATCGTCGTTGGCGGACAGCGTGTTTCCGGTAAACCCGGGCGCCACTGTGCCGGCCTGCGCGACTGGCCCGGCAACGATGGCAACGGCGATTGCGGCGAGCGCCAGCAAGCTGGCATTTAAACGAAGGTTCGTCGACATTTTTGCTTCCCCTCTTCTACTTCAGAATTGACTCCTTCCTGCGCAGCATCAACCGTGCCATTTCAAGAACGCATTGATTTGGTTAACTTTCTCTCTACATCAACCACATTCAATCCGCTGCATGTGTAAATTTTTTCGACATCCGATCATTTTTCTCGGGGTTTGACGCGGCTGGCGACACGTGCCAGCCCTTTCTACGACGTGCGATTTCCGCGTTTCGCACGTGATGGCTGGTATCGCCACCCGCCACGGGGTGCTTATCTCCCAATGGGCGGGTGCCATTCGCGAACCAGCTCGGCGCCATGTCGGTGTGCATCTGCGTGCACCTCGCTGCAACGGAATGACGTGGTATGAGCGCTGCCACAGTTGCCACAAATTTGCCACGCG
>SCRF01000097.1 GCA_004322005.1 Rhodanobacter sp. | reverse complement strand
TCCCGAACTCAGAAGTGAAACGCGCATGCGCCGATGGTAGTGTGGCTTTGCCATGCGAGAGTAGGTCACCGCCAGGGGCCTCACCCCAACGCCCTCCCTTCACCGGGGGGCGTTTTTTTTGGCGCGCCAGGCATGGCCCTTGTCTGTCGCAACGCCCCCATTGATCGGGCGAACATGTAGCCAACCTCAGACGGAGTACTCTGCCGGTATGCGCGCATAGGCGCGGGAGTGTTCCATGAAGAAAGACGATGACAGCCACGTCCAGATCGTTTCGGCCGATATCAGTTCAGAGTCGATGACGGGCATGGTGATTTTCCGACCGCATTGGGTGCCACGGGTAAACCGGAATCCGGTCGTGGCGGCAAAAGCAGGGCAGTGGTATGCGTTGCCACCGAATGAAGTGCGCAGCTTCGCCCGCGCCTTGCTGGACGCGGCGGATTCGGTGGACCGCAAGGCGCGCAGCCTGCTGGGCGCCAAGACAGCGAGCTGAGACGCGACGCTCGGCCCACTAATGAACGGCGGCAGCAGGCCTGGGCGGCCCTTGCTCGATCCGGGCGACATGTTCCGCGAGGGTTGCAGCGGATAGTTCGCCGACATGCGTGTCGCGCAGATGGCCCCGATCGTCGAGAAACACGGTGGTCGGATAGCCGCGTACACTGTAATACTGGGTCAGCTGCATACTGCCGTCGAGCAGCACATGCGTGGGGGCGAGCCGCTGTGCCTGCAGAAATTGCCTGACCACGGAGGCCGATTCTCCCTGGTCGGCAAACACGAAATGTACCGATGGCATCTTGCGCTGTGCCTGGACCAGTAGCGGCATCTCGCGGCGACATGGGCCGCACCAGGTTGCCCACAAGTTGATCACGGTCGGCTGGCCACTCAAGCTGCTCAATGCGACATCGCGACCATCAAGATCCTGCAACACCACGGCCGGCAGCGCCGGATGCACGGCATCGACCAGCCGGTACACCACAAGGCTGCCGAATGCCCAGGTGGCTACGCCGACGAACACGCCGACGGCCAGCGAGCGGCGCAACGCGGCTCGCTTCCAGCCAATCAGCGTTGCGGCCAGCAGCAGCGCGACCAGCCCGGTGACGATATCGAAGCCGCCATCGCGGACGTTGAACATGCTGGATGGTTGCTGCATGTATTGCGGCCACCAACGCACGACGTAGCCGATTCGCGCGAACAGCAAGCCGGAGCCAAGCACGAAATACAGCGCGTTGCCGGCATCGGGATGGCCACGTTTGGTCAGGAAGCCGACGGCAGCCATACTGGCGATGATGCCAAACAGCAGCGCCAGCAAGGCTGCCGGGAATGCGAGCGGTCCGATATGCACGCTATGGTCCGTCCGGGCCGACGGGACGTCTGGCCGCATCGGCCGTATGCGTCTGGCTGGGCTGAACGCAAAGTTTCCGGGGGCCGGGCTGCATGCACTTCATGGATTCATGTCACCCGCAAGGCGGCCGCCTCGCGGGCCAGCAATTCGATGCCGGCCCAGTCGCCGGCCACGAGCTTGGCGGTCGGGGTCAACCATGAGCCGCCGATGCAGACGACGTTGGGCAGAGCCAGAAAGTCCACTGCGGTGGCCAGGCTGATGCCTCCGGTGGGGCAGAAGCGCAGTCGCGGCAACGGTCCGGCCCATGCACCGAGCAGCTTGTGGCCGCCTGCCGGCATCGCGGGAAAGAATTTCAGGTGGCGATAGCCGCGTTCGAGCAGGCTCATGGCCTCACTGGCGGTGGCGACGCCGGGCAAGAGCGGCAACTCGCTGTCCTCGGCCGCATCGAGCAGCCGTGGCGATACGCCCGGCGACACTGCGAAGCGGGCGCCCGCGCGTAGTGCCGCGGCGAGATCGCCTGCCGTCAGCACGGTACCGACACCGACCGTGGCGCCTTGCACTTCGGCAGCAATCGCCCGGATTGCCTCCAGTGCGGCCGGCGTACGCAAGGTGACCTCGATCGCCCGGATGCCGCCGGCGACCAGCGCCCGCGCCATCGGCACGGCTACCCTCGCGTCCTCGATCACCACCACCGGGATTACCGGCGCCAAGCGCATGGCCGCTTCGATCTGCTGCTGTTTGTGTTCGATGCTCATGAGATCACTCGTCGGTGGATTTTGTAGGAGCCCACCCTGTGGGCGATGCTTCTTTGCCAATGCTGGGACAAGAGCATCGCCCACAAGGTGGGCTCCTACGGGAAAGGAGCTTTACAGTACGCCGGCGCCAAGGTCGGCAGTACTTGCCGCCTGCCGGAACAGGCCGAACAGTTCCCGGCCCATGCCGCTGTGCTCCGATGAAAGATCGATCGTGTGCGGCAGGCGTGCATCCAGTTCGCTCGCTTCCATGAGGACGTCCAGACGTCCATTCGCCGCATCCAGGCGGATCATGTCGCCGTCGCGGATTTTTGCAATGGCGCCGCTGGCCGCCGCCTCCGGCGTCACGTGGATCGCCGCCGGCACGCGGCCGGAAGCGCCGGACATGCGTCCGTCGGTGAGCAGTGCGATGCGATGGCCGCGATCCTGCAGCAGCGCCAGCGTCGGGGTGAGCTTGTGCAGCTCCGGCATGCCGTTCGCCTGCGGACCCTGGAAGCGCACCACGGCGACAAAATCGCGATTCAGCTCGCCGCGCTTGAACGCCGCCGAAACCTCGTTCTGGTCGTGGAACACGACCGCCGGCGCCTCGATCAGCAGGCGGTCGTCCGGTACCGAGGACACCTTGATCACCGCGCGGCCGAGATTGCCCTGCAGCATGCGCAGGCCACCATCGGCGCGAAACGGTTCGTCGCTGCCACGCAGCACGCCGCGATTGCCGCTCTGCTTCGCCACCGGGATCCACTGCAGTGCACCGCTGGCATCGAGCTGCGGAACCTGGGCGTAACCGTCCATGCCGGTGCCGAAGATGGTCTTCACGTCGCCATGCAGCAGGCCGGCGCCGAGCAACTGGTCGATCAGGAACGCCATGCCGCCGGCCTGGTGGAACTGGTTGACGTCGGCATAGCCGTTCGGATACACCCGGGCCAGCAGCGGAATCACCCCGGACAGCGCATCGAAATCGTCCCAGCGTAGCTGGATGCCGGCCGCGTGGGCGATCGCCACCAGGTGCAGCAGGTGATTGGTCGAGCCGCCGGTAGCGTGCAGGCCGATCACGCCGTTGACGATTGCGCGCTCGTCGATGATGTGGCCGATTGGCAGATAGTTTCCGTCCAGCGCGCTGAAACCGGCGACGCGACGTACCGTTTCCGCGGTCAGCGCATCGCGCAGCGGCGTGTCCGGCGCCTCGAAGCTGGCGCCAGGCAGGTGCAGGCCCATGATCTCCATCAGCATCTGGTTGGAGTTGGCAGTGCCGTAGAACGTGCAGGTGCCGGGCGCGTGATAGGAAGCCGCCTCGACCTCCATCAGCTCGGCTTTGTCCGCCTTGCCGTCGGCCCAGGCCTGGCGCACCTTCGATTTCTGCTCGTTGGGAATGCCGCTGGGCATCGGCCCGGACGGCACGAACGCACCGGGCAGGTGGCCGAAGCTGAGCGCGCCGATCAGCAGGCCGGGCACGATCTTGTCGCAGATGCCCAGGTACAGCGCGCCGTCGAACATGTCGTGCGCCAGCGCTACCGCGGTGGCCATCGCCACCAGATCGCGCGAGAACAGCGACAGCTGCATGCCGGGCTGGCCCTGGGTGACGCCGTCGCACATGGCCGGTACGCCGCCGGCGACCTGCGCAGTGAAACCGGCATCGCGGGCGATCGCACGAATCAGCGCGGGGTAGCGCTCATACGGCTGATGCGCCGAAAGCATGTCGTTGTAGGCCGTGACGATGGCCAGATTGGCGCGCCGGCCGTGGCGCAGCGCATCCTTGTCGGCGCTGCCGCAGGCGGCAAAACCGTGGGCGAGATTGCCGCACGACAGGTGCTCGCGCTGCGGCCCGCTGCGGTCGACGGCGTCGATCCGATGCAGATAGGCGGCACGCGTCTCGCGGCTGCGCTCGCGCAGGCGGTCGGTGACTTCGGCGACAACGGGGTGCAATGTACTCATGATTGATTCCGGGGGTGTAGGAGCGCACCTTGTGCGCGAAAAGCCAACGAAGCGGTGGCGCCGTAAATCCGATCGCGCACAGGGTGCGCTCCTACGGGCACCAATACACCGCCACCGGCACGCGCTGCTGGGTCAGCACGGCACGCACCGGGTAGTCGCGGGCCGCGTCCAGACCCAGTTGGATATGGTCCAGCAGGACGCGCTTCTTCTCGCCGCTGACCAGCAGATACAGCGCACGGGTAGCCAGCAAGGCCGGCAGGGAGAGCGTGATGCGGGGTTCGCCGGCAGCCGGTGCGCGCATCGGCAGCACGCGGATACGACCTTCCGGGTCGAGTGCGTCGGCCAGATGGTCGCCACCGGGAAAGAACGATGCGGTGTGACCGTCGTCGCCCATCCCAAGCACCACGACATCGAATGGCTGCGGCAGCGCGCCGATGCGCGCGGCGGCTTCGGCCTGCCCGGCCTCCGGCGTCGCCGCACCGGTGTACAAGGGGATGAAGGACGCCGCACTGGCCGCTTGCTGCAGCAACAGTGATTTCACCAGCCGCGCATTGGAGCGCTCGTCGCTGTCAGGCACCCAGCGTTCGTCGACCAGGGTTACCTGCACCTTCGCCCAGTCCAGCGGCTCGCCGCAGAGGTGGGCGAAGAACTCCGTCGGGGTACTGCCACCGGAGACCGCGAGTACGGCATGGCCGCGTGCCGTCAGTGCGCTGCGCAGGTGTTCGGCGACCTCCGCGGCCAGCGCCTGGGCCTGGGCACGGTTATCGGTGAAATTGCGTGTGGTGATATTCAAAGGGATGGAGATGGAAGTCATGGCGTGCCCGGCGGTCAGCTGTCGGTGCATGCGCGGCCGGCAGGTGAGTGAAAGCGTGCCGCCTGCGTTGGCGCGGGCGGGTGCGGCAGCGAAAAGCGCGAGCTATTCACTGTCGTCATGCCAGGTGCGCCCGTCGCGTTCGATCAGCGCCACCGCGGCACTCGGGCCCCAGCTGCCGGCGGCATACGGTTTCGGCGGCACACCGCTGGCGCCCCATGCGGCAAGGATCGGATCGGCCCAGCGCCATGCCGCTTCCACTTCGTCACGGCGCATGAACAGGGTGGGATTGCCGCGAACCACGTCCAGCAACAGCCGCTCGTACGCATCGCGCTGCTGCACCCCGAACGCTTCGGCGAAACTCATGTCCAGCGGTACGTGGCGCAGGCGCAGGCCGCCGGGGCCGGGATGCTTGATGGTCAGCCACAGCTTGACGCCCTCATCCGGCTGCAGGCGCAGCACCAGCCGATTCTGCGCCAGCGAGCCCGTGGACGGATCGAAGATCGAATGCGGCACCGCCTTGAACACGACCACGATTTCGGACACCCGGTTCGGCAGGCGCTTGCCGGTGCGAAGGTAGAACGGCACGCCGGCCCAGCGCCAGTTGGCGATTTCCGCCTTCAGCGCCACGAAGGTCTCGGTGTTGGACTTGGCGTTGCCCAGTTCGTCCGGATAACCGGGTACGCTGGCGCCTTCGGCCACGCCGGCGCGGTACTGGCCGCGTACGGTGAGCTGGGCGGCATTGCTGTCGTCGATGGGCTTCAGGGCGCGCAGCACTTTCAGCTTTTCGTCGCGCACCGCGTCGGGCGACAGCGAGGACGGCGGCTCCATCGCGACCATGCACAGCAGCTGCAGCATGTGGTTTTGCAGCATGTCGCGCAATGCGCCGGCACGGTCGTAGTAGGCGGCACGATGGCCTACGCCAATCGTTTCGGCCACGGTGATCTGCACGTGGTCGATGTGCCCGGCATTCCACAACGGTTCGAACAGCGCGTTGCCGAAGCGCAGCGCGAGCAGGTTCTGCACCGTTTCCTTGCCGAGGTAATGGTCGATGCGGAAAGTCTGCGATTCGTCGAATACGCGACCGACGTCGTCGTTGATCTGGTTCGCGCTGGCGAGGTCGCGACCGACCGGCTTTTCGAGCACCACCCGCGACGCGCCTTGATTGAGCCCGTACTGTCCAAGCCGTGCGCAGATGTCGACGAACAATTCCGGCGAGGTGGACAGGTAGAATACCCGGACATGATCGGGATGTTCGCCGATCAGCGCGGCGAAATCGTCCCAGCCATCGGCCTTGCGTGCATCCAGCGGCCGGTAAGCGACCAGCTGCAGAAAGGTATCGAGCTGCTCGGCTCCGAGGCTGCCGTCCGAGGCGACCAGCGCCTTGCGCAGCAGGGCGCGATAACCATCGTCGTCCAGCGCCTCGCGGGCGATGCCGATAATCCGGCTGCCGGCCGGGATCTGTCCGTCGGCGAAACGGTGAAACAGGGCAGGCAACAGCTTGCGCACGGCGAGATCGCCGGTCCCGCCGAAAATGACCAGATCGAACAGTTCGACCACTTGGGAAGATGCAGTCACACATTGTCCTCGACACGATGCCGGATGGCAGGCAGTGGCCAATGCGCGACTGCCCGAGCTCTTTGCAATAGTACCAGTGAAATACCACAAACGCCAGACGTTGGGCCCGTCGCATTGCTCCAGATTCCATCGCATCCCCCGCTGCGATTGATTTACATCGCCTGCCGAATCTTCTCGCAAGACAATTCACGCGGTGATTGCGCAAGTGGATTGGTATTGGTATGTTTAGTAACAATGGAAACTGCTTTGCTCAACGAATATCGCCGGATCTGCGAAGATCCGGCCACCCATCAACCGCTGGCCTACCTGCGCCTGCGGCGGGCGATCCGCAATGTGGTCGAGCATCGTGATATCGAGCCAGGGCAGGCGCTGCCCAGCGAGCGCGATCTGTCGCAGGTGCTGAAGCTGTCGCGGGTGACTGTCCGCAAGGCAATTGCCGGGCTGGTCGAGGAGGGTTTGCTGACCCAGCGCCACGGTGCGGGCACCTTCATCGCCGAACGCATCGTCAAGCCGATGTCGCGGCTGACCAGTTTCACCGAGGATCTGCGCGAGCGTGGTTTGCGCCCGCGTTCGGAATTTTTCGAGCGCGGGATCGGCGAAGTGACGCCGGAAGAAGCCATGGCGATGAACCTGTCGCCGGGCTCGCTGGTGGTGCGGCTGCATCGGGTGCGCTACGGCCAGGACGAGCCGCTGGCGATCGAGCGCAGCGTGGTGCCTGCCAGCCTGCTGCCCGATCCCATGCTGGTGCACGACTCGCTGTATGAGGCCCTGGAAAAACTCAACTGCCGCCCGCGCCGGGCGCTGCAACGCTTGCGTGCGGTGTCGCTGAATGCCCATCAGGCGCGGCTGCTGCACGTGGCTGCAGGCAGCGCGGGGCTGAGCATCGAGCGGCGCAGTTTTCTGGATGATGGCCGGGTGGTCGAATTCACCAGTTCCTGGTATCGCGGCGACATCTATGATTTTGTCGCCGAACTGCAGACCGACTGAACAGCGGAGCAGGGATGCCCGCACAGACATTTCGCCAGCGTGGGCGCACGTCGCGCCGGCCATCGGGCGGACCTGGTCCCGAAGCATGACGATTTCCGCATCCGGCAGAGCTGGATCGATGGCGTGGCTGCGTAGGAGCCCACCCTGTGGGCGAAAGCTCTTTGCCAGCGTCCGCGAAGAGCATCGCCCACAGGGTGGGCTCCTACGCTGCGCCCCCGCATTTCAAGCCTGCGCATTGCCCGGATAGCCGTCCGAAGCTACACTGGCGCGGTTCAGGTGTCCCGACGGGTTCGTCGCCCAAGGGATGAAACGGGAAGCCGGTGCGTGGTGCGCTTGTCGCACTGCAAGGCCGGCGCTGCCCCCGCAACGGTAAGCGAGTTTTTCGAACGGCGAACGCCACTGTGCATGGCACGGGAAGGCGCTGTTCGAGGCATGCGGACACACCGCACGTCACTCGTAAGCCCGGAGACCGGCCTGAACGATTCCTGGTAGCTCGCGGTGGGCGAGGCTGAACCACGTGCCGTGGCGTTCACCCCTGCCCGTCGTTCCGTCTTCCTCCCGCCTGCCGCCAGCTCATTGGCCACATGAGCCGTGCGCGGGTGCGCGGCGAGGGAAAGACATGAACAAGACTTTGCTGGCAGCGGCGCTGCTCGGTTGCACGATGGCCGCGCAGGCGGCCGACTTGGGGGTTCCTGATTCGGGCAGCAATCCGGGCCGCGCCAATGCGCTGGCGCCGGTGATCGTCACCGCCACGCGTACCGCGATCACCGTCGATGACGCCTTGTCCTCGGTCACGGTGATCACCCGCGCCGACATCGAACGGCTGCAGCCGGCCTCGGTGGCCGATCTGCTGACCGGCCTGCCCGGCGTGACCTTCGCCCAGGCCGGCGGCCTCGGCGAGCAGACCTCGCTGTTCCTGCGCGGCACCAACTCCACCCACACGCTGGTGCTGATCGACGGCATGCGAATCGGCTCGGTGACAGCCGGGCTGGCATCGCTGGAGCAGATTCCGGTCGAGCAGATCGAACGGATCGAGATCGTGCGCGGCCCGCGTTCGAGCCTGTACGGCGCGGACGCCATCGGCGGGGTGATCCAGATCTTCACCCGCCACGGCCAGCGCGATGGCGGCCTCGCGCCGTCGCTGAGCGCGACGGCCGGCAGTCACGGCCTGTTCGGCAGCGAGGCCGGCCTGTCCGGCGGCGACCAGCACGCCTGGTACAACCTCAGCCTCGGCGGCCAGTACACCAGCGGCATCCCGGCCTGCCGGTTGGGCGCGGCCGAGGCTGGCGCGGGTTGCTTCGTCGACGATCCGCGGCCCGATGCCTTTCGCAACTGGAACGGCGCGGCGAACGGCGGCTACCGCTGGGACAACGGCACCGAACTGGCGCTGGACTGGCTGCGCAGCAAGAACGACGTCGAATATACCGGCAGCCCCTACGGCGGCAACCGGGCCATCAATGAGCAACGGGTTGTCAGTGCACGGCTGAGCTTCTCGCCGCTGCAGGCGTGGCAAGTCACGCTGAACGCCGGGCAGAGCAAGGATCTCTCCACCACGTCCTACCAGGGCACCTACTTCGGCACCTACTACCCGCGCACGCCGACCGGTTTCACCAACTCGCGGCGCAACCAGGCGTCGTGGCAGAACGACATCGCGCTGGCGCCGGATCAGCTGCTGACCGTGGGCGTGGACTATCAGCAGGAACACGTCGGCAGCAGCACCGGCTATCTGGCCAGCAACCGCGACGACACCGGTGGCTATGCGCAGTACCAGGGCAGCTTTGGCCGCAACGAAGTGCAGCTGTCGCTGCGGCGCGATCACAACCAGCAGTTCGGCGACCACGCCACCGGTGCCGCGGCTTGGGGTTACCGCTTCGATCATGGTCTGCGGCTGACCGCCAGTTACGGCACGGCATTCCACGCGCCGACCTTCAACGATCTCTACTATCCGCCGTTCTTCGGGATTCCCTCGGCCAATCCGGACTTGAAACCGGAGAAGTCGCGTAGCGGAGAGCTCGGCCTCGCGCAGCAGCTCGATGGCTGGAATTGGGCCTTGAACGCGTACCAGACCAGGATCGATCAGCTGATCACGCTGGACAGCAACTATTACCCGATGAACATCAATCAGGCACGGATCCGCGGCGTGGAAGGTCAGCTGGGCGCGAACCTCGATGGCTGGCGCGTGCAGGGTTACCTCACTTTGCAGCAGCCATTGAACCGTGGCGGCGCGGACGATGGCCACCTGCTGCCGCGGCGTCCCGAGCGTACCGCGCGGATCGATCTGGATCGCCGTTTTGGCGCATTCGGCATCGGCAGCACGTTGTATGCTGCCGGCCGCAGCTATGACGACCTCGCCAACAGCCATCGCCTGGGCGGCTACAGCACCGTGGCGTTCCGTGCCAGTTACCAGTTTGCCCCGGACTGGCAGGTGCAGGCCCGGCTGTCCAACGCCTTCGCGCACCATTACGAAACCGCGTACTTCTTCAACCAGCTCGGCCGCACCTGGTATCTGACCCTGCGCTACAGCCCCTCCACGCACCCGTAGGAGCCCACCCTGTGGGCGACGGGCGTGACTTGTGGAGCGCGCCTGCGCGCGATGCTTCTATGTCGAGCGAAAAGCATCGCGCGCAAGCGCGCTCCACAATCGCTCCAAAAAAACCGCCCCCTGTCTTTCGACACGGTGTGGACTTCAGGCACATACGCTGGAGCGCGGTAACTGGCATAAAGTCCGCATGATCCAGAGCCCTGCCCCTGCCCCTGCCGCGCCATCGCCGATTGCCGTGTGCCTGTGTGCCAGCCACGATACGCCGTCCTGCCGGCCGGTCACGGAGGCGCGATGAACGTCTTTGCGCCGATGATCCGCCGCCCGGTCGGGACGTCGCTGCTGGCGCTGGGCCTGTTCCTTGCCGGCATCAGCGCCTATCTGCTGCTCGGTGTCGCCGCGCTGCCGTCGCTGGATTTTCCCGGCGTCTACGTGGTGGCGAACCAGCCCGGCGCCAGCGCGCAGACCATGGCCAACACCGTGCTGGCGCCGCTGGAGCGCCATCTGGGACAGATCCCGGGCATCGACGAGATGTACGGCAATGCCCGCGAAGGTGCCGCCTCGGTGATGGTGCGTTTCAATTTCAGCCGCACCGCCGACAGCGCCGCGCGCGACGTGCAGGCGGCGATCAACGCGGCGGCCGTCGACCTGCCCACGGGCATGCCGTCGCCACCGCAGTATTTCAAGTTCGATACCTCGCAGATCCCGATCCTGTTCATCACGCTGACCTCGACCGGGCTGCCGCAGGACAAGCTGTTCGACCTCGCCGACACGCTGCTCAAGCCCGCCGTGGCACAGATCGACGGGGTGGCCCAGGTAGAGGTGTTCGGCGGCACTCCGCATGCGGTGCGGATCGAACTGGACAGCAACGCACTGGCGGCCAAGGGACTCACCGCCAACGATGTCGCCAATGCCTTGCGTGCGGCCAACGTCACCTCGCCGCAGGGCACGCTGAGCGACGGCCGCACGCAGACGACGGTGACCGCGACCGACGGCCTGCACGAACCGCAACAGTTCGCCCATCTGCTGATCGCGATGAAGAACGGTACGCCGGTGCGGCTGTCCGACGTCGCCAGGGTCTACGGCGGCCAGCAGGACCAGTATCAGGCGGCGTGGTTCTCCAGCGTCGGCACCGGCAGCGCGCGCACGGTGGGCCTGCAGATCACCAAGCGGCCGGAGGCGAACGCGGTGGCCACGGTGGCGGCGATCCGCGCCAGGCTGCCGCAGCTGGCCGCGTCGCTGCCGGCGAACGTCAGCATTACGCCTATATTCGATCTCACCCAGACCACCAGGTCGGCGCTGCACGAGGTCGAGGTGGCGCTGCTGATCTCGATCGTGCTGGTGGCACTGGTGATGCTGGTGTTCCTGCGCCGGTCGCGCCCCATGCTGATCGCCATGCTGAGCGTGCCGCTGTCGCTGGCCGGGGCCTTCGTGGTGATGTGGACGCTCGGCTACACCCTCAACACGCTGTCGCTGGTGGCGCTGGTGTTGAGCATCGGCTTCGTGGTGGACGATGCGATCGTGGTGATCGAGAACATCGTGCGGCACATGGAGCACGGCGCGCCGCCATTGCCGGCGGCATTGACCGGCGTCGGCGAGATCGGCTTCACGGTGGTCTCGATCACGCTGTCGCTGGTGGCGGTGTTCGCGCCGCTGCTGTTCGGCAACAACATGCTGGTGATGCTGCTGCGCGAATTCTCGGTGACGCTGACCGCCGCGGTGGTGATCTCGGCAATCGTCTCGCTCACGCTCACCCCGGCGCTATGCGGCCGATTGCTCAAGCACGAAACCGCCGAGCGCAAACCGCCAGGGCGGCTGGAACAGGCCGCGGAGCGATTCGATCGCGGCCTGCTGCGTCTGTACGAGCGCGCGCTGGACTGGGCGCTGCACCATCGCCGGATCATGCGCTGGCAGCCGCTGACCCTGCTGATCCTTACCGGCGTGCTCGGCTTTGCGGTGGTCAAGACCGCTGGCGGCAGCTTCATGCCCGAGGAGGACACCGGCCAGCTGCAGCTGCAGATCAGCGCCGATGCCAATATCGCGCCCACGGTGCTGGCCGAACGCGCGCAGCAGATCATCCGCGTCATGCAGGCCGATCCGACCGTGCTCGACACGCTCACCATGCTCGGCGGCAATGGCGGCGGCGGCGGTGCCGTGGGCAATAGCGCGCGGATGTTTGTCGACCTGAAGCCGCGTGGCAACGGTCCAGGCGAGCGCCCCGAAACGATCCAGAAGATCATCGAACGGCTGTCCAAGCAGTTCGCTGCCTTGCCCGAGGTGGAGATTGAACTCCGCCCGGTACAGTTCCTCGGTGGCGGCGGCAGCGGCGATAACGGTGGCCAGTACGAATTCCAGCTGGCCAGCAGCAATGGTGGCGACCTGCAGCCATGGGCACTGAAGATGGTGCGGCAGATGCGCACGATCGAGCAATTCCGCGACGTCGGCAGCGACTTCGACCAAGTCGGCAAGCAGCAGCAGTTGCGGGTCGACCGCGAGGCCGCGGCACGCCTGCAGGTGAGCCTGGGCGCGATCGATAGCGCGCTGTACAACTCGTTTGGCCAGCGCCAGGTGTCGACGATCTACTCCGATATCAACCAGTACTCGGTGGTGCTCAGCGCCAACCCCGCGGAAAGCCTCAGCCCGCAGGCGCTGTTGAATATCCGCGTGCGCAACCGGCAGGGCAGGATGATTCCGCTCTCCGCGCTGGCACAGCTGAAACCGGGCATCAGCCCGATCCGCATCCGCCACCACAACCAGATGGAAGCGGCCACGATCACCTACAACCTCGCCAAGGGCGTGCCGCAGAGCCGCGGCATCGCACTGGTGAAACAGGCGGCGCTCGCGGCCGGCCTGCCGGGCGGCATCCATGTGGACTTCACCGGCGCCAACCAGCGCCTGCAGCAGGCGCAGTCCAACGGCATGGTGCTGCTGCTCGGCTCGATCCTGGCGATGTATATCGTGCTCGGCATCCTCTACGAAAGCCTCGGCCATCCGCTGACCATCCTGTCCACGCTGCCGGCGGCCGGTGCCGGCGCGTTCCTGGCGATGCTGGTGACGCAGACGCAGCTCTCGTTGATGGCGATCATCGCGATCCTGATGCTGATCGGCATCGTCAAGAAGAACGCGATCCTGATGGTCGACTTCGCGCTGGTCGCGCAGCGCGAGCGTGGCCTGTCGGCACCGGATGCGATCCGCGAAGCCGCGCTGGTGCGCTTTCGCCCGATCACCATGACCACGCTGGTGGCGATGGGTGCTGCACTGCCGTTGGCGATCGGCTTCGGCATCGGTTCGGAAATGCGCCAGCCGCTAGGCATTGCGATCGTCGGCGGCCTGCTGGTGTCGCAGCTGCTGACCCTGCTCAGCACCCCGGCGATCTACCTGTGGAATCACGATCGCAAGATCCGCCAGGCCGCGCGCAAGGAGCGCAAGGCGCAGAAGAAGCGATTGCGGGCGCTGGGCAAGACACAGACAGCGACCGGCTGAGCCTCGCCGGGGAGCGGGTTCACCATCGCGGCCGGCACGTTCCGGCATCTGCGCCGGCGGCCGATCGTCTGCTTCGTTGTCAGGCTGCCCGCGGTATCCAATGCGTGCGGCGTGGGCCAGTCCTGGCACGCGCTTGAGGGGCGTCGAAACGCGCGCGCATTTTCACCTTTCGCCAGCAGGATGACCGGAGCCATCGCGCCTCTCCGGCCATTCGGCACGCCGCGCCAACGTCAGCGCTTGCTGATCTCGAAACTCTGCTGGGCCACCGGTTTGCCGTCGAGCGAGATCTCGACTTTGTATTTGCCCTCGGGCCACAGATCCGGGTTCTGCACCTTGAAGGTGGTGATCGCCGGACCGTCGGTGGCGATCGACTGGCTGATGCTGCTGACCAGCTGACCTTTGCCTTCCAGATAACGCCACGTGGCGTTGAGGGTGGCGTCGCGGCTTTGTCCCTCGGTGGCGACGCTGGCATAGATGGTCTTTTCGTCGGAGGCGAAGCGGGTGCCGGGGCGGGTTATCTGATGTTCGGCATTGACCGCGCTGCCAAGGGTCAGCTTGGCTACCGTGATGGGCGTGGGGGCTGGCGTCGCGGCTGCGGAGGCCGCTGCCGCGGGCTGCTTGACGGTCGAAGGCGGTGCCATGTTCGCTGCCGTGCCGCTGGTGGCCGGTGCCGGTGCCATCGTGGAGCTTGCTGCTGCGGTGCCGGCTGCCGCCGGCTGGCCGGTTGGTGCCGCCGATTCGTGCTTGCCGCAGGCGCTGAGCAGCAGCAGGGCGGCAAGGCTGGCGCTGTAAAGCACGGCGCTGCGTGGGGAAAGTGTCATGGCGGAGACTCCGGTGTCGATGACGTGGCGAATGCCGATCCCTGGCCGTTGCCGCAACGCCGTCCGGGCGCTTTGGTCAGGTCGCCAAGGCTAACGCAGTGGATATGAAGCGCCGATTACCGGTGGCGCTGCAACGTGTCCTTCACGCAGTGATGATGCAGCGCTCGTCACTGACGAGCGCTGCGCGGGTTGTCCGGGGTGATCGGCGTACTGCTGCGGAACGGGTTGATGTCGAGGCCGCCGCGTCGCGTATAGCGCGCATAAACACTGAGTTGCTGCGGTGCACAACGCTGCATCAGGTCGACGAAGATGCGTTCCACGCATTGCTCGTGGAATTCGTTGTGATTGCGGAACGACACCAGATAACGCAACAGACCGGCATGCCCGATCGGCGTGCCGCGATAGGCGATCTGCACGCTGCCCCAGTCGGGCTGGCCGGTGACCGGGCAGTTGGAACGCAGCAGATGCGAGACCAGCGTTTCCTCGATCGCCTGAGCGGTGGCATCCGTGCCCAGGAAATCGGCTCGCGGGGGTCCGTAATGATCGATCTCAAGCAGCTGGTCGTCGAGCAGATAGCCGTCCAGATCGGCAAGATGGTGTGCGGTTGCGCTGGCTGCGCTCAGCTGCACATTGACCACGGCGCCCACCGCGGCGGACAGATCCCGCACCAGCGTGGCGGCGAGCGCGTCGGCATCGGCTACGCGCTCCTGCGCAAAGCCGTTGAGGTACAGCTTGAACGACTTCGACTCGATGATGTACGGCGAAGCCGCCGGCACGCGAAACTCGGCCAGCGCCACGACCGGCTTGCCGCGCCGGTCGAGCCACGACAGTTCGTAGGCGTTCCAGATATCCACGCCGTGGAACGGCAGTATCTCGGCCAGACCGAGTTCCGCACGCTTGTCGGCGCGCGGTATCGGAAACAGCCTGTCCGGGTCGTAGCGGTCGGGGTAGCCGGTGTCCTTGCCGAGCGGGGAATGTTCGGGCGTGCTCATGCCGCGCAGTTTAGCCGCCTTGCATCTTCCCCTGTGGGCAGGGGATGCTCGGTCGGGTAGGGAAGATCAAGGGCGCCGCCCCAACCCTCCCCTGCGAGCAAGGGAGGGAGTACGGCAGCCCGTGCAGAGCAGAGGAGGGAGTACGGCAGCGGCGTTACACGTTCACCATATGCATCATCGACGTGGCGTAGCGATCGCCGGCGGCGGCGTCCGGCGGGAACACCGCGTCGATGGTCTTGAGCTCGGCCGCGCTGAGCTGCACGTCGAGCGCGCCGAGGTTTTCGTCCAGCCGCGAGCGTTTCCGGGTGCCCGGGATCGCCAGCACGTCCCGGCCTTGCGCCAGCACCCAGGCCAGTGCCAGCTGCGCGGGCGAGCAGCCCTTGTCGGCGGCCAGTGCTTTCACCTGTTCGACCAGTTTCAGGTTGCGCGCGAAGTTGTCGCCCATGAAACGCGGGCTGCTGCGGCGATAGTCGTCGGCGTCGAAATCGTCCGGCGAGCGGATCGCGCCGGTGAGGAAGCCGCGGCCCAGCGGCGAATAGGCGACCAGGCTGACGCCGAGTTTGCGGCAGGCGGCGAGCATGCCGTTCGTTTGCGGGTCGCGCGTCCACAGCGAGAATTCGCTTTGCAACGCGGCGATCGGGTGCACTTTGGACGCTCGTTCCAGCGTGGCGCCGGAGGCTTCGCTCAGGCCGAGGTGGCGCACCTTGCCGGCGGCCACCAGTTCGGCCATCGCACCGACGGTTTCCTCGATCGGCACGCTCGGGTCGACGCGATGCTGGTAGTACAGGTCGATGGTGTCGATGCCAAGCCGCTGCAGGCTGGCGTCGCAGGCCGCGCGCACGTATTCCGGGCGACCGTTGACGCCGCGCGCCTGCGGGTTGTCCGGATCGCGCACGATGCCGAACTTGGTGGCGATGAAGGCCTGCTTGCGGCGGCCCTTGATCGCCTTGCCCAGCAGCACCTCGTTGGTGTGCGGACCGTACATGTCGGCGGTGTCGAGCAGGCTGAGGCCGCGATCCAGCGCGTGGTGGATGGTGGCGATCGATTCGGCGTCGTCGTGCTGGCCGTAGAACGCGCTCATGCCCATGCAGCCGAGGCCGAGGGCGGAGACCTGGGGGCCATTCTTGCCGAGAGTGCGGGTCTGCATGGTGGTCGCTCCGGTGGGTGAGGGTGGGTGCATGGTGCGCCGCGACGGCAAGCGGATAAATGCTCAATAATGGCCATCACCATTTCAAAACAAG
Organism: Rhodanobacter sp.; assembly: GCA_004322005.1. Lineage (GTDB taxonomy): Bacteria > Pseudomonadota > Gammaproteobacteria > Xanthomonadales > Rhodanobacteraceae > Rhodanobacter. Next base: position 874 of record SCRF01000097.1, on the reverse strand, counting down.
CAACAATGCCATGGACCGACTCGAAGCCATGCGGCTGTATACGCGGATCGTCGAGCTGGGCAGCTTCACCGCCGCAGCGGACGACCTGAACCTGCCGCGCGCCACCGTCACCCATGCGATCAAGCGGCTGGAGGCGCGGCTGGGTGCGCAGCTGCTGCAACGGACCACCCGCCGCGTACGTGCCACCCGCGACGGCGAGACCTATTACGGCCATTGTCTGCGCCTGCTGGCCGACGTGGACGAGGTCGAGACGGATTTCCGCGAGGCGCGGGTGCAGCCGAAGGGCCGCTTGCGCGTCGACCTGCCGGCGACGCTGGCGCGCCTGCTGGTGATTCCCGCGCTGCGGGATTTCTTCGCGCGGTTCCCGCAGATCCAGCTGGACATCGGCACCGGCGACCGCTTCGTCGACCTGGTGCGTGAAGGTGTGGATTGCGTGCTGCGCATCGGCGAACTGGGCGATTCGGGCATGGTCGGGCGCCGCGTGGCGATGCTGGAACAGGTCACCGTGGCCAGCGCCGCCTACGTGCACCGGCATGGCCTGCCCGATGCGCTGGCCGCGCTGCAGGGCGGCCACCTGGCGGTGAACTGGGTTTCGCCCACCACCCACCGGGCCGAGCCGCTGGAGTTCATGGTCGGCCGCAAGCGGCGCGAAGTCGTGCTGCCGGGCTGCGTCAGTGTCAGCGGCGTGGACGCCTACCTCGGCTGTTGCGAGGCCGGCCTGGGCATCGCGCAGATGCCGCGTTACCGCATCACCGATGCACTGACGAGCGGCAGTCTGCGCGAGCTTCTGCCGGCATACCCGCCGCCGTCGCTGCCGATGACCGTCCTGTATCCGCAGCAGCGGCAGATGCCCGCGCGATTGCGGGTATGCCGG
>SCRF01000096.1 GCA_004322005.1 Rhodanobacter sp. | reverse complement strand
GCAGATATTTTCTTAATTGTTCACCGCCACTTCTTCCCGATTTTCGTCTGTTGAGCCAGCAGCCGCTTTCCTTACCCATACCCTCCCGTTATGCAACACCAGCACTCGTCCCGCGCTCGCAATGGTCTCGGTGCGGTGAGCAATCACGATGCGCGTCACTTCCATTTGATGGAGCGTCTGCGCGATTTGTCGCTCTCGCTTGAGGTCCAGGTGGCTGGTTGCCTCGTCCAGCACCAATATCTGCGGCTTGCGGTACAGCGCACGGGCCAGCGACAAGCGTTGCTGCTGCCCTCCGGATAGCGAGGACCCCATGTCCCCGACCAGGCTGTGGTAACCCATCGGCATGGTGATGATGTCCTGGTGCAGTTCAGCTTGCCGTGCAGCCTGCTCGACAGCTTCCGGTGTCGCCGCTTCGTCGAAGAACGCGATGTTGTCCGCAATGGAGCCGGCGAACAGGCGATCGTCCTGCATCACGCTGGCCACCATCTTTCGGTAGGGATTCTTGCCCAGGTGCTTGAGATCGATGCCGCCGACGGTGATCTTGCCTCCCTGGGGATCGAGCAGCCCCAGCAGCAGGCGCACCAGCGTGCTCTTGCCGCAACCGGAGGGGCCGACGATGGCCACCGACTCGCCGGCGGCAATCTCGAAGGAACAGTCCTGCAGAATCCATGGTTCGCCCTCGGCATAGCGAAAGCTCACTTTCTCGAATCGCAGGCTCGGTTCCGGGTGGGGGCCCACGTAGCTGCCTTCGGCATACATTTCGGTCGGCGTCAGCACGATATCGGCCAGCCGCTCGCCTTGGATGCGCAGCAGGCGGATCTCGATCGCGTAGTCCACCAGACTCGATGCGCGGCCCGTGAACTGATCGGCGTAGGCGGCGAACGCGATCAACATGCCGGCGCTGAATTGACCCTTGAGCGCCAGCCACGCGCCCAGCCACAGGATCGCGATCCGCTGCGCCCCGGAGGTCAGACTTTGGATGGACCCGAATACCAGGTTGAGCCGTTGCACCGCGACACCGGCGTTGAGCGTATCGGCCGTCGCGTTGAGGTAACGTGCCGAACGCGCCGGCACCTGATTGAACAACTGCAGCGTCTGCACCCCGCGCGCCGCTTCCATGAAGCTGCTTTGCTGTTTGGCCTGAACCACGATCTGGCCAAGATTGGCTTCGCGGAACACCCGGAAATACAGCATGCGCAGCACGCCATACAGCACCACGGCAGCCACCGTGAGGCCGGCCAGCAGCGGGCTGTACAGCAGCAGGACTACGAGCGTCAACGTAGCCATCAGGCCGTCGAGCACGACCTCCACGAAGCGGGTGGTGAGGGTGTGCTGGATGGCCGAGATGGCCCCGAAGCGCGACACGACATCGCCCAAGTGCCGCTTGAGAAAGTACGCCTGCGGCAGCCGCAACAGGTGCTGGAACACGTTGCCGGTCCAGTTGAGGCTGAAGTGGGTGCCCAGCCATAGCACGGTCCACGTGCGCAGCGCCGAGACCGCCGTCTGCAGCACCATCAGCAGAAGGAAGCTCAACCCCAGGAACGTCAACAGATCGTGGTCCCCATCGGCGAGCACCTGATCCACCACCATCTGCAGAAAGAGCGGCGCCAGCAGGCCGAATAGTTCCAAGGCCAGCGCCAACCCGAAAATGGTTGCAAGAGCGCGGCCAAGGCCCTGAATGGAGCCAGCCAATGTGCGCAGGGACACCGGCGGCTCGGGCTTTTTCCGCCGAAAGTCCGGACCCTTGCTCGCTTCCACCGCCACGCCTGTCACATGTTTGCCCAGATCATCGAGCTTGAACGTGCGCTCACCGACGGCCGGGTCGTGGATGACGACACCGTGCTTGCTGACTTTGCGCAGCACCACGAAGTGATTCAGATCCCAATGCAGGATGCAGGGTGTCTGCAGCTGCTGGAGTTCGTTCAACTCGAAACGCAGCGGACGGCAGGCCAGGCCCAGCGATTGGGCCATCTCGGTCAAGCGCGCCAAGGTGATGCCCTTGAGCGACAACGAAAAGCGCCGGCGCAGCGCGGGCAGTTCCGTGTGCTGACCGTGGTAGCCGGCGATCATCGCCAGACAAGCTAGCCCGCATTCGGCCGCCTCGCTCTGGCGAATCATCGGCAGTTGGCGACTGCGCCCGAAATGCAATCGTGTGTGCGGCTCGACGGGATCGCTGTTGGGCACTTCCCCACGCGCGCCGACAATCGCCTCATCATCCGCCGGCTGGAACAGCGCAGGCATCAGAGGCTCCCCGCGTAGCGACGGCCCATGCCGTACAGCGGCTCGAAGACCCATTCGATCATGCGGCGCTTGTCCAGCAACATGTCCGCGTCCAGCACCATGCCCGGCTTCAACGGCTGCAGCGTGCCGTAGGCCTCGATGTGCTGTGTCGCCAGGCGCACCTGCACGCGGTAGAGCGCCTCCTGCGGTGGCTGCTGGCCGAGCAGGGTGGTGATTTCGCTCGGGGTCAGCGCACTGCGCGAAATGCCGGCCACGGTGCCGTGTTGCACGCCGAACTTCTCATACGGGAAAGCCTGGTAGTGCAACACCACGTCGCTGCCCACGTGCACAAAACCGATCGCACTGCTGGGCACCAGCAGCTGCGCCTGCAGGGGCGAATCCTTCGCCATCAGCGCCAACAGGGATTGGCCGGCGGTTACGGCCTGGCCGGGCTTGATCAACATCGCCGACACCACGCCATCCGATGGCGCGCGCAACACGGTCGCGCGATCCGCTTCGCTCTGTGCAAGCGCCTCTTCGTTCTGCGCCATCTGGCTTCGCAGCGCATCCAGTTTGGCCGCCGTCGCGAGGGGCAGCTGGGTCAGTTGGTCACTCGCGCTGCTCCATTGCTGCATGCTTTCGTAGCGCTGCCGCGCCAGCGACTTGACTTGTCCCTCCGCGTTGAGTTCCTGCGTCTGTTGTTGCTGGATGTCCAGGGCGGACACGTAGCCTTTGGCGCCGAGCGACTGCAGCCTCTTGAGAAGGGCCGAAAATCCGTCGACCTGGCGCTGTTCGATCGCCAACTGCGCATCGACCTGATGGATCTGCTTTTGCAGCATGTTCTGCTGCATGTGCAAGTCGCGGGCCTGTTCGTCGGCCAGGTGCTGGGTATCGGCAATATCTGATTGCAGCCGAGCCTGCTGCAGGCGCAGCTGCGCACTGATCGCGGCCGAGGTGTCGCCCATCGAGGCGCTGCTGCGCTCGCTGGAAATGGTGAGCAATACATCACCAGCATGCACGATCGCGCCTTCGGCGATGTCGATTTTCGTTACGGTGCCCGCGCTGCGCGCGGTGACATTGATCAGCCCGGCCTGCGGCACCAAGCTGCCGGTAACGTGCTCACGGCGGGTGTACTGGCCAACGAATAGCCAGACCACAATGCCGGCAGCGACACCCAGTGCGGCCAGTGTCCAGACCTGGTGCGAAACGGGTGTTGCCAGACGCACCGTTCCCAGTGACGGCGCGGTTTGGGCGTCTATCGCTTCCTGGCGAAACAATCCCTGTGACAAAACCGTATCCCCGTTGCCGCCGATCGATGGCCCGGCTGTCCGCAGCTGTTGCGTGGCCAGACCGGATCCGTTGGATCGCATTGTTGCGAAACGGGTTTTGCCAGTAAATGGGAATTTTTCTTATTGATCCGGCCCATACAGTAGTGCTATAGCGCCCTTCGACTTCTGGCTGAATCAGCCCTGCCGTGCCGCGATCGCCTCCAGCAACCGCAGGTTCAGCGCTTGCTGCTGCGCCTGCCAGTCGGCCAGCATGGCCGGATCGATCGCGGGTTGCTCGTCCAGCGCCGACAGTTTGCGTTTCCACCAGCTCTGGTACTGGTAATGCGAGACCTCGCCGTTGATGTCGCTGCCGACCAGTCCGTTGCGCAGACTGCCGATCAGCGCCAGCGCGTGATGCGTCAGTAGCCGGCCCTGGTCCCAGTTGGTGTGCGCCACTTCGGGCGCGAACACGTCCTTGTCGATCGACAGATAGCTCGGCGCGGTTTGCGTGCGCTCGCGTTCGACGAACGCATCGACCAGCGCCTCGGCGGTGTCGAAGCCGCGGAACGCGCGGGCCAGGCCGAGCCGGCGCGCCCAGCCGGTGTCCACGCCGATGCTCCAACAGCTCAGCTTTCCGCGCAGCAGCGGGGTCAGATAGTTTTCCCACGCATGGCAGCCGCCGATGTCGTCCGAGGTAATGCCCAGCACGTGCACATGGCTGACCTGCGGCAGCATTGCTGCCTTGCGCACCCACGAACCGCAATGCACGCCGAACGGAAAGCGCATGTTGTCGGGGTGGTTGTCCAGCACCACCACTTGAAATGGCGTGCGCGGCCGAAGTCGCGCGATCAACGGCCAGCTCAGGTGATGGAAGTCGCCGCTGCCCATGAACACGGTGCCGTGTTCGGCCGGCAGCAACTCATCCAGCATCGTGCGGAAACGCCGCATGCTCGCCATCGAACAGGCGAAGCGCATCGACTCCTGCCAGTGTTCCAGCGGCAATACCAGCCGGTTGGGCAGCGGCCCGACCGATCGATCGATATCCAGCACCACAGGCCGATTCGCGAGCTCATTCATCGGTGGCACCCACCGCAGCCTGCCAGCTGCGATCGCTTTCGAAATGACCGCCCAGGCGACGCAGCAGCGCGCGCAGCAAGGGGTTGCGGGCATACACCGCATGCCGTGTAAAGGTCATGCGCGCGCCCAGGAACGACTTCACTTCGGGATCGGTCCAGCCGGCCACGTAGTGGGTCAGTCCCTGCCGGCGCGCGTAGTCGAGGTTGTGCATCCAGCTGACGAAATACAGGTTGTGCTCGCGCGCCTGCGGGTAGGCGAAGCCGACGTACTTGTCGATCAGCTTGCCACCGTGTTCGTAACAGAGGTTCCATCCGATCATCTGCCCGGCGTGCCGATACACGAACATCACGCCGCCGCTGTCGCCGTCCTGCAGCACCGCACGAAAGAACGACGCGCTCAAGCGGTCGAAGTGGATCTCGCTTTGCGCATAGACATTGTCGAACAACGCATGGAACGCCGCCAGCGTGGCCTCGTCGCGAAAACGCGGATCGCCGGTGCGCACCGCTTCGATCTCCAGTTGCGCGCGCGAACGCAGCTTGCGTCGGATGTTCTTGCGCCGGCCGGACGACAGCCGCGCCAGGTACTCGTCGTCCGAGGCGAAATCGATCGGCAGCCAGGCCAGCGCCTGCCCTTCCAGCAGCACGAACCCGGCGGCTTCGCAGGCGCTGGCGAATTCGCGCGCGTACGCATTTTCGGCATCGTTCAGCAACGGCGAATCCTGCGCGATGTCCTTGACGATCAGCAGCCGGCATTCCCGCCCGTACGCCGCCTTCAGTCCGCGAGCCAGCGCCGCGGGTGCAACCCCGGCCGGCAGCGGCGCATACTCCGACACCGTGGTGCCGGCGAAGCGGGTGCGCCACTGCAGCAGGCGCCCCCAGTAGCGATGAAGCGGCAGCGCGCTGACGTGCCGGCGCAGCGAGTCGTCTGCCGTGGTCAGCAGGTTGAACGGCGCGACAAAGCAGGGCATGCCCTGCGGCGAGCGCTCCACCGTGAAGCCGATCGGCGGGTGTGCCATGAAAGCCCCAAGCAGGGCATCCGGTTCCAATTGGGCGATGAAAGGCATGGGTAAGCTAATTTGCCTAGACTAGAAGCTGCATGAAATTTTGTTTGCCACCAGGAAACCACTCGTCATGAACGATGCGACCCAGCAAAAAGTGTTCGAGATCATCGCCAAGCAGGCCAAGATCGACGTGGCGGCCATCAAACCCGAATCCACCCTCAAGGATCTGGGCATCGCCTCGCTGGAGGCGATCGAGCTGATCTTCGACATCGAGGAGCACTTCAACATTACCTTCCCCGACCAGCAGGGCGCCAATTTCGACAGCGACACGGCCAGCAGCCTGGTCGAGGCGGTGCAGAAGGCGCTCGACGAGAAGGCGGCGGCGGGCGAAGGAAACCACTGATGGCCAACCTGTCGACGCGCCGGGTGGTCGTCACCGGCATGGGGGCGATCAGCCCGCTCGGCGTGGGCGCCGAGACGCTGTGGCAAGGCCTGCGCGAGGGCCGCAGCGGCATTGGCCCGCTGCGCCACGAGGATGCCGATCGCCTGCGGGTGAAGATCGCCGCGCAGGTGCCGGCCAGTTTCGATCCGGCAGCGAACATCGACGAGCGCACCCTGCCCATGCTCGACCGCACCTCGGAATTCGCGTTGCACGCGGCCCGCGAGGCCATCACGCAATCCGGCCTTGATTTCAGCCAGGGTGAACTCGGCCTGCGCACGGCGGTGATCGTCGGTACCGGCGTCGGCGGTGAAACCACCCAGGACGAACAGAGCCGGCGGCTCTACCGGGAGAATGCCCAGCGTGTGCACCCGCTTTCCATCGTGCGGCTGATGACGAATGCGTCGGCCAGCCAGATCAGCATCGCCTATGGGCTGCGCGGCCCGACGTTCGCCGTGGCCAGCGCCTGCGCCTCGGCGAACCACGCAATCATCCAGGCCGCGCAGATGATCCGTTACGGACTGGCGGATGCGGCCATCTGCGGCGGTACCGAGGCCTGCCTGACCTATGGCGCACTGCGCGCATGGGAGGCGATGCGCGTGCTGGCCGACGACACCTGTCGCCCGTTCAGCGCGAATCGCCGCGGGCTCGTGCTCGGCGAAGGCGCCGGCATCTTCGTGCTGGAATTGCTGGAACATGCGCAGGCCCGTGGTGCGGTGATCCTGGCCGAACTGGCCGGTACCGGCATGACCGCGGACGCCACCGACATCGTGATGCCCAGCGCGGTCGGCGCGGCCGCCGCGATGACCCAGGCGCTGGCCGATGCCGGCCTGGCGCCGCAGGACGTCGACTACATCAATGCCCACGGCACCGGCACCGTGGCCAACGACGCCACCGAGAGCAAGGCGATCCGGCTCGCGTTCGGCCCCCATGCCGATCGGCTCGCGGTGTCCTCGACCAAGTCGATGCACGGCCATGCGCTGGGCGCCTCCGGCGCGCTGGAACTGGTGGCGGTGATCGGTGCACTGCGCGACGACGCGGTGCCGCCCACCGCGAACCTCGACGTGGTCGACCCGGCCTGCGATCTGGATTACGTGCCGAATGTCGGGCGGCAGATGCCGGTGCGTGCCGCGCTGAGCAATTCGTTCGCGTTCGGCGGACTCAACGCAGTGCTGGCCCTCAAGCGCGCACCATAAAAACGCCGCGCCGGTAGGAGCGCACCCTGTGCGCGAAAGCTCTTGAACCATGAACGCCACACCCGTAGGAGCGCACCCTGTGCGCGAAAGCTCTTCGTCCATGCCGGCACAGGAGCCTTCGCGCGAAGAGCTTTTGCCCGAAGAGCTTTCGCGCACAGGGTGCGCTCCTACCGGAGGGCGGTCGCCGGCCAATCGTCCAACCTCAGCCCTTCTTGGCTTTGGTCAGCAACTGGTCGAGCAGGCTGATCGCCAGGTCGATCTCCTCGTGGGTGATCTCCAGCGACGGCGCGAACGTGATCACGTTCTTGTACCAGCCGCCCACGTCCAGCACCAGGCCGATCTTCTTGCCGTCGTGCTCCAGGTCGCCGGCCAGACCGATGTCCACCATTTTGTCCAGCAGCGCCTTGTTCGGGGTGAAGCCGTCGTCGGTGCAGATCTCGGCACGCAGCGCCAGGCCCAGGCCATCGACGTCGCCGATTTCCTTGTGGCGTTTCTGCAGGTCGCGCAGGCCTTCGAGGAAGTGCGCGCCTTTCTTCGGCACGCTGGTCTCGTAGTCCAGCTCGTAGCCCATCTTGATCACTTCCAGACCCAGCGCGGTGCCTAGCGGGTTGGAATTGAACGTCGAGTGGGTCGAGCCGGGCGGGAAGATCGTCGGGTTGATCAGCTCCTCGCGCGCCCACAGGCCGGACAGCGGGTTGAGCCCGTTGGTCAGCGCCTTGCCGAACACCAGCACGTCGGGCGTCACGCCGAAATGCTCGATCGACCACAGCTTGCCGGTGCGCCAGAAACCCATCTGGATCTCGTCGACCACCAGCAGGATGCCGTACTGGTCGAGCACCTTCTTCAGGCCCTTGAAGAAGCCCATCGGCGGGATCACATAGCCGCCGGTGCCCTGGATCGGCTCGATGTAGAACGCGGCGTATTCGGCCTGGTTCGTCTTCGGATCCCACACGCCGTTGTATTCGGTTTCGAACAGGCGCGCGAACTGGTGCACGCAGCTGTCGGAGTACTCCTCGGCGCTCATGCCCTTGGGGCGGCGAAACGGATACGGAAACGGCAGGAACATCGCGCGCTCGCCGAAGTGGCCGAAGCGGCGGCGGTAGCGGTAGCTCGACGTGATCGACGAGGCGCCCAGCGTGCGGCCGTGATAGCCGCCCTCGAACGCGAACATCAGGCTCTTGCCGTTGCGCGCATTGCGCACGATCTTCAGCGAATCCTCGATCGCCTGCGCGCCACCGACGTTGAAGTGCACGCGGCCGTCCAGGCCGAACTTCTTCTTCGCATCCAGCGCCACCGTCTTGGCCAGCTCGATGCGGGTCTGGTGCAGATACTGACTGGCCACCTGCGGCAGCCGGTCGATCTGCCGCTTCAGCACGTCGTTGAGGCGCGGGTTGCCGTAGCCGAAATTGACTGCCGAGTACCACATCTGCAGGTCGAGAAACGGCGTGCCGGCGGTGTCGTACATGTAGCTGCCGGCGCCGTGGCGGAAGATCTTCGGCGGGTCCACGTAATGCACGGTGTCGCCGAACGAGCTGTATCTGGCCTCGTCGGCGAGCAGTTGCGCGTCGTCGATGAAACCGGCGGCGTTCTTGTCGATTTTCATGAATGGGTCCGGGAAAAATAGGGCCAGAAGAAAATAGGGCCAGAAGAGGAACGACGAAAAATCGATGCGGCCGATCAGGCCTGAGCGGCAACCAGCTCGTGATGGCCATGGCTGACCAGGCTGCCATCGAGCAACTTGGGCAGGAACTCGAGTGCATCCTCGAAGCCGGTGATCGGCACGTAGGGGATCCCGACGGCGCGGCAATGCTCGATCAGGCGATGCTTGGCAAACACGAAATCGACGTGGTCGGCGGCGCAGAAATCCGATGCGCCATCGCCGATCAGCAAGGTCCTGGCACCGGTGCCGCGGGCCTGCGCCACGCAGGCGCATTTGCAGGTGCCGCTGCGGCAGCCGTCGGCCTGGAACGGCGAAGTCAGCAGCCACTGTTTCGGCGGCGTGGCCGGTGCCAGATGGTTCGCCGCCAGCGGCAGATCGTCCAGTCCGTAGCGGCCGAGAATCTGGTGGATCGCATAGTCCAGCCCGTCGCTGACCACGCGGATCGGCACGTTCAGCTCGCGCGCCCTGGCCACGAAACCGGGAAACGCATGATCGATCCACAGCCCGGCCAGATGGCTGTCGAGTTCCGCGCGAGTCATCTTGAGCAAGTCGACCTGCCCGGCCATGCATTCGCGCGAGCCGATCCGGCCGGCGCGCCAATCCTGTTCCAGCACTTCCCAGCCCGGACCGCCGAAACGGTCCAGCAGCGAATCGATCACGTCCTCGACGGAAATCGTGCCGTCGAAATCACACAGGATGGTCCAGCCAGATGCGGGCATCAGCAGCACACTCGGTTCAGCGATGGCATGCAGGTTAGAAAGACTGTCTTTCGGCGCCCTTTCCCGTTCCCGAACGGCGGCTGAGCGGCATGCCACGCCACCTCTCGGCACTTGTAGGAGCGCGCTAGCGCGATGCTCTTGCTCCATCGCCAAAAAGCATCGCGCGCAAGCGCGCTACAAATCGGGTTATTTGAGGTGCGCCCATAGATATACTGCTGCAGCATGATCCGCCTTTTGCACCCCTCCCGTTCCTCCCGCATGCATCGAGTGCTGCTGTCGACAGGCCTGCTCGCGTGCACGCTGTGCTCGCCGCCCGGCATGGCCGATGCAGCCAAGCCCTCACTCGCGCTCGGCGCGGGCGCGCAGCGCATGCCCAGTTGGGCCGGAGCCAGCGACGATCGCAGCGAACCGGTGCCGTATCTGTACTTCAAGTGGCCGGGTCACGGCAGTTTTTCCACCCTGGATGGGCTGCAGGTCGAACTGCTGCACGGTTCCGTCCTGCACGGCGGCATCTATGGCAATTACCAGTGGGGACGCCTGCGGGATGACCTGGGTGTGCTCGGCGGCAAGATCGCGTCGCTGCCGCCGCGCATCAACATGGGCGGCTATCTGAAGTGGCAGCTCAGCGAGGCGCTCGACGCGGGTGCCGACCTGAGCCACGACATCAATGGCGCCGGCGCCTATCTCGACCTGTATGCCGAGTGGGATCTGCCCTCGGCGGGCCTGCTTGAACATTCCATTGCGCTGCGCTGGCAGGCGATGAACGCGCCGGCCATGACGCGCTTCTTCGGCATCCGCCCCACCGAGGCGACTGCGTTGAACGTGCCTTCCTGGCAACCCGGTGCCGGCAGCGAGCTCGCCTCGCTGGAATACGACCTGTTCCTGCCGACCAGCCAACATACCGGGATCGCGCTGGCGCTGGTCTACGGACGCCTGCTCGGCCAGGCCGCCGCCAGCCCGCTGGTCACCCGATTCGGCTCGGCCACCCAGCTGTCCGAATCGCTGGCGTTCGTCTACCACTTGTGATTGACATCGGCGGACCTGCTCGATGCAGGCCGGCACCGGCGCGGCGACCTTACCGATCGTCGCGTGTCCAGATCACGCCATCCTCTTCGCGCACCGGAAAACTGGCGATCGGCTGGTAGGCCGGCGGCTTCGTCACTGCGCCAGTGCGCAGATCGAAGCGGGCGCCGTGGCGCGGACATTCCACTTCGAAGCCGAACACTTCGCCACCGGCCAGGTCGCCGCCGTCATGCGTGCAGGTGTCCTCGACCGCGTACAGCGCGCCGTCGATGTTGTACACCGCGATCGGCGTATCGCCGTCCCATACCACCTTGAATTCGCCCGGCAGAAATTCGCTGCGCGTGCCGACCCGGACCCAGCCGTTCATGCCGTCTCCCCGGCCATCGGCTTGACCAGCACTTCGAAGCGCAGATCGTCGCGGCGCGGAATGCCGAAACGCTCGTCGCCGTAGGGGAACGGCTGATATTCGCCGCTGCGCCGGTAGCCACGGCGCTCGTACCAGGCGATCAGGTCGCCGCGCTGCTCGATCACCGTCATGCGCATCGCGCGGCACTGCCACTGCTCGCGCGCCAGACGTTCGGCCTCGGCCAGCACCTGCTTGCCCAGCCCGCTCCCCTGCTCGCCCGGCACCACCGAGAACATGCCGAAGTAACCGGTGTCGCCCTGCTTCTCGATCTGGCAGCAGGCGATCAGCCGGCCGTTGCGCTCGGCCAGCAGCACGCGGCTGTCGGGCTTGCCGATGACCTGAGTCACGCCTTCGGGATCGATGCGCTGGCCATCCAGCAGATCGGCTTCGGTGGTCCAGCCGGCGCGACTGGCGTCGCCGCGATAGGCGGACTGCACCAGCGCGACGATGGCAGGGACATCGACGCTGCGGGCGTCGCGAAAGGAGAGTATGTCGGCGTCAGTCATCGGATCATGTCGGAGTGGAAAAGCAGGCCTCCATGATACAGGCCCATCCGGCCGAAGCCGCAGCCCCGACCGGCGGCAGACGGACTCAGAAACCCGGCGGACGCTCGTTCGCCACACCCATCTCGCGCTCCAGCGCCAGACCGGCGCGCTTGGTTGTGGTGGTCTCCCCCAAGCACAACCCGGCCCGATGCCGCCCCCGGACACCTCGAACAACCCGCAATTCGTAGGAGCGCGTGTAGGAGCGCACCTTGTGCGCGATCACGGGTCGCAGCGCAGCGTGTTTTCGCCCACAGGGTGGGCTCTTACAAATGCCGGGAACCCGGTTATTCGAGATTCCCATCCGGTATTTCAAAAATCACATCGCCGTCAGCCTGCCGCGTCGGCTCGCGACGGTTGCCCGAACCACGGCTCGGTGCGCCGCACGATGTGCACGATCGATAGCATCACCGGCACCTCGACCAGCACGCCCACCACCGTCGCCAGCGCGGCGCCCGAGCGCAACCCGAACAGGCTGATCGCCGCGGCCACCGCCAGCTCGAAGAAATTGCTGGCGCCGATCAACGCAGCCGGCCCCGCCACGCAATGCGGCACCTTCGCCCAGCGGCTGAGCCCGTAGGCGATGCCGGCATTGAGATAAACCTGGATCACGGTCGGCACGGCCAGCAGGGCGATCACCAGCGGCTGCGCCAGGATCGCCTCGCCCTGGAAACCGAACAGCAGCACCAGCGTGGCCAGCAGCGCCGCGGTCGACCACGGATCGATGCGGTCGAGCACGCACTGCAGCGCCGCCGCCCCCCGGCGCAGCAGATGCCCACGCCACAGCTGTGCGATCACCACCGGCAGCAGGATGTACAACACCACCGACAGCAGCAGCGTGCCCCACGGCACATGGATCGATGCCACGCCCAGCAGCAAAGCCACGATCGGCGCAAACGCCACCACCATGATGGTGTCGTTGAGCGCGACCTGGGCCAGCGTGAAGTTCGCCTCGCCGCCGCACAGCCGCGACCACACGAACACCATCGCGGTGCACGGCGCGGCGGCCAGCAGGATCAGCCCGGCGATGTAGGAATCCTGCTGCGCCGCCGGCAGCCACGCGACGAACACGTGGCGGACGAACAGCCATCCCAGCAGCGCCATCGAAAACGGCTTGATCGCCCAGTTCACCAGCAGCGTGATGCCGATGCCGCGCAGCTGCCGGCGCACGCCGGCCATCTGCGCCAAGTCCACCTTCAGCAGCATCGGCACGATCATCAGCCAGACCAGCACGGCCACCGGCAGGTTGATGTGCTCAAGCTCGGCGCCGGCAAGCAGCGCGAACGCCCCCGGCAGCCCCTGCCCCAGCGCGATGCCGGCGACGATGCACAAGGCCACCCAGACGCTGAGATAGCGCGCGAAGAAACCGATCTGCGGCCGCGCCGGCAGCGTCACCGCCAGTTCAGTGTGCACCGGTGTTCCCCGTCTGGCCGATCGCGCGCAGCTCGTGCTGGGTCGCCAGACGATCGAGCTTGTCCAGCGGCAGCGCCAGCAACAGCTCGATGCGCTGGCGCAGCATCATCCAGGCCGACTTGAAGGCGCGTCGGCGCGCCTCCTCGGAACCGTCGGCGGCGACCGGATCGGGCACGCCCCAATGCGCGGTGACCGGATGTCCGGGCCAGACCGGACACGCCTCGCCCGCGGCGTTGTCGCAGACGGTGATCACGATGTCGATCGGAGGCGCGCCCGGCTGCGCAAATTCGTCCCAGCTCTTGCTGCGCAGCGGCTCGTGGTAACCGATCATGCGCGCCAGCTCGGCGGCGATCGGCTGCACCTTGCCGCTGGGAAAGCTGCCCGCGCTGAACGCCCTGAAGCGCCCCGCCCCGAGCACGTTGAGCAGGGCCTCGGCCATCACGCTGCGCGCCGAGTTGCCGGTGCACAGGAAAAGCACGTTGTGGATTTTTGCAGACATGACGGCCTCAGCAGATGCACATGGAAGCGTTTCATCGCATTTTCCTGGGTGGTTTGCATGATCTGGTGGCAACGCAATCGGACGGTGTGCCCGATCCGGTGCAGCAGTTGTCGGTGAGAAACCCGAGCAGCGCATTCATTTGCGGATAATTCGCGCGGCACTGGATGATCCGGCCACGACGCTCGTCGCTGACCAGGCCGGCGCGGCGCAGGATGTGCAGGTGGTTGGTCAACGTGGCACCGGCCAGGCCGGTTGCCGCGGCCAGCTCGCCCACGGCCATGCCCGCATCGCCGGCCTGCACCAGCAGACGGAACAGGTTCAGGCGATGCTCCTGGGCAAGTGCGTTGAGGCTGGCAAGCGCATCAGATGCTTTCATATTTCCAGAATTACAGAAATATCAAGAGATGTCAAGAGCGACATCCCTGCCCCCCGATTTGCAGGAGCGCACCCTGTGCGCGATGCTTTTTGCAGCAGCCATGACAAGAGCTTTCGCGCACAGGATGCGCTCGTATGTAACGGCCGGCGTACCGCAGTGATGAGAGCCAGGCTGGCCGCAAGCGCCCCAGCCAACCCATGACGGCCCATCGGCACAATCTTTCGTGGCGCCCACGGGTCCATGGATGTAACGTTGCCCCGCCCGTCGGCAGTCTGGATCACGACGATCCTGCAGGCCGCCAGACAGGCACCCGGGGGAATTGCGACTTTCCGACCAGCCAAACCCGCTGAATCCGATCAGTGCGTGTCAGGAGGACAAACCGAATGAGCCGTTCGTTCAAAGCAGTAGACCGGCGTCGTGACCAGAGCCTGACGTTTATCGAGCGACGAAAGGGCCGGATGTGGATGTACGGCGAAATCGGCGTCTTCGTTTTCCTCGTGACCTACCTCGCCTCGCAGCTGCTGAAATAGCCTGACTGGCCCGGAGCAGGCGGCCAGCCGGCACGCCTGCCCCGAGTATCGGCAGACATCAGCGCAAGCCGACTGCTCTGCCTGCTTGGGTCGAATGCAATGCGCCACCCACGACCGGCATCGGCCGTGGGCTGTCCTTGCGGTCCCGATGACGGCCGGGCAAGCTGCGAAGGGTTGAGGTCGAGCCGAAGCGGACGTCCGGATCTACACTCACTGTCGGTAAAACTGGCGGTACTCCAAAGTCAGGTAGCCAAATGCTAGAGAAAACATCCCCGGCAGGCAGATGGAATCGACCTTGGTGGCGCACGCTACTGGGCGTGGTGGTCGCGGTGGTAGTAACCATTCTCGTGCTGAATCCCGAACTCGCATTTCTCGGTTTCCTGCTCGACCCAGTAATGCTTGACGTAGCTATTTTGCTTCTTGGCACCCAGCTTCTCTTGTTCAATGGTCAAATCCGGACATTCCTTGTTGGAACATGTGCAGGCGTCGCACGCCGCTTGTCGGCAGTGAGGCTGAGGCGTTGAAAGCCTTCGGCTAGCTGCCAACGGACCTCGCGCAGGTTGCTCACTCGCGTAGGTTGCTCAGCCGGCTAGCAACGTCTGCCTGCGACCCATAAGAGCCGGTCGCGTCTACACTCAGCTTCTGCGTAACCAGCAACTCTTAGACAACACCCAAAGACAAGGAGTCGCAATGACTGATAAGTTGAAACCATATTGGTTTCCTGCCAAGCGTTATGGATGGGGATGGGGTCCTCCCAGCGCCTGGCAGGGTTGGGTTGTTCTCTTGGCGTACGTGGTGGCCCTGGTAGCTACGGGCATCGTTTTTTCGCCGGTCGGAAATGCGCCTGCCTTCTATGCAGGGCTCGTCATCGCCACCCTTGCATTACTGCTGGTGTGCTGGCTTAAAGGTGAGCCACCGCGGTGGCGCTCGGGCGGGGGCTGAATGCACCTAGCTCTTGCCGACCGTTCTCCGTGCGGCGCCAATGACGGTTCGACAAACCCGAAAGGGCTTAGGCCGCTCGCCATGGACGCTGGCCAGTGACGCGGTGTGGGAGCGTACCCATCGCGTGGCCGGTTGGGTGTTCATGGTCGCCGGGCTCCTGGTCGTCGTGCTGACCCTCGCCGGCGGTCCGCGATGGCTGACGCTCTCACGCTGCTCATCGCGGCCTGACTGATTCCCTATGGCTACTCGCTGGTCATCTACAAGTGACTTGAGCGCGACGACTGAACGATCGCCGCCTGTCCCCGTTCCAACTTCAACCTTCGAGGTCATCGACATGATTCGACGAGCCCTTTGCGTCGCGCTGTTCACCCTGGTTCCTGCCCTATACGCGGTACATGCCACCGAGGCGCCGCCTGTCTGCCAGGCCCACTCCACGGCATTGCTGGACGCCCTGGCGCGCCAGGACTACGCGCACGCCGGCACGGATTTCGACGCCGCTGTCGCGCAGGCGCTCGGTGCCGACCGGCTGCAGGCGGTGTGGGAGCAACTGCAGGGCCAGTTCGGCCGATACCGTGCCCACGGCGCACCGGAAGCCAGGACCCTGGTCGGTCACCCGATGGTGGTGACCCGGGTAACCTTCGCGAATGGGGACCTGGATGCGCTGGTGGCCTGCGACGCCGGCGGCCGCATCAACACCTTCCGGCTGGTGCCGGCGCCGCCGGCGCCCACGGCACATCGCAGCGAACACGTCGAGCCCAACGGCGTGCGCCAGGAGCCAGTGGCCGTCAAGTCGCCACTGGGCCCGTTGCCGGGGGTGTTGACGCTGCCGGCCGGCAAAGGCCCGTTCCCGGCCGTGGTGTTGGTGGCCGGTTCGGGCCCTCAGGACATGGACGAGAGCATCGGCCCCAACAAACCGTTTCGCGATATCGCCATGGGCCTGGCGGCGCAGGGAGTCGCCTCGCTGCGCTACGACAAGCGTACCGACGTCTATGGCGCCAGGATCGCCGCGGACGACCGTTTCACGGTGGACCAGGAAGTCACCGACGACGCAGTGTTCGCTGCCCGGATGGCGGCCAGCGAACCGACGATCGATCCGCGCCGGGTATTCGTGCTGGGTCACAGCCTGGGCGCGATGATGGCGCCGCGGATCGGTGGACGCGACCCGGCGCTGGCCGGTCTGATCATGCTGGCGGCGCCAGCGCGTTCGCTGCTGGCGGTATCCGCGCAGCAGGTTCACGAGCAGGGCAAGCGGGTCGGGGCCACCGAGCAGCAGATCGCTGCGGGCGAGCAGGCCATCGCCACCGAGCGCAAGCTGCTGGCGCACGCCGATCCGAAGCACCCGCCTGCAGGCGCGTTCGGCCATGCACCGCAGAGCTACTGGTTGAGCCTGCAGGAGTACGACCAGGTCAAGGTCGCCGAAGGCCTGTCGATGCCGATGCTGTTCATGCAGGGCGGCAGCGATTTCCAGGTCTCGCCGAGCGCCGATTTCGATCGCTGGAAAAAATTGATGGGCGGCCGCTCCAACGTCGCATTTTCCCTTTACCCGGGCCTGAGCCATCTGTTCATGCCGGCTGGGAAGACGATGACCATCGCCGATTATCAGGCACCGGAACACGTCGATGCGAAGGTGATTCGCGACATCGCTGCCTGGGTCAAGGCGCACTAACCCAACCCAGTGTGCGCTGAGCATGCGCCGGTAGTGAAGGTGGCCAGTCGAAAACGCGCACGATAGCCAATTTGGCGCGAGCGCCAACACCAGGCCTCATCGTTTCGTCATTCATCGGCTTCGCGACCGGCAGAAATTGGCCGCGGGCTGCCCTTGCGGGCGCGACGACGGCCAGGGAAGCTTCGGTGGGCAGAGACCGCCACTCATTTCAAACATTCAATCTCGTGGCACCATTTGAGATCTGTCACTTAAGAATATTTGGCCTCAAAGCAGGAGTTCCACAAGTGCTCAAGGCGGTTGGCGGCGTCGATATACTCCTCAAGCGCAAGGCATCGTGTCATTGCGGCGCGGTTGAGCTTGTGCTCGACCTTCCCGATGGAATCGTCAACCCCAGACGATGCGACTGCTCGATCTGTAGAC
The DNA here is from genome assembly GCA_004322005.1 of Rhodanobacter sp. Lineage (GTDB taxonomy): Bacteria > Pseudomonadota > Gammaproteobacteria > Xanthomonadales > Rhodanobacteraceae > Rhodanobacter. The sequence goes on along the minus strand of SCRF01000096.1, from coordinate 42,513 downwards.
GCAAAGGCGCGATCGTTGCGTCCGTTCGGTTGTCTGGTATTCAAGTCGTCAAGGGCGCAGACGCCCTCAGGACGTATCAGTTCAACACGAACACTGCCAAGCACTATTTTTGCTCAATATGCGGCATCTACACTCATCACCAACGTCGTTCCAACCCTGAGGAGTATGGGTATAACGTAGGTTGTCTTGAGGGTGTAAATCCATTCGACATTCCAAACGTCCCCACCAACGACGGTATCAATCACCCCGCAGATCGACGTGAGGTCTAACTGTCCAGACGGGCATCTGTTCCGTACCCTCTCGACCCTCAGGTTCTGGCCCGATCAAGGGCCTTGCGAGCTCGATGACGGCCGGGCATGTTGCCGCTCGTTCAAAGTTGACCAGTGCTGCTCGTTCTCGACTGATCAAGTCGTGAGCGCTGGCACCCAAGGCCCAGCCCCGATCTATTGATCATGCAGATGGTCAGCCGCGAACGAAAATGTCAGCGCCTTTCTGGTCAATCCTGCGCGACCGCCAACACACGCAGGCGTCCCTCTGTGGCCGTCCATGCGCGACAAGCCATGCGGACAACTGCAATTCGCATGAAGCTAAGGTTCCCCAAGGAGCTCGACCAGCCGTGACTCGGATGGTGAGAGATCGTAACCCCGGCGCTGCGAGACCATGAACGTGAGCGGACCGAGATGCCAGGCGCGTCGCTCAAGTGCGACGAGCCGTCCGCTTGCCAGATCCTCGCTGACGAGGTTCCGCGGCAAGTGTCCCCAGCCGAGGCCGGCCTTGAGCAGGTCGCGTTTGGCGCCGAGGTCGTTGACCAGCCACTGGCGCTTGCCGGCAACTCCCTGCTGGGTCTTTTCTGCCCCGGGCTGGTTGTCCGTGACGACGACCTGGGTGTGTCGGCCGAACTCGTCCACGGGGATGGGCTTGGGTGTCGAAGCGAGCGGATGGGATGGCGCGCATACCGTCACCATCTCCTCCTCGCGCAGCCAGCGGCGTTCGATGGCTTGCGGGTTCACCTCCGGCACGTTCTCGATCGTGACGGCCAGGGCACATACCCTTTCGAGCACCAGGTTCTCGCCGCCCTGCATGGTGGTGATGCGCAGGTTGATCGCTGCGGTGGGGAACTCTTCCTGCAGCGTGCGCAAGCAGTCGATCAGGTGGGGGCGCGGGAAGTAGGCATCGACCGCCACCGAAACCTGCGGCACCCCGGCCCTGGCGATCGAGCCGGCGCGGTTCTTCATTTCTTCCGTGCGTGAGATCACCGCCCGCGCGTCCGGCAGGAGGCTGCGCCCTGCCGCGGTTAGCTGCGCCTTGCGCGTGTTGCGCTCGAACAACTCGACATCGAACGCACTTTCCAGCGCCTTGATCGCGTGGCTGATGGCCGACTGCGCCCGTGCGAGTTTCCGCGCCGCACCCGAAAAGCTGCCCTGATCGCACACCGCAACGAACGCACGCAGCTGGTTGATGGTGACGTTGTCGAGCACGGGTTATCCAGAGAATAGATCGTATCAAGCGATATTTCGTCAATTGTGTTGATGCGTCAAGCGACCCAGATTGATTGGGCAACCGGCCCGAACGGGCCAGTCCATTCCATCCCCATACTGAAAAGGACCATCTCCATGAGCTACGCCATCATCGGTTTCGGCGCCATCGGCCAGGCCCTCGCCCGCGCTTTCGCCCGCAACAACATCGAAGTATCCGTCGCCAGTCGTCGACCGCCCGAAGCCCTGTTGCCGCAGGCGCAGGCGATCGGCCCCACGGTCATCCCCAAGACACTGCAGGAAGCCGTCAAGGCGGACGTGATCATCCTGTCGGTCCTGTTCGAGGGACACCGGGAGGTCGCCAAGGCTCTCCCGAATTGGCAGGGCAAAACGATCATCGACGCGATGAATACGAATGATCCTGTCGAAGCTCTTGACGGCCTCCCCTCCTCCGCCTTCGCCGCCAGGGCTTTCCCCGGCGCCAGGGTCGTGAAGGGCTTCAATCACCTGCTGGCACGCACCCTGGCCACCGACCCGAACGTCCAGGGCGGCCACCGGGTGGTGTTCCTGTCGAGCGACGACGAAGCTGCCACCGCTGAAGTGGCGGACCTTGCCAGGCGGCTCGGCTTCGCCCCCGTCAACCTCGGCAAGTTCGCCGAGGGCGGCACGTTGGTGCAGGCGCGCGGCCGCGTCTGGGGCCCACTGATTTTTCAGGACCTGTTCAAGCAGGAGCCGTAAGCGCGTAAGGCCATCACGACAAGATCGCGATCAGACAGCCCCCCCCCCAATCACTGCTTCGGCAGTAGCAACCCCTCCGACCAAGGATTCATGACATGAGCAAGTTGAATGGAAAAACCGCCGTGATCACCGGCGGCGCGACCGGCATCGGCCGCGCCGCGGCGAAGCGTTTCATCGAGGAGGGCGCGTTCGTCTTCATCTTCGGCCGCAGGCAGGAAGCGCTCGACGCCGCTGTGGCCGACCTCGGGCCCAATGCCCGCTCGGTGCAGGGCTCGGTCTCCGAGCTGGCCGACCTCGACCGGCTCTACGCGGCGGTGAAGGCCGAGCGCGGCACCCTCGACATCGTCTTCGCCAATGCCGGGACGGGAAGCCTGCTTCCACTCGGCGAGATCACCGCCGCACACATCGACGAAACGTTCGACACCAACGTGAAGGGCACGATCTTCACGGTGCAGAAGGCGCTGCCGCTGATGGGCACGGGCGGTTCGATCATCCTGACCGGATCGAGCGCCGGCACCACCGGTGCCCCGGCATTCGGCGTCTACAGCGCGAGCAAGGCAGCCGTGCGCAACCTCGCGAAGACCTGGGCGGAGGACCTGAAAGGCACCGGCATCCGCGTCAACGTGCTCTCGCCCGGGCCGACGGCGACCGAACTTGCGAAGGCAGCGGTGGGCGAGGAAGGCATGAAGGCCTTCGCCTCGATGAATCCGCTCCAGCGCATGGCCGAGCCGGCGGAGATCGGGGCGGTCGCCGCTTTTCTCGCCTCGTCGGACAGCAGCTTCATGACCGCCAGCGAAGTCGCCGTCGACGGCGGCCTGGCGCAAATTTGACGCGTTACGCCCGGCCGGTTATCCATTCGATTTCGGAGCACCGAGACATCGAACTTCGCAGGAACGGCAGCTTTCTCTCTATGAAAATCGCTCGGCGACTGTCCGAAAATGGCCGATTCTGTTGAAAAACTCGTTCCCGAAAAATTGAGCCCAACCGACCCACCAAAACTGGCCGCGACAGTTGCTTTTCGCAAACTTGAACGCACAAATTTGTCCGAAATCGAACTGTCGCGGGCGTCGCTGTCAGAAATTTCGACCTCGCTTTCTAAAGTAGGAGTTTTTCAACAGAATCGGCCGAACGTCGCTCTTGCAAAACCCATGACGCCAAGCCACCCGCGAAGCCCAAAAGCCCACGCATCGCAGCCTTCCAACACCATCACCCGTGCCTGCGCCAAGCCTCGCCGAGCCACCCCGCACCCCGCATCTGCCACTTTCGTCTAACACCCGCCGCGCGGGCATCCGTGCTGCAGCGCACTACCATAGGGAGTTTGGCAATCCGGAATCTCCCCTGATGGAAACACGCATACGCAATCCGCAACTGGCGGGCCGGTTGATGCCTGCCGCGCAGGCGGTGGAACTGATCCATCCCGGCATGACGGTGGGCATGAGCGGCTTTACCGGCGCCGGCTACCCCAAGGCGCTGCCGCAGGCGCTGGCGGAACGGATCGCCGCGGTGCATGCGCGCGGCGAGAAGTTCGGCATCCGCATCCTCACCGGCGCCTCCACCGCGCCGGAACTGGACGGCGTGCTGGCGCGCGCAGGTGGCATCGATTTCCGCCTGCCCTATCAGTCCGACCCGGAGCTGCGTTCGCGCATCAATCGCGGCGAGATCGAGTACATGGACATCCACCTGGGCCATGTCGCGCAGTACGCCTGGTTCGGCTTCTTCGGCAAGATCGACATGGCGGTGATCGAGGTGGCCGGTATCCTGCCCGACGGACGGCTGATCCCGTCGACCTCGGTGGGCAACAACAAGACCTGGCTGGACCTGGCCGACCAGGTGATCGTCGAGGTCAACCGCGACCAGCCGGCGGGTCTGGACGGCATGCACGACATCTACTACGGCACCGCGTTGCCGCCGAACCGCAAGCCGATTCCGCTGCTGGCGCCGGGCGACCGCATCGGCGAGCCCTATCTGCGCGTGGATCCGGCCAAGGTGGTCGCGGTGGTGGAGACCCGTGGCCGCGACCGCCTCGGCCGCTTCGCCGAGCCCGACGACAACTGCCAGCGGATCGCCGGCCACCTGGTGGAATTCTTCCGCCATGAGATCGCCAGGGGGCGCCTGGGCGAGCACCTGTTGCCGCTGCAGTCGGGCGTGGGCAACATCGCCAACGCGGTCCTGACCGGCCTGCGCGCGGGCGGATTCGAGCAGCTCACCGGCTTCACCGAGGTGATCCAGGACGGCATGCTGGATCTGATCCGCACCGGCACCATCACGATGGCATCGGCCACCGCATTGTCGCTGAGTCCGGAGGCGGTGGACGAGTTCATCAGCCATATCGAGCATTACCGCCGCCGCATCGTGCTGCGCCCGCAGGAGATCTCCAACCACGCCGAACTGGTGCGCCGGCTGGGCTGCCTCGCCCTCAACGGCATGGTCGAGGCCGACCTGTACGGCAACATCAATTCCACCCACGTCGCCGGCACCAGCATCATCAACGGCATCGGCGGTTCGGGGGATTTCGCCCGCAACGGTTTCCTGTCCTGCTTCCTCACCCCGAGCACGGCCAGGAACGGGGCGATCTCCTGCATCGTGCCGATGGTCAGCCACGTCGACCATACCGAGCACGACGTGGCGGTGGTGGTCACCGAACAGGGTCTGGCCGATCTGCGCGGGCTGTCGCCCAAGCAGCGCGCACGCACGGTGATCCGCCACTGCGCGCATCCGGATTACCGCCCGCTGCTGGAAGACTATTTCGAGCGTGCCTGCCGCGACAGCCGGGGCAAGCACACGCCGCACCTGCTGACCGAGGCGCTGTCCTGGCATCAACGCTTGCTCGACACCGGCAGCATGCTCGTCTGACCCCGCGGGCCGGACTGCACGCTGGCCCGCGGATCGGTGGAGCAGGTACGCTAGCGTTCATGCGAATACTCGTTGCCGAAGATGAAGCCAAGGCTCGCCGCTATCTGGCGCGGGGGCTCGGCGAACAGGGTTTCTCGGTTGAACTCGCCGAAGATGGCAACAGCGCCCTGCTCTTGCTGCGCGAGCATGTGTTCGACGTGGCCGTGCTGGATGTGATGCTGCCGGGGCGTGATGGCTGGAGCATCGTCAAGACCTTGCGCGGCGAGGGCAATCGCACCCCGGTGCTGTTTCTCACCGCGCGCCATCATGTCGAGGATCGGGTGCGCGGCTTCGAGCTCGGCGGCGACGACTACCTGGTCAAGCCGTTCGCGTTTGCCGAGTTGCTGGCGCGGCTGCAGAATCTGGTGCGCCGCTTCGAGCCGGCGGCGGGTGCCGCGACGATCGAGATCGGCGACTTGGCCATCGATGCGCTGCGACACGAGGTCTCGCGCGCCGGCCAGACGCTGCAGCTGACCCCGAAGGAATATGCCCTGCTGCTGCTGCTGGCCCGCCATCGCGGCCGCGTGCTGTCGCGCACGCTGATCGCCGAAAGTGTCTGGGGGGTGTGCTTCGACACGCAGACCAATGTGGTGGATGTGCTGATCCGGCGCCTGCGCGCCAAGCTGGATGCGCCCTTTGTCCAACCCATGCTGCATACCGTGCGCGGCATGGGCTACATGCTGGACGAGCATGCGGATTGATGCGTGGCGGGCATGGCGTTCGCCTTCGATCGGGGCGCGCCTGACCCTGCTCTACACCTTGATGGCGCTGCTGGCGGTGGCGCTGTTTGCCGGCGTCACCGACTGGCGCCTGTCGACCAATTTCAGCCGCGAGCAGGTGAGCTTTCTGCAGTCGAAGGTGGCGGAATTGCAGACGGACCTGGACGACGCCAACGGCGATCCGCGGGCGTTGCTGGCGGAAATCGCCAAGGAAACCGGAGCATCCCGGTTGCGCCAGTATCAGGCGCGGGTGCTGAGCGGCGACGGGAAAACCCTGGGCGAAACCCCGGGCATGGCGCAGGCGCTGCCCTCGCGGGAATTTCCCGCGCTTGGCATGGCTCCCCAGTCCGTCAAGCAGGTGCGAGTCGGCCAGCGGGTGTATGTGCTGGCCTCCGTACCACTGGCCGGTGCCGGTGGCACGCCGCCGGTACATCTGCAGTTCGCCCTCGATGTGACGCGTGACGCCGCGCTGCTGACCGACTTCCGTCGCGCCCTGGCGCTGTCTTTCTTGTTGCTGGCGCCACTGCTGGTGCTGGCGGGCCGCTGGATTGCCGCGCGGGGGCTGGATCCGTTGCGGCGAATCAGTGGCGCCGCGCGCGCGATCACCCCGGCGGACCTGTCGGCACGCCTGCCGCTCACGCCGCCCTGGCCAAACGAACTGAATGAACTGGTACAGGTTTTCAACGCCATGCTCGGTCGCATCGAGGAGGCATTCGGACGGCTGTCGCGCTTTTCCGCCGACCTCGCGCACGAGCTGCGCACGCCGCTGGCCAACCTGAGCGGCGAGCTGGAGGTGTGCCTGATGCGTCCGCGCAGTGCCGACGACTACCGCGCCGCGCTGGAATCGGGCCTGGAAGAATGTCGGCGGCTGCATGTGCTGATCGAAAACCTGCTGTTCATGGCGCGGGCCGAGCACGCCGGGCAGGCGTTGCGGCGCGAGCGCTTCGACGCCACCCAGGCGTGCGCATGGGTGGTCGAGCAACTGATGCCGGGGGCTGCCGCACGCGGTGTTCGCCTGCGCATGGAGGGCGATGCCGCGATGGAGGCCGATCCGCTGCTGTTCCGCCAGGCACTGGCCAATCTGCTGAGCAACGCGATCCGTCATTCCGGCGCCGGCAGCGAGGTGGAGATCCTGCTGGCGACGGTCGCCGGCGGCGTCGAGATTCGTGTCCGCGACCACGGCGAAGGTATCGAGGCGCAACACCTGCCGCATCTGTTCGATCGCTTCTACCAGGTGGACGCGGCGCGGCAGCGCGGCGCCGGGCAAGGTACCGGGCTGGGTCTGTCGATCGTCCGGGCGATCGTCGAACTGCATCGCGGCGAGGTGCGCATCGAAAGCGTGCGTGGTGCGGGCACCACGGTCAGCATGCGCTTCCCGTCGGGTGCGACGCGAATGCCCGACCGGCCGCCGGATGAGCCGCATGCAAGCTGACTGGGCCGGCATTTCCCACCGGGCGTTCCGGGCCGGGGTCATACTCAAGGGCGTCGATGGCGTGCTGGAACTGCTCGGCGGTGGCGCGCTGCTGCTGACCACCCACCCGGTGATTCGGCATGCGGTGGCCTGGCTGACCCAGGCGGAGCTGATCGAGGATCCCGGTGATTTTGTCGCCAACCATCTGGTTCACCTGGTGCAGCAGCTTTCCATCGGAACGCAGCACTTCGCGGGCATCTACCTGATCGCGCATGGCGTGATCAAGGTCGGCATGGTGGCCGGGTTGCTGCGCGGATTGCGCTGGTCGTATCCGCTGGCACTGGTCGTGCTGACGGCCTTCATCGGCTACCAGTGCTACCGGCTGTTCCATATGCCGTCGGTCCTGCTGTCCCTGCTCACCGTGATCGATGTCACGGTGGCACTGTTGATCGCACGCGAATGGCGACAACGTTGCCGCTGGAGCGGTCCCGTCGCCGGTCGGCCCTGATCGACGCCGCTGAGCCCTGTGCCGTCGGCATGCCCCCACCCGGGCGACCATATGGCTTGCGGATGACAGGATTGTCATCGGATCGAGCGTTCTTCATCACATTCGCCCGGCTAGGCTGACTTCATGAGCACGCTTGCCACCAAATCTGCCTTGACCGGTCTGCTGTCGCTGGTGCTGGCCGGGTGCGCCGCCGTGCCGACCCTGGGTACACCGAACCTTCGCGACCAAGCCCATGCCCTGGCATCGCGTCGGCTGGATGATCCCGGCCTGAGCGCCGCCGAAGCGCGTCTGGGACTGCCCGCCGCAAGCGCCGCCGCATGGACCCCGGACCGCATCACCGTCGCGGCCTGGTATTTCGATCCGACGCTGGCCGAGGCACGCGCCGCCTCCACCCGTGCGGCCGCCGATGCCGCGGTCGCCGCTCAACGCAGCAATCCCACGCTGCAACTGAGTCCCGAGAAAGTGTTCAGCGGAGTCAGTACCGGTTCCCCATGGACGGTAGGTGTCGCGCTGCTGCTGCCGTTGCTGCATCCAGGCGAGGCCGCGGCCCGCCGCGATGTGGCGGCCGCGGATACTGAAGCCGCCCGTGACCAGGCCGCGCTGGCAGTCTGGCAGAGCCGTACGCGGGCATTGGCTGCCTTGCGCGCAACGTTGCTGGCACGCCAGGCGCAAGCGCTCGCCGAAGCCGCGGTGCGGGATCGGAGCACCTATCTGGAAAGTGTGCGGCAGCGTGTTCTGGCCGGTGCCGACGCACGCGACACCCAGCTTGCCGCCGAACTCGAACTGCAGCGTGCCGAAGCGGGGCTTGCCGACCGGCATGCGCAGCGTGACGCCGCGCAGCAATCCCTGGCAGCCGCGCTCGGCCTGCCCTGGTCGGCGCTGGCCGATGCCCGGCTGGGCTGGCCGGGCCTGGATGCGCCGCCGGCACCGGCGGCACTGCCGTCCGGCGTCCTGGCCGAGGACGCGGCATGGAACCGGCTCGATCTCGCGGTGCTGCTGGCTCGCTACCGGGTCAGCGAGGCGCAGCTGCGTCTCGCCGCCGGCACACGCTTTCCGGCCATGTCCGTGGCACCGGGCTATAAGTACGATCGGGGCGCGCGCTTGTTTTCGTTCGGCCTGAATGTCGAACTGCCGCTGTTTCACGGCGCCGGAGCGCGTATCCGGGCCGCGGCGGCCGCCCGCGACGAGGCGGCCGCCAGCGTGCGTGCGCGACAGATGACGATACTCAATGCACTGGATGCCGCCCGTGCCGACTATGCCGGGCGCTACGCCGCCTGGCAGCGCATGCAAGCCGCCGCCGCGACGGCCCGACTGACGGCCGAGCGCGCCCGGGTGCAGCGATCCGCCGGTCAGATCAGCCGCGGCGCCGAATTATCCGCACAGGTTGCCGCTTCGACCGCGGCACTGGCGGCCAGCGACGCGCTGTCACGCACCCTGAACTCGCTCGGTCGGCTGGAAGATGTATTGCAGCATCCGCTCTGGCCCGCCACCCGGTTGGCAAACCTGCCGACCGCCCCCTTCCCTGCCGCTGCACCACCTGCCGACGAGGCTGCCCATGCGCATCGTTCCTGACTGGCGCCACCTGCTCACCCTGACCGCGGCTTCCGTCGCCGCGTCGTGGGTCATCTCCGCGCCATCGCTGGCCGCCATGACCGGAACCGTGGTGCTGACGCCGGCCAGCGTGCATGCCAGCGGCATCGCGGTGGCGCCGCTGACGACGGCAACGCGGACCGCGCAGGCGCAGGGCGTTGCCACGGTGCTGGATCCGCAACCGCTGCTGGCGCTGGCGGCGCGATTGCAGACGACGCATGCAGGGGTGCTGGCCGCCGATGCGGCCGCGAGGGCCGCCGATGCTCAGGCGAAACGATCGCAGGCGCTGTATCGGCAGGGCGAAAATACCTCCCTGCGCGACATGCAAGCCGCACAGGCGACCGCGACGGCCGCCCGGGCACAGCGCACGATGGCACGCGCCGAACAGGCCGCCGCGCACAGCGGGGCACGCTCGCAATGGGGGCCGGTGCTGGCGCGGTTGGCCGCCCGCGGACCGCAGGCGCTGCACGATTACGCCGATGGCCACGCCAGCCTGCTTGAGGTCGCATTGCCGAACGGCACGCGCGCGCCGACGGGGAATTCCATCCAGGTATGGAGCACGGGCGGTCAACCATCGACGGCCACCCTGCTCAGTGCGTCACCCCGTGCCGATGCCGTCGTGCAGGGTCCGACCTTCTTCTACCGCACCACCGCAGCCGGACTGCGCAGCGGCCAGCGGCTGAGCGCCACGGTTCCGCTGGACAGCGCCGTGCGTCAAGGCGTGAACGTGCCGACGGCCGCCGTGATCTGGTACGCCGGACAACCGTGGGTCTACGTCGAGACCGCTGCCGGGCAGTTCCAGCGTCGACCGCTCGACCAGGTGCGCGATGCGCAGGGTTGGTTCCAGGCCCGTGGTTTCCACGCCGGAGAAAAGGTCGTCGTCCGCGGCGGCGAGCTGCTGCTGTCGCAGGAAATGCAGCCGCCGCCGGGCGCCGCCAAACCGGCCGGAGACGGGGATGACGACTGAGTTTGTCGCCACACCGCCGTCGAGAGCGTCGCATCGCGAGACGCGGCTCCGGCCCTACCCCACGCTGCACCAAGACGCTGCGGGACGTTCATCATGTTGAGTGCGATTGTCCGGGCTGTCATCCGTTTCCGGGGCGTGACGATCGCCCTGGCCGTGCTTGCGGTTGCCTACGGGGTACTCGCTCTGGGACGCGCCCGGCTGGACGTGTTCCCGGAGTTTGCCCCGCCGCAGGCGATCGTGCAGACCGAGGTGCCCGGCTTCTCGCCGGAGCAGGTCGAGACCCTGATCACGCAGCCGATCGAGAATGCGCTGTCGGGCGCCAATGGCCTGGTGAACATGCGCTCCAAGTCGCTGCAGGGGCTGTCGATGATCACGCTGACCTTCCGCGCCGGCAGCGATCTTTCGCGGGTCCGCCAGACCATCAGCCAGCGATTGCAGCGCACCGCGGCAGCGCTGCCGGGCGCCGCCAAACCGCCGGTATTGCTGCCGCTGTCGTCGTCGGCCGGCATCGTGCTGACGATCGGCGTGACCTCGCCCACGCAGACCCCGATGCAGTTGCGTACGCTGGCCGACTGGACGCTGAAACCGCAATTGCTGGGCGTGCCCGGCGTGTCCGACGTGAACGTGTTCGGCGGCGCGCTTCGTCAGCTGCAGATCCAGCTGCGGCCGCAGGCGCTGGCGCGCTACGGCCTGTCGTTCCAGGACGTGATCGCGGCGGCAAGGCGCGCCACCGGTCAGACCGGCGCCGGCTTCGTCTCGAACGCCAGCCAGCGCATCGTGCTGGCCCCCGCCGGCGCAGCCGTCACGCCGGCCGAGATCGCCGCGGTGACGCTGCGCAGCCACGACGGCGCGGTGCTGCGACTGGGCGATGTCGCCACGGTAGGCAACGGTGCGGCACCAGCGGTGGGCGCCGCCTCGATCATGGGCAAGACCGGCGTGATGCTGGTGATCGACGAGCAGTATGGCGCCGATACCGTGCGGGTGACCAAGGCGCTGGAGCAAAAACTGCGTGCGCTGCAGCCGGCGCTCGCCGCGCAGCACGTGCAGCTGTATCCGGCACTGTTCCGGCCCGCCAACTTCATCAGTGCCGCGGTCGGCCATCTGCGCGATGCGCTGCTGATCGGTGCGGCGCTGGTGATCGTGGTGCTGTTCCTGTTCCTGCGCAATGCGCGGGCGGCGCTGATCTCGGCGGTGGCGATACCGCTGTCGCTGCTGACCGCGGTGGTGGTGCTGGAGCGCTTCGGGCTGGGTCTCAACACGATGACCCTGGGCGGACTGGCGATCGCCATCGGCGAAGTGGTCGACGATGCGATCATCGATGTCGAGAACATCGTGCGCCGGCTGCGGCTGAACCGCCTCGAAGCCGTGCCGCTGCCGGCCGCGCAAGTGGTGCTGGCCGCTTCGCTGGAAGTGCGCAGCGCCGTCGTCTACGCCACCTTCATCGTGGCCCTGGTGTTCATGCCGGTGCTGACCTTGTCGGGGGTTGCCGGCAGCCTGTTCGCGCCGCTGGGCATCGCCTACATCGCGGCCATCATGGCGTCGCTGGTGGTGGCGCTGACCTTGACCCCGGCGCTGACCCTGGTCCTGCTGCGCGGCACCGGGGATGCGCCCGAGCCGCGGATCCAGCTGGCGATCAAGCAACGCTACGCACGGGTGCTGACGCGCATGCAAGGCCATCCGCGCGCCGTCCCGGTGGTGGTGGCCGTCTTGTGCGTGGCCTCGCTGCTGGTACTGCCGTTTCTGCAGGGACAGTTTCTGCCGCAGTTGCGCGAAGGCCATTACATCGTGCACATGCGGCTGGCCCCCGGTGCCTCGCTGCAGGCGTCGCAGGATCTGGGCGCCCGGGTGAGCCGGTCGCTGCTCGGCATTCCCGGCGTGCGCTCGGTGGCGCAACGCACCGGCCGGGCCACGCGGGTCGCCGATCCGTCGCCGGCGTTCGCGACTGAATTCGAGGTCGACCTGAAGCCGCTTTCCGGCCCGGGCCAGCAGCAGGTACTCAACCGGATCCGGCAGCATCTGAGCGCCTTCGCCGGGGCCGGCTTTTCCGTCAACACCTTCCTGACCGAACGCATCCACGAGACGATGTCCGGCTATACCTCGCCGGTGGTGCTGTCGATCTACGGCAACAATCTCGATCGGCTGGACCGCAAGGCGCAACAGGCGGCGGCGATCCTGACGAAGCTGCCGGGTGCCGGGAATGTGCAGGTACAGGCACCGCAGGGAGAGCCGCAACTGTCGATCCGCCTGCGCAACGACGTGCTGGCGCAACACGGCATCGCACCGGCCGACGTGCTGCAGACGCTGCAGACCGCCTACGCCGGACTGCGTGTCGGCCAGGTGCTCGACGGCAGCCGGGTGTTCGACGTCGAGGTGATCCTGCCGCCGGCCATGCGTCGGGATCCGACGGCGGTCGGGCAATTGCCGATCGCCGCACCGGACGGCCGGCAATGGCCGCTGGCCGATCTGGCCGATCTGTCGATGAGCCAGGGGCGCTACATGATCCTGCACGAAGGCGGCCAGCGCGTGCAGGCGATCACGATCCAGTTGCAGGGCGCGAACGCCAGTGGATTCACCGCGCGTGCGCAAAAAGCGCTGGCGCAGGACATGACATGGCCGCCGGGCATGTACCCGGTCTTCGGCGGCGATGCCGCGGCGCAATCGGCCGCCACCCATCAATTGCTGATGCACAGCGCGCTGGCGGCGACCGGCGTGGTGATCCTGCTGTTTCTCGCCTTGCGCCGCATGCGCACGGTGACCCTGGTACTGCTGAACCTGCCGTTTGCCCTGGTCGGCGGCGTGCTGGTGGTGCTGCTGATGGGTGGCACCTTGACGCTCGGCGGGCTGGTCGGCTTCGTCACCCTGTTCGGCATCAGCGTGCGCAACTCGATCATGCTGGTATCGCACTACCGGCACCTGGTCGAGGTCGAGGGCGCGCCGTGGAACCTGCAGACGGTGCAACGCGGTGCCGCCGAGCGGCTGGTGCCGATCCTGATGACGGCCCTGGTCACCGCCCTCGGCCTGGCGCCGCTGGCACTCACCGCCGGCGCCCCCGGCAACGAGATCGAGGGACCGATGGCCGCGGTGATCCTGGGCGGTCTGCTCACCTCGACCGCACTGAACCTGCTGGTGCTGCCGATGCTGGCGGGACGCTGGTTGCGTTTTTCGGGCGTTGATGCCCAATGAGTCAACTCGCGTGAACCGCATCGATGGGATGCGGTTCACTGCCCGTGTCCGCACGGCCGGGGAGTTGGTTATAGTGTTGCACCGATGTGCAGCGCGAGGCGTTCCGTTCCATGAAAAACCGCGGTCAAACACCGTCCCAGCTGGCCGGCGGACGTTCTTCCGGACCGCAGGGGACCCGGCTGTTTGCTGTTGAGAAATTGCGCCAGTACGCCGGCGAAGCCGAGGCTGGCACCACCGGCCGGGCCAGCGTGCGCGAGCCGGTGCTCGAGGGCAGCAGCGCGGGGCTAGCCGGCCGGCGCTTCGTCCTGCGCACCGGCCGGCAGACCATCGGCCGGCGCGACGACAACGACATCGTCGTCAACCACCCGAGCGTGTCCGCTTCCCACGCCTGGATCATCAACCACCAGGGCCACTACGTCATCATGAACACGCTGTCCACCAACGGCACGTTCGTCAACGACAAGCGCATCCATGAGACGACCCTGAAGCATGGCGACCGCATCCGGCTGGGACAGGCCGCGCTGGTTTTCCTGACCCGCGAGCACGACGCGCCCGCGCCTGCGCGCCGGCGCCGGATCTTCATCGGACTGCTGGTGCTGGTCGCACTGGGCGCCCTGGCCTGGTGGCGGGTCGCCTGACCGCGGTGCCATGAACGAGGCTGCCATTCCAGCGCAGGTCGGCCGCTATCGCATCGAGGGCATCCTCGGCGCGGGTGCGATGGCGGTCGTCTACGCTGGATTCGACCCGGACATCGAGCGGCAAGTGGCGATCAAGTGCCTGCACCGGGAAGTGGCTGCCGACCCGACCTACCGTCGCCGCTTTCTGGTCGAGGCGCGTGCGGCCGGGCATCTGACCCATCCCCACATCGTCACGATCTTCGATGCCGGGGAAACCGACGACGGCCGCTCGTACATCGCGATGGAGCGACTCTCGGGCGAAACCCTCGCCAGCCGGGTCAGCCGCGAGGGGCTGCCCTCGCTGCCGGTAATTCTCGAGCTGGCCAGCCAGCTCGCCGGCGCCCTCGACTATGCACACGCACAGGGTGTCGTGCATCACGACATCAAGCCCGAGAACATCATGCTTGCCGATGGCTGGCATTCCGCCAAGGTTAGCGATTTCGGCATCGCCGAACGGCGCCGGACACAAGGCCATGCGGGCGACTCGCCGGCGGAGATCGGCGGCACGCCGGCCTACATGGCCCTGGAGCGATTGCGCGGCGAGCCGATGGACGCGCGCAGCGATCTGTTTTCGCTGGGCGTGGTGCTGTATTGGCTGGTCACCGGCAAGCTGCCCTGGCCGGAAACCGGCGACATGCAGCGCCTGATCAAGGAGCGCAAGCGCTTGCCGCGTCCGCCGATCGTGCCGCGCGACCCGTCCACGCCGTCGATCTTGCTCGGCATCGTGCGCGCCTTGCTCGAACCCGCGGCCGAGGCCCGCTATCAGCGTGGCGCGGAGGTCATCGACGATCTGCGCCTGGCGCGTCGCGAATACGAGAACCTGCACGAGAAACCGCTGACCACCCGGATCATCTCGCTGCGCCTGCGCTGGGCCGGTATCCTGGGTGCCGTCCTCAGCCTCGTGCTGCTGTCGGGACTGGCCGCGATATACGCCAAACAGAACGCCGCGGTGACCGGTCTGGCTCTGGATTACGGCCGGTCGCTGGGGCGCATGGTGGCCAGCGAATCGGCCGAAAACCTGCTGCTGGGCGATCGCGCCGCCACGCGGGCGCTGGTCGGGGACATCTCGCGCAACCAGCAGATCCACTATCTGGCGATCGCCGATCGGCATGGCGACATCATCGCCAGCAGCCAGCCGCAAGAGGTCGATCAGCAACTGACCGCGCCGACCGGGCAGAAATACCTGTCGCGCGCGGACGGCATCGAGAGCTATCGCAGCCGCATCGCCAGCGGCCCTGGACATGGCGAGATGCAGGGCGAGATGCTGTTGTTCGACGTGCCCATCCGCTACCAGACGAAAACGATCGGCGACCTGCGCCTCGGGGTCAGTGACGCGCCGCTGCGCGCGGCCCAGCGGACCACGTTGTGGGTGATCGCCGGCGTGCTGCTGGTGACGCTGCTTGCCGTCGTCGGCGCCGCCTACTGGTTGTTCCGACGGTTGCTGATCCTGCTGGACCTGCTTGGCGATGCGCTGCTGCGGGTGGCGCGCGGCGACTTCCAGTACCGCATCCGGCTGGTTCGCCGCGATGAACTGGGCCGCCTGTTCGCCGCCTTCAACCTGATGAACGGCGCACTGCAAAACCGGCAGCGCCCACCGGGGGGAAACGCACCCGCGACCACGGCCGCAGCCGATCCCACGCAACCGACGCAGATCGTGCCTGCGCCTGGCGTCGAAGGCGACGCGGTCTAGCGGCGCACGATCCGCACGCTACCTGGCGTAGGAGCGCACCCTGTGCGCGATGCCTTTGCTTTTGCCCAGGCGTCGGCGAAGAGCATCGCGCGCAAGCGCGCTCCTACGGGACGGGCCTGCCTGTCGTCGGAGCGCGCTTGCGCGCGATGCCTTTGTCGGACGTCGGTGGGGCGCTTTCGCCCACAGGGTGGGCTCCTACGGGCGTTGCGCCAGGTGGGCGAAAGTCAGAACTGCTTGAGGCGATGCTTGAGATCGAGCGCACGCGCCCGGTAAATCACGGCCGGTTCGTAGTCCGGATCGATCGCCAGCACGCGATCCCACAGTGCGATGGCCCGATCCAGGTGCTGGTCGCGGTACAGCACGATCGCGCGTTCGTGGTAGGTGGCCAGCAACTGCCGGCGCAGCGCCGCCGCTCCGGTTCCGGTCGGCTTGAGCTGCGGGTCGATGAGCAGGGCCTGGTCAAGGCGGGCCAGCGCCTGGTTCTTGTGGCCCTGGTCGAGCAGGGCCAGGCTTTCCTTCTGCAGCCGCCGCGCCTTCACCGCTGCCGATTCCGCAACGGGCGGCGTGGCCGTTCCGGCTACCGCGCCGGACTCGCCCGAGTCTGCACCGGACGCAGCCGCGTCCGGCGCCATCGACAGGCGTTTTGCGGACAGCGGCAGGCGCACCGTCTCGCCGAGGCGCAATACCGAAGGGTTGGTCGAGCCGTTGTAGCGGGCCAGTATCAGAAACAGGCCCGGATCGCCGAGATAGCGCGCCGCCAGGCTGCTGTAGGAATCGCCCGCCTGCACCACGTGCGTGCTCGACGGGGCGCCGAGCATCTGCCGGGGATCGGCCGTGAGCTGGCGCAGCATCGCCTGCGCCGGCCGGTCGCCCGGGTGCTGCTTCAAATACCGTCTCAGTGCGCTTTCGCCTTCGGCGTAGTGGCCCAGCTGAAGCTCGTCGTTGACGATCGAGGTGAACGAGGGCTCTTGCGGATTTTCCGGACCGGCGGGTGCCGCCGCGGGCGGCGTGACCACGACCGACGGGCTGGTTGCGCCGACCTTCGCCTTCAGCGCATTGAACTGCGCACAGCCGGTCACGCCCAGCGCCGTCAACGGGAGTGCGATCAGCAAAGCCTGCCGGAGCCGTTTGCCGTGATCCTTCATGCGGTGTCTCGATGCCATGTGTCGTCGTTGTTCCCGTAACTGTTCGTCAACCCGTCGCATCGCCGCGGCGACCGGCCGAGCCGCTGGACAATGCCGACCAGAGCCTTCCGGCGCTGCGCCGCAACCCGCCTTCCCGGCCAACCCGGGCGAAAATCAGGGCGACGTTGTCGCCGTCCTTGCCACCACGCTCCACGGCCAGACTCAGCGCTTCGTGCAAGGCACCGCGCTGGTCGCGACGGCGCGACAAGCGCCCCAGTTCGTGCATGGCCAGATGCTCCCACACGCCATCGCTGCACAGCGCAAAGGCTTGTCCCGGACGCAACATGGCACCCCCGTGATCGACCATTGGCGGCTGCGGTCCGCCCAGCCCGCGCAGCAACCGGTGCTGGTCGGGGTCGGTGGCCAGCTTGTCGGCGCTCAGTTCGCCGCGACGCAGCTTGAGCTGCGCCAGGCTGTGGTCCTCGGTGCAACCCAGGCAGCGCCGTCCCTGGAAATGATACAGGCGGCTGTCGCCCACGTGCACCCAGCAGGCGCGATCGTCCCTGAGCAGCAGGGCCACCACCGTGGAATGCGGCTCGCCACTGGCCAGCCCGCGGCCGCGACGGCGCAGCTCGGCGTGCGCCTCCTGACACAGGGTTTCGAGAAACAGCGCTCCGGGCTGCTCGCGCCACCGACCTTGTTCCCACAGTTGGCGGGCCACGTGGACCACACCCGCGGCGGCCAGCTCGCCGGCGCCATCGCCGCCCATGCCGTCGGCCAGAACCAGCAGCCGCGCATCCGCGGCCGGATCATGCAGGCAGACCAGCTCATCCTGCTGCGTCGCGCGCCCACCACGCGCGCGCCCGGCGGCAGCTAGCGGCACCGCGCTGAAGTCGATCTGCTTGTCCATGGTCCCCACTCGCTCCCCTTCTCAGGAATGGCGCATGTGCTCGATACGCTGGTCTTTCTCGCGCCACAGTGCATTCATGCGCTCGCGAAACGGCTTGTCGCTTTTGCCGTTACCGCGCAGCACCGCGTCGATCGGCAATTCGCACAGATGCACGTGAATGTCGCGGACCCGCCCGGCAATGAGGTCCATCATGGTAACGGAACCCTGCGGGTAAACGATGGTGACATCGAGGATGGCGTGCAGGCCCTGGCCCATCGCATCGAGCACGAACGACACGCCGCCGGCCTTGGGCCGCAGCAGGTACCGAAAGGGCGAGGACTGGGCGTCGTGCTTGGCCTGGGTGAAGCGGGTGCCCTCGACGAAGTTCATCACCGACACCGGCATGTGGCTGAATTTTTCGCAGGCCTTGCGCGTGGACCGGCGATCCTTGCCCTGCAGCTCGGGGTGGCGCGCCAGGGTTTCCTTCGAGTAGCGTTTCATGAAGGGAAAATCCAGCGCCCACCATGCCGGCCCCAGCAGCGGTACCCAGATCAGCTGGCTCTTCAGGAAAAAACGCAGGAACGGGATGCGCCGGTTGAAGATCTTCTGCAATACCGGGATGTCCACCCAGCTCTGGTGATTGCACAGCACCAGGTAGTTGCCGTCGCGGCGCAAACCATCGAGGCCCTCGACCTGCCAGCGCGTGCGGGTGAACACCTTGAACAGCGCGCTGTTCACCGCGATCCAGCTTTCCGCGATCTTCACCAGCACGCGGGAACAGCCGTCGCGCAGTGCGCGGATCGGCGCGATCAGTTTGAACAGGGTGAACACGAACAACACCAGTACATGCAGCGTGGTGCTGACGAACAGCAACAACATCGCCAGTGGAATCCGGATGAATCCGGGGAGCGAAACAAGCATTGATGGAACCATGCGCCGAAAAAGTCGCACCAGAGTAGCGCGCCGCACGCACCGCTGGGAACAGGTAGGAGCGCACCCTGTGCGCGATCACCCGGTGGGGATTGGGTACGAAGCCATCGCGTAGGAGCGCACCCTGTGCGCGATGCCTTTTCCCGGGAATCGGCGAGGAGCTTTCGCCCACAGGGTGGGCTCCTACGCCCACAGGGTGGGCTCCTACCGCTTTGCGTCATGATAGAAGCCAGCGGGCAGTGCTCACCCTATCGCGGGAGCAGGCCGCCTACATCAGCAGCTTGCGCACCTTGAGCAGGGCGACGATGAACTCGTCGATCTCCTCGATGGTGTTGTAGAACGCCAGCGAGGCTCGCAACGTGGCGGGCACGCCGTAGAACTGCATCAGCGGGTGCGCGCAGTGATGACCGGAGCGCACGGCGACCCCCTGCAGGTCGAGCAGGGTGGCCATGTCGCTGGCCTGGGCCCCTTCGAGCAGGAACGAGATCACCGCCTCCTTCCCGGCTGCCTCGCCGAAAATCCGCAGGCCCGGAACCTCGTGCAGTCGCGCGCTGGCATAGCTGAGCAATCGCTGCTCCCACGCGCGGATCGCCTCGAAGCCGATCGACCGGTAGTAATCGAGCGCCGCGCTCAACCCGACGAAGCCGGCGATGTTCGGCGTGCCGGCTTCGAACTTGTGCGGCGGCGCGGCGAAGGTGGTGCCGCTGAAACGCACTTCGTGGATCATCTCGCCGCCGCCGAAGAACGGCGGCATCGCCTCCAGGTGCTCGCGCTTCGCCCACAGCGCGCCGGTACCGGTCGGCGCAAGCATCTTGTGCCCGGTGAAGGCGTAGAAATCGCAACCCAGCGCCTGCACGTCGACCGGCTGGTGCGGCAGTGCCTGCGAACCATCGACCAGCAGCGGGATACCGCGCTTCTTGCATTCGCGCGCGATCTCGCGCACCGGGTTGACCGTGCCCAGCACATTGGAGACGTGGGTGACGCAGGCCAGCTTCACCTCCGGCGTCAGCATGGCCACGAACGCCTCGACGATCAGTTCGCCGTGCTGGTCGATCGGCGCAGCCTTGACCGTGGCGCCGCTGCGCGCGGCGACCAGTTGCCACGGCACGATGTTGGCATGGTGCTCCATCACCGTGGTCAGGATCGCGTCGCCGGGCTTGAGCTTCGGCAAAGCGTAGCTGTAGGCAACCAGATTGATCGACTGGGTGGTGCCGGAAGTCAGGATCAGCTCGTCGCGCGAAGGCGCGTTGATGAAATGCGCGAGCTTGTCGCGTGCCCCCTCGAAGGCTGCGGTCGCCTCCTCGCCGAGCTGATGCACCGCACGCGCCACGTTGGCGTTGTGTTCGCGGTAATGGGCATTCATCGCCTCGATCACCGAAAGCGGTTTCTGACTGGTGTTGGCGTTGTCGAAATACACCAGCGGCTTGCCGTGCACGGTGCGCGACAGCAGCGGGAAATCCGCGCGGATGCGCTGGACGTCGAAGACCGTGGGCGTGCTGGCTGCTGTGTTCATCAAGGGGTCCTGGTTGAATGGCACTTACTTAAGCGCCGTCATCCCCGCGAAAGCGGGGATCCAGTGCCTTCCGTGGCTTCCAAACGCTTAAAGGCAATGGATTCCCGCTTTCGCGGGAATGACGAAAACATGATTTCGCGCTTAGGTTAAGTGCCATTCGGGTCCTGGTTCTTCTCCCTCCCCTGCGCGCAGGGGAAGGAGAAAAGATCATGCAGGCAAATGCGCGATCAGCAAGGCCGCCAGATGTTCGCGCAGCGCCTCGTTGGGCAGATCGTCCAGCATCGCACGGCAGAAGGCCGCGGTCAGCAGTGCGCGCGCCTGCGCCAGCGCAATGCCGCGCGAGCGCAGGTAGAACAGGGCGCGCTCGTCGAGCTGGCCGACCGTCGCGCCGTGCGCAGCCTTCACCTCGTCGGCGTAGATCTCCAGCTCCGGCTTGGTATCGATTTCGGCGCCGGGGGAAAGCAGCAGGTTCTTGTTGCTGAGGCTGGCATCGCTGCCGTCGGCGCCGGGCGCCACCACGATCGCGCCACGAAACACGCCGCGCGCGCGATCGTTGGCCACGCCGCGCCAGTTCGAGCTCGACACGGTGTTCAGCGCCTGATGCCGGATCGCCAGTTGCGTGTCGATGTGCTGGCGGCCGTGCGGCATGAACACGCCGCGGGTATCCAGCCGCGCATCGTCGCCGGTCAGTTCCGCCTGGATGTCGTGGCGCACCAGCGCGCCGCCCAGTTCCAGCACGTGCAGGCTGGCCCGGGTGCGCGCGTGCAGCCGCAGGCTGCTGCGCCGAATCAGGCTCGCGCCGATGGCGGCGCCCTGCAGCACGACATGCCGCAGCCGGGCGCCCTCGCGCACTTCGATGTCGCTGACCAGCGTGGCCAGATGGGCCAGCTCGCCGTTGGCTGTGTGCTGCTCGATCAGGGTCAGCCCGGCACCCTCGCCCAGCTCGATCACGTTGCGCGCATGCCAGGCCAGATCCGCTTCGGCGGCAGCGCCGACGAACACCAGCTGCACCGGCACGTCGAGCTGCGTGCCGGCGGCGACGCGCAGGACCACGCCATCGACGGCGCTGGCGGCATTGATCCGCGCGAAGGCGTCGCCGACCTCGCGGTAATGCCGCGACAAGGCGAAGCGCAGCGGCTGCGCATCACCCTCAAGCGCCTGCGACAGCGGCTGCAGCGTGAGCCCGGCGGGCAGCCTGTCGAGCGCCGACAGGTCGGCGCGGAACACGCCGTTGACGAACACCAGCCGCGGCCCATCGACACCGGGCAAGGCCAGGGTCGATGGATCCACCACGCGCACGCCGGCAGCGGCATCGCCGCTGGCGAATTGGCGCTGGCCAAGCGCGCGCAGCGGGGTGTATTTCCACGCCTCCACCCGCGTATCGGGCAGGCCGCCGGCGGCGAAGCTCTCGCGGTTCTCGCGCCGCACCGTGTCCAGCCACGCCACGCCACTGGCCGGCAACGGCGCATCGAGCAGCGAGGCGACCAACGGCAGCGATGCCGGCTGGTTCATGCGGTTGCTCCGGCCGGATACGACTCGCCGATGCCGACGTAGCCGTGCTCCTCCAGCTTCAGCGCCAACGACTTGTCGCCGCTCTCGACGATGCGGCCGTCAGCCAGCACGTGGACGAAATCCGGCACCACGTAATCGAGCAGGCGCTGGTAATGGGTGATCATCAGGAACGACCGCTCGGGCGAGCGCAGCGCATTGACGCCCTGCGCAACCTGTTTCAGTGCGTCGATGTCGAGGCCCGAATCGGTCTCGTCGAGGATCGCCAGCTGCGGCTGCAGCACCGCCATCTGGAAGATCTCGTTGCGCTTCTTCTCGCCGCCGGAAAAGCCCGCGTTGACCGCGCGATGCAGCAGCTCGTCGGAGATCTGCATCACCTTGAGCTTCTCGCGCACCAGCTTGAGGAACTGCATGGAATCGAGTTCGCTCTCGCCGCGTACCTTGCGCTGCGCATTCAGCGCCGCACGCAGGAAGTAGGTGTTGTTGACGCCGGGAATCTCCACCGGGTACTGGAACGCCAGGAACACCCCGGCGGCAGCGCGCGCCTCGGGCGCCAGCGACAGCAGGTCGATGCCGTTGTAGGTCACGGTGCCCGCGGTGACCTCGTAGCCGTCGCGGCCGGACAACACGTTGCCCAGCGTCGACTTGCCGGCACCGTTGGGCCCCATGATCGCGTGCACCTCGCCCGCGCTGACGCTGAGGCTGAGCCCCTTGAGGATTTCCCTGCCCTCGACGCGGGCGTGCAGGTTTTCGATTTTCAGCATGGTTTCAACTCATCGCAATCTGTAGGAGCGCACCTTGTGCGCGATGGCTCTTGGCGACATCCTGCATCCGTATTCGCGCACTTCGGTGCGCTCCTACCCATCAGCCGACGGCGCCTTCGAGACTGACTTCCAGCAGCTTCTTCGCTTCCACCGCGAACTCCATCGGCAGTTCCTTGAATACCTGCTTGCAGAAGCCGTCGACGATCATCGATACCGCGTCTTCCTCGCGGATGCCGCGCGAGCGGCAATAGAACATCTGGTCGTCGGAGATCTTCGAGGTGGTGGCCTCGTGTTCGACGATCGCGCTGGGGTTTTTCACCTCCATATACGGAAACGTGTGCGCGCCGCAGCGCTTGCCGATCAGCAGCGAGTCGCACTGGGTGTAGTTGCGCGCACCTTCGGCGCCCTTCCCCATCTTGACCAGGCCGCGGTAGCTGTTCGAACTGCGCCCGGCGCTGATGCCCTTGGCCACGATCTTGGACTTGGTGTCCTTGCCGAGGTGGATCATCTTGGTGCCGGTGTCGGCCTGCTGGAAGTGATGGGTCAGCGCCACCGAGTGGAACTCGCCCACCGAACGGTCGCCGCGCAGGATCACGCTGGGGTATTTCCAGGTGATCGCCGAGCCGGTTTCCACCTGGGTCCAGCTGATCTTGGAATCGTCGCCGCGGCAGTCGCCGCGCTTGGTGACGAAGTTGTAGATGCCACCCACGCCGTTCTCGTCGCCGGGATACCAGTTCTGCACGGTGGAGTACTTGATCTGCGCCTTCTCCAGCGCGACCAGTTCGACCACCGCGGCGTGCAGCTGGTTCTCGTCGCGTTTGGGCGCGGTGCAGCCTTCCAGATAGGACACGTGACTGCCTTCCTCGGCCACGATCAGGGTGCGCTCGAACTGGCCGGTGTTCTGCGCGTTGATGCGGAAATAGGTGGACAGTTCCATCGGGCAGCGCACGCCCTTCGGGATGAACACGAAGCTGCCGTCGGAGAACACCGCCGAGTTCAGCGCGGCGAAGAAGTTGTCGCCGGTCGGCACCACGCTGCCCAGGTATTTCTGTACCAGTTCGGGGTATTCGCGGATCGCCTCGCTCATCGAGCAGAACAGCACGCCCGCCTCGGCCAGCTGCTTGCGGAAGGTGGTGCCGACCGACACCGAATCGAATACCGCATCCACCGCCACGCCCGCCAGCGCGGCGCGCTCATGCAGCGGGATGCCCAGTTTCTCGTAAGTCTCCAGCAACGCCGGATCGACCTCGGCCAGCGATTTCGGCTTCGCCTTCGGCGCGGCGTAGTAGCTGATCGCCTGGTAGTCGATCGGATCGATCTTCAACTTGGCCCAGTCCGGCTTGGGCATGGTGAGCCAATGCCGGTAGGCGCCGAGCCGCCACTCGGTCATCCACGACGGTTCGCGCTTGAGCGCCGAGAGCTGCCGCACGATGTCCTCGGACAGCCCCGGCGGCAGGTAGTCGGTTTCGATGTCGGTGACGAAGCCCGCCGCGTAACTGCGGCCCAGCGCCTCGACGACCTCGGCGTTGTCGCGCCGCGTGGCTTTCGTTTCGGTACTTGTGCTGCTCATGCCGTGGTTCTGCCTTTCAATTCGCTGAGGGCCACCGTCACCTGCGTGCGATGCACCGGCGGATGCAGCATGTCGGCCAGGCTGACCGCGCGCAGCGCATCGTCGAGCACGCTGTTGATGCGCTGCCAGCTGCCGCGCACGCCGCACTGCGACTCGCGATCGCACTGGCCTTCGGACACACCGCATTCGGTCATGCCGATCGGGCCTTCCAGCGCCTCGACGATCTCGGCCAGGTTGATCGTGCTGGCCGGTCGCGCCAACCGGTAACCGCCGTTGACGCCGCGGAACGACTCCACCAGCCCCGCATGGCCGAGCGTCTTCAGCAACTTGCTCACCGTGGGCAGCTCCAGATGCGTGGCGTCGGCGATCTGCGCCGTACTCAGCACCTCGCCCGGGCTGGCGGCGATGCAGGTCATCACGACGGTGGCGTAATCGGTCAGGCGGCTGACGCGGAGCATGGTGTCTTGCCGTGGGCGGTTCGAATCGGGACTAAAATGGTACTGATTAGATCCGGCGCCGTCAACGTCGTCGTGATTGCACCAGCAACGGGCAATCCACCGTGCCGTTTGCCTGCCTGCCGTGCATGGACCGATCCCGGCCTCCATGCAACCCGCTGAAATCGATGACGATCCCCGGCCGTGCCAGGACGGCACGCATCATGCTGGAACCTGGACAGGGCCACGCAGCGGGAAACCGGACATGAAGTGGATCACCGCCATCATGCGCGAAGTCGGCGCCGAGCCACGCCGCAGCCGAACCGGAAGCAGCAGACGGGAAGCATCGGGATTGCGCCGCGTCGCGTGCGTCGTGCTGGCGCTGGCCGCAGCGATGCCCACGACAACCGCGGCGCACGCAGCGCCGCATCTGGACAGCGGCGATACCGCCTGGATGCTGACCGCGACCATGCTGGTGCTGCTGATGACGATCCCCGGCCTGGCGCTTTACTACGGCGGCATGGTGCGCAGCAAGAACCTGCTGTCGGTACTGATGCAGTGCTACGCGATCGCTGCCCTGGCCAGCGCGTTGTGGGTGGTCTATGGCTACTCGCTGGCCTTCAGCCACGCCGGCATGCATGCCGGCGTGGTGAACCTGCACTCGGTCATCGGCGGGCTGGATCGCGTGATGCTGGCCGGACTCGAGCCGGCCACGCTCCGCCACACCGTGCCGGAGAGTGTGTTCGTGATGTTCCAGCTGGGGTTCGCGATCATCACGCCCGCGCTGATCGTGGGAGCCTTCGCCGAGCGCATGAAATTCAGCGCGATGCTCTGGTTCAGTGGCCTGTGGCTCAGCGTGGTCTACCTGCCGATGGTGCACATGGTATGGGGCGGTCCAGGCTCGCTGCTGGGCGACATGGGCATGCTGGATTTCGCCGGCGGCACGGTGGTGCATATCAATGCCGGCATTGCCGGGCTGGTCGCCTGCCTGGTGATCGGCAAGCGACGCGGTTATCCGGAAACTCCCATGCCGCCGCACAACCTGGGCTACACGGTCATCGGCGGCAGCCTGGTCTGGCTGGGCTGGTTCGGTTTCAATGCCGGTTCCGCGATGGCCGCCGACGGCAGCGCCGGCATGGCCATGCTGGTGACCCAGATCGCCACCGCCGGCGGCGCGATCGGCTGGATCGGAGTCGAATGGCTGATTCATCGTCGCCCCAGCGCGCTGGGCACGGTCTCCGGCGCCATCGCAGGCCTGATCGCCGTGACGCCGGCGGCCGGCACGGTCGGTCCGGGCGGCGCACTGCTGCTGGGTCTGCTGGCCGGCCCGGCTTGCTTTTACACGGCAACCCGGCTGAAGCACAAACTGGGTTATGACGACACGCTCGATGTGTTCGGCGTCAACGCGATCGCCGGCATCATCGGCGCCCTGCTCACCGGCCCGCTGGCTTCGGCGAAGCTTGGCGGCTTCGGCGCCGTGGCCAGCCTCGGCGGACAACTCTGGACCCAGGCCCGCGGCGTGGGTTTCACCGTGATCTGGAGCGCCGTGCTCAGCCTGGTCATCCTCAAGCTGATCGACTGGACGCTCGGGCTGCGGGTCAGCGAAGAGCAGGAACAGCTCGGCCTGGATCTGGCCCTGCATGAGGAGAAGGCCTACAACCCGTCCTGAGCGCGGCATGCCACCCGCCATACGGACAGGCCGCGACACGCCCCGGGGACGAACCGCGTCCACTTCATGTTGTTGCGGTTCTCCCCAGGCCGCCGGGGCGATAAGCTGAAACACCTTTCCCCGATCCGTGTCGATGAATACCCCCGATCGCGCCACTGCCCGCCTGGACTGGATCCGCAGCACGCTCGGCGACAGCTCGCTGACGCTGGCGCCGGCGTCGGCGGATGCCAGCTTCCGCAGCTACTGGCGTACCCGGCATGCCGGGCGAAGCTGGATCCTGATGGACTCCCCGCCGGCGCTGGAAGACCCCGCGCCGTGGCTGGCCATCGGCAGGAAGCTCGCCGCCGCGGGACTGCACGTGCCGGCCGTGTACGCGATCGATCCCGCGCGCGGCTTCGTGCTGATCGAGGACCTGGGCTCGCGGCTGTACCTGCCCGCCTTGAACGATGCCTCGGTCGATGCGCTGTACGGCGACGCGCTGGAGGCGCTGCTGCGCATGCAGACGGCCGTCGATGCCGGCGACCTGGCGCCGTACGATGCCGCCTTTCTCCGCCGCGAGCTGGAACTGATGCCGGAATGGTTCCTCGGCCGGCATCTGGGTTGCACACTGGATGGCGATGCCCGCGCGGAAATCGAGGCCGCGTTCGCCCTGATCCTGGAAAGCGCGCTGGAGCAGCCACGCTGCTTCGTGCACCGCGATTTCCACTCACGCAACCTGCTGATCGTCGATTCGCCCGGTAGGAGTCCGCTCGCGGGCGATGCTTCTGATGGCAGCGAAAGAGCATCGCCCGCGAGCGGGCTCCTACCTGTGGAGGGGCAGATGCCGCGCAAGCGGGGCGCCTCCCGGATTGCGAACCCCGGCATCATCGATTTCCAGGGCGCGTTGCGCGGCCCGATCGCCTACGACCTCGCCTCGCTGCTGCGCGACTGCTACATCGTGTGGCCGCGCGAGCGCGTCGAGGGCTGGGTCGACGACTATAGACTGCGCCTGCGCGCGGCCGGGCTGCTCGATGCCGGCGTCGACCGGGCCTGCTTCCTGCGCTGGTTCGACCTGATCGGACTGCAGCGGCATCTCAAGGTGCTGGGGATCTTCTGCCGGCTGTGGTATCGCGACGGCAAGCGCGGTTACCTCGACGACTTGCCGCGCGTGCATGCCTACGTGATCGACGTGGCACGCGGCTATCCCGAGCTGGCCGCCCTGGTCGCGCTGCTGGAACGTTGCGTCGGCGGGCGCGACCTCGCCCTGCCGGTGGCCGCATGAGACACGCGCTGATCTTCGCCGCGGGTCTCGGCGAGCGCATGCGCCCGCTGACCGACCGCACGCCCAAGCCGCTGCTGCCGGTGGGCGGCAAGCCGCTGATCGTGTGGCATCTGGAAAAGCTCGCCGCCATCGGCGTGCACTACGTGGTGATCAACACCTCGCATCTGGCTGGACAGTTTCCCGAGACACTGGGCGACGGCTCGCGCTGGGGCCTGCGCATCCGTTACGCCTACGAAGGCGAGACCCCGCTGGAAACCGGCGGCGGCATGCTCCATGCGCTGCCGCTCTTGGGCAGCGAACCGTTCATCGCGGTCAGCGGCGACATCTGGACCGACGCCGACTTCGCCAGCCTGCCCGCCGAGCCGCCGGGGCTCGCTCATCTGGTGCTGGTGGACAACCCGGCGCATCACCCGTACGGCGACTTCGTACTGGATGCCCAGGGTCTGCTGCACGACACGGGCGAACCGCGGCTGACCTTCAGCGGGCTCGGCGTCTATCGCCGTCAGTTCCTGGATGGCTGGCGGGACGCGGCCGGTCACGCGGCCGGTGCCGAAGCGACCCCGCCGCGCTTCAAGCTGGTTTCGCTGCTGCGCGCGGCAATGAGGAAGGACGCCGTCACCGGCTCCCTTCACCGGGGCGTCTGGACCGATGTGGGAACACCCGGGCGCCTGCAGTCGCTGCATGCGCAGCTGTGCGCCACCGGCGCCGACCGCACCGCCTGAGCTCAGCGCAATGCCGGCGAACGCGACGCCGCCGTCGTCTGCGCCTCGGCCCCGCCGTGGCCGGACGGTTCGATGGCGGGCGGCAAGGGGGGCAGCGGCGCGGCCTTTCCTGCCGATACGGACGCCGTCGGCACCGATCCGCCGTCGTCCGTACCATTCCCCGCAAACTCCTGCGACAGCGCCGCTTTCTCGGCCTGCCTGGTCATCACGATGATGCTGATGCGACGATTGCTCGGGTCGCGCGGGTTCGCCTTGTCGAACGGCACCGCGGCGGCCAGACCCACGACACGCGCCACCTTGCCTTCGAGCAGGCCGCCTGCGATCAAGGCCCGGCGTGCGGCGTTGCCACGGTCCGCCGACAGTTCCCAGTTGCTGTAGCTGCGATCGCTGCTGTACGGCGCGTCGTCGGTATGTCCGGAGATGCTGATCTTGTTCGGCACGCGATTGATGAAGCGGCCCAGCTCATGCAGGATCGCAACGGTGTATGGCTTGAGTTTCGCGCTGCCCAGATCGAACATCGGCCGATTGAGCTTGTCGACGATCTGGATGCGCAGGCCTTCCGGGGTGATGTCGAGCAGCAACTGGTCCTTGAACGGCGCCAGCGCCTGGCTTTTCTCGATCGCCGCGTGCAACTGCTGCATCAGCTGCTCCAGTTGCGCCCGTTCCTGGCGACGGGCCTGCTGCTCGGCTCCCTTGCTGTCCGGCTTGCTCTCGCCCTTGGCCGTCTCCACACCATGCTTGTCCTTGCCGGGGCCATGCGACATGTCCATCGCGCCGCCGAGCTGGATCATGCTGTCGCTGGCGCCACCGGGCCCGATCCGCCCGGGCGGCGCGATGGTTGCCGTACCCGGCGTCATGCTGGGGTTCTTGAAGTACTCGGAAATGGCCGCACGCTGCTCGCGCGTGCCCACCCCGATCAGCCACATCACCAGGAAAAACGCCATCATCGCGGTGACGAAATCGGCGTAGGCCACCTTCCATGCCCCGCCGTGATGAACGTGCTTGCGCCGCTTCACCCGGCGCACGACGATCGACGGCGTGGCGCCGTGTTCGCTCACGCGGGCGCTCCGGCTCGATCGCCCTTGAGGTGGTCCTCCAGGTCCTGGAAGCTCGGCCGCGATTTCGCCGACAACGACTTGCGCGCGAATTCCACCGCCACCTTCGGGTTGTAGCCGCGCAAACTGGCCAGCAGCGCCACCTTGACGCAATCGAACGCCATGCCGTCCTCCTGCGCACGGTTTTCCATCGCCGCCGACAGCGGGCCGATGAAACCGTAGCTCAGCAGGATGCCGAGGAACGTACCGACCAGCGCGCCGGCAATATGCTCGCCGATCCGCGAGGTATCGCCACCCAGTTGCGACATGGTCGTGACGATGCCGAGCACCGCGGCCACGATGCCGAAGCCGGGCAGCGCATCGGCCGTCTTCATCACCGCCTGCGCGGGTGCCTCGGCTTCCTGGTGGTGCGTTTCCAGCTCCACTTCCAGCAATTGCTCCAGCTCGTGCGGATTCATGCTGCCGCCGACGATCAGGCGCAGGCAGTCGGTGGTGAACTCGATCAGGTGATGTTCGCGCAGCAAGCGCGGATAGACCGAGAACACCGAGCTGGCTTGCGGATCCTCGATGTGCGTCTCCAGCCCGAGGATGCCCTCCTTGCGCATCACGCCGAAAATGTCGTACAGCAGGGCAAGCAGGTCGACGTAGTCCTCGCGCCGGTAGGCGGGCCCCTTCATCAGGCCGATCGTCTCGTGCATGGCCGCCTTGACGACCTTGAGCGGGTTGGCGGTGAGAAACGCACCCAGCGCGCCACCGCCAATGATGAGCAGTTCGTAGGGTTGCCACAGCGCCAGCAAGTGGCCGTGCGAAAGCAGATAACCGCCTACGACACTCGCCAGCACCACGAATGAACCCACCAAGACCAGCATGAACGCTCCTTTGCGGGATCCATCGTTCCTCGCTACAGGGCGTTATCGGCTGAATCGTGCGGAAATTGAGTTGAAAAGCGACACGCGCCGGCCTCGCGCGCAGGGCTGTCGCGAGGTTTTCGGACGTACGATCGGGATGGGTGCGGAGGGGGTAAACGGTAACGACCCCTTCTGCCCTTGGGCAGCTTCCCCTGCAGGCAGGGGAAGTTAACCTGAATCGCCCGCGGAGCCGGCGATGATTGCTTATGGGCGGCGCGCGAGTTCCGGATTGTCCCGGGTCACCGGCATCAGATCCTTCTTCGACACGCCCAGCCACAGCAGGATCGGGCTGGCGACGAAGATCGAGGACAGCGTACCGACCACGATGCCGATCAGCATGGTGACGGCAAAGCCGCGTACCACCGGGCCGCCGAAGAAATACAGCGCGCCCATGGTGATGCTGGTGAACAGCGAGGTGATGATGGTTCGCGACAGCGTATTGTTGATCGAGCGGTTGAGGATCTCCTCCGGCTCGGCCTTGCGCGCCAGCCGGAACAGCTCGCGGATGCGGTCGAACACCACCACCTTGTCGTTGATCGAGTAACCGATCACCGCCAGCACCGAAGCCAGCACGGTCATGTCGAAATCGCGCTGCACCAGCGCGATGATGCCCAGCGTCACCAGCACGTCGTGGACCTCGGTCGCCACCGCGGCAATCGCGAAACGGCGCTCAAAGCGGATCCACAGGTAAGCCATGATGCCGAGGATCACGAACACCGCGGCCACGGTGCCGTCGCTTTTCAGCTCCGCGCCCACTTCCGAGCCGACATAGTCGCGGCTTTTCATCCTGGCGTCCGGACGGGCCACCTGCAGCATCCGGGTCACGTCGGCGGAGATTCGATCCAGATTGACCTTGCCGCCGGCGGCCTTCATGGCATCGACGTCGTCCTTGGGCTGCATGCGGATCGACACTTCGCGGGTACCGCCCAGGCTCTGCACCACGGCATGCTCGAGGCCGCCCTTGGCCAGCGCCGCGCGTACGTCGGCGATCTGCACCGGCTGGTCGTAGTCGACCACCACCGACACGCCGCCGGTGAAGTCCAACCCGTAGTTGAGCCCCTTGATCGCGATCAGCGCGATCGAGGCCAGCATCAACACCAAGGCAATGGCGATGCTGTATTTGCGCATGCCGAGAAAATTGATGTTGCTGTTGTGATTGAAGATTTCCATGGTGATTCCCGCCCTTAGACCGAAAGGGTCTTGAGCTTGCGGTGGCCGTGGATCATCGCAGTGAACGCATGGGTCAGCGTCACCGAGGTGAACAGCGAAGTCAGGATGCCGATCATCAGCGTCACGCCGAAGCCCTTGATCGCGCCGGTGCCCATCGTGGTCAGTGCCAGTGCGGCGATCAGGTGGGTGACGTTGGCATCGAGAATGGTCGACCAGGCCTTTTCATAGCCCGCGCGGATCGCGGCGTGCGGGGTCGAGCCGTTGCGCAATTCCTCGCGCACGCGTTCGCAGATCAGCACGTTCGCGTCGATCGCCATGCCCAGTGTCAGCACGATGCCGGCGATGCCCGGCATGGTCAGGGTGACGCCGATCATCGACATCACCGCCACCAGGATCACCAGGTTGAAGAACAGCGCGATGTCGGCAACCAGGCCGAACAGCTTGTAGTAGAGCGCCGCCGCCAGCAGCACCAGCGACAGACCCAGCAGCACGGCCTTCAGTCCCTTGTCGATGTTGTCCTGCCCCAGGCTGGGACCGATCACGCGCTCCTCCACGATGTCGACCGGCGCAGCCAGCGCGCCACCCTTGAGCAGCAGCGCCAGCTCGGAGGCTTCCTTCGGACTGCCCAGGCCGGTGGTCTGGAACTGGCGGCTGAACGGGCCCTGGATGTTGGCGTCGCTGATCACCGACTCGGTGATCTTCGGCGTGCGCACTTCCTTGCCGTTGACCATCTTGGTATCGACCACGCGCTCCACGTACACCACCGCCATCGGCTTGCCGACGTTGGCGTTGGTGAAGTCGCCCATCTTCTTGGCGCCGGCGGCATTGAGCGTGACGTCGACCTTGGGTGTGCCGCTCTGCGAATCGATGCCCGATGCCGCATCGGTCAATTCATTGCCGGTCACGATGATGCGCTTGCCCACCAGTACCGGCTCGTGGCTGCCGCGCATGTAGTAGAGATTGGCATCCGGCGGAATGTTGCCGGTGCGCGCCGCCTCCCGGGCCTGCGCATCGCCGGGCTGGCCGATCCCGGCGCGATATTGCAGCGTGGCGGTCGCGCCGATCAGCTTTTTCGCCTCAGCCGGATCCTGCACGCCGGCCAGTTCGACCACGATGCGGCTCTCGCCTTGCTGCTGGATCAGCGGCTCGGACACGCCCAGCGCATTGATGCGGTTGCGCAGCGTGCCAAGGTTCTGCTTGATCGTGTTGAGCGACAGGGCACGCAGCTTTTCCGGCTTGACCACGGCATTGAGCACGTATCGGTCGCCGGTGCTGGGACCGTTGGACACATTGAGGTCGGCATATTCGTTGGCGATGTCGTCGGACGCCTTGGCGCGGTCCTCGGCCGAACGCAGGATCACCGCAATGCCCTGGCCGCGCACCGCACTGCGGGTCACCGATTCGTAGCGGATGTGCTTGTCGCGCAGCAGGCTGCGGATGTCGTCCGCGTAACTGCTTTCCTGCTTGTCGATCACGTCGTTCTCGTCGACCTGCATCAGGAAGTGCACGCCGCCCTGCAGATCCAGGCCCAGCGGCATCGAGCGGGCACCGATCGCGCGCAGCCAGCCCGGTACCGTGGACTGCAGCTTGAACGCGACCGTGTAGCCGTCGCCCAGCGTGCTCTTCATCGCGTCGGCGCCGCTCTTCTGGATGTCGGCATTGGCGAACGTCGCCAGCAGGTGGTCGCCCTGCACGCTCACGTTGCCGACGGCGATGTGCTGCGCGGCCAACGCCGCCGCCACTTTCTGCTGCACCGACGTGTCGATCGGCGGCGCGCCGCGGTTGGCGGTGACCTGCACGGCCGGTATCGGGATGAAGGCATTGGGCAGCGCATAGACGATACCGAACACCATCATCAGCGCGACCAGCGCGTACTTCCAGCGAGGAAAATCACTCATGCCTTGCATCCATCAAAGCCACGGCTGCATGCCGCGGCGTTAGGTGACGATCGGAAAATATTGCGTGAACACGGCGACTTCGACACGCATCCGCTGCCGAAGTGCCGTAGTTCAAACGGATTTCAGCGAGCCCTTGGGCAATACCTGCGTAACGGCACTCTTCTGTACCTTGACCTTCACGTTGGCCGCGATTTCCACCGTGATGAAGGTGTCGCCCAGTTCGTCCACGCGCCCGGCGATGCCGCCGTTGGTGACGACCTCGTCGCCCTTGGCCAGGGCAGCGAGCAAGGCGGTGTGCTCCTTCTGCCGCTTCATCTGCGGGCGAATCATCATGAAGTACATCAGGCCGAACAGCACCACGATCATGATGATCATGGAGATGCCGCCACCGGCAGGCTGCGCCGGAGCGGCCTGGGCGATCACGAAGGGGATCGGAAAACTCATCGGTCTGTCTCGCAAGTTGTGGCGCAGCCGAGGGTTTCAGCCAGGCGCCCGATATTGAAGATCGCCGATTATGCCATATCGTCGCAGAAGCCCGCTCGCAGGCGATGCCTTGGCTGTAGGAGCCCGCTCGCGGGCGATGCTCTGCCTGTAGGAGCCCGCTCGCGGGCGATGCTTTTGGTTTGGTACAGCAAAAGCATCGCCCGCGAGCGGGCTCCTACGCGGTCGCCGGGGTTTGGCGGCGCGCGTAAAATCGGGCGGTGAACGATTCCAGCGACCCGCCGGCGATCGCCTCGCGCAGGCCCGTCATCAGCCGCTGGTAGTAGCGCAGGTTGTGCATGGTGGCGAGCTGGCTGCCGAGGATCTCGTTGCAACGGTCCAGGTGGCGCAGATAGGCGCGGGAGAAACCATTGGCGCAGGCGTAGCAGTCGCAGCCTTGCTCGATCGCCCGGGTATCGTCGGCGAACTTCGCGTTGCGGATGCGCAGCGTGCCTTCGGCGGTGAACAGGAAACCGTTGCGCGCATTGCGGGTCGGCATCACGCAATCGAACATGTCGATGCCGCGGCGCACCGCCTCGACGATGTCTTCGGGCCGCCCCACACCCATCAGGTAGCGCGGCTTGTCGGCGGGCAGCAGCGGCACGGTGAAATCCAGTGCGTGGTTGCGCTCGGCCTCGCTCTCGCCCACCGCCAGCCCGCCCACCGCATAACCGTCGAAGCCGATATTCGCCAGCCCTTCGGCCGAACGCCGGCGCAGGTTTTCGTACACGCTGCCCTGCACGATGCCGAACAAGGCGTTGGGATTGCCCAGATCATCGAAAGCGCGCCGCGAGCGCTCGGCCCAGCGCAGGCTCAGCTCCATCGAGTCGCCGGCCAGCTTCTCGGTGGCCAGCACACCATCGATCAAATAAGGCGTGCACTCGTCGAAGATCATCGCGATGTCCGAACCCAGCGTGGTCTGGATTCGCATCGAGACCTCCGGCGACAGGAACACCTTCGAGCCATCCACCGGCGAAGCGAACGTCACGCCCTCCTCGGTGATCTTGCGCTTGTGCGCCAGCGAGAACACCTGGAAGCCGCCGGAGTCGGTGAGGATCGGCTTGTCCCAGCCGATGAACTTGTGCAGCCCGCCGAATTTCCTGACGATCTCCAGCCCCGGCCGCAGGAACAGATGGAACGTGTTGCCCAGGATGATCTCGGCCCCGACCTCGGTGAGGTCGCGCGGCGTCATCGCCTTGACCGAACCATAGGTGCCCACCGGCATGAACGCCGGCGTCTGCACCGTGCCGCGGGCAAACGTGAGGCGACCGCGGCGCGCCGCGCCATCGGTGGCGAGCAGGTCGAACTGGAGGGAAGTCATCCGGCCATTATCGCCGGTTTGGGCATGCCCCGCACTGTGTAGGAGCCCACCCTGTGGGCGAATGCTTCTCCTGGTCCGGATCAAGAGCATTCGCCCACAGGGTGGGCTCCTGCAGCAAATCGCGATCAGGCTCCTGCCGGCAGGATCAGCATCACATCGCCATACGAAAAAAACCGGTAGCGCTGCTCGACCGCATGACGGTAGGCATCGAGAATCGTCTCGCGCCCGGCCAGCGCCGACACCAGCATCAGCAGGGTCGATTGCGGCAGGTGGAAGTTGGTGAGCAGGCCGTCGATGCTGCTGAAGCGGTAGCCCGGAAAGATGAAGATCTGCGTCTCGCCGGCGAACGGATGCAGCTCGCCGTCCTTGCTGGCGCTTTCCAGTGCCCGCACCACGGTGGTGCCGACGGCGATCACGCGACCGCCGGCGGCACGGGTGCGGCGGATCTGCTCGACCAGGCTGGCGCCGACGTTGAGCCACTCGCTGTGCATCCGGTGATCCTTGAGATCGTCCGCACGCACCGGCTGGAACGTACCCGCGCCGACATGCAGCGTGACGTAACCGAAATGGACCCCGCGCCCACGCAGTTCGGCCAGCATCGCCTCGTCGAAATGCAGGCCGGCGGTGGGTGCGGCGACCGCACCAGGCTCGCGCGCGAACACCGTCTGGTAACGCTCCATGTCGCCGGCGTCGGCGTGTCGCTCGATGTACGGCGGCAGCGGCATCTCGCCAAGCTTCAGCAGCAATTTTTCCAGTGGCTCGGGCGCCTCGAAGCGCAGGCGGAAGAACCCTTCGTCGCGTCCCAGCACCACCGCATGGCTGCCATCGGCCAGCTCGATGCGGCCACCCTCCTTCGGTTTCTTGCTGACGCCGAGCTGCACCGTGGCCTCGTGTGCGCCGGTGATCCGCTCGATCAGGATCTCCACCACGCCACCGCTTTCCTTGTGCCCGTGCAGGCGCGCCGGCAGCACCCGGGTGTCGTTGAACACCAGCAGGTCACCCGCCCGCAGGAAATCCGGCAGCTCGCGGAACAGGCGATCCTGCAGCGCATGCGTGGCCCCGTTCAGCAACAGCATCCGGCTGGCCGAGCGTTCGGCCAGCGGCACCTGCGCGATCAGCTCGGGTGGCAGTTCAAAATCGAAATCGGATTTCTTCAAGGGTCTTCGACCGGCAGACTCAAGCGGGGCATTATCCCGCAGCGGGCAAGCCGTTGCGCGGGTTTCTACAGCCAACCCTTCTGCCGGGCCAGCCGATACGCTTCGATGCGGTTGCCGACGCCGAGCTTGCCGATCGCCTCGGACAGGTAATTGCGCACGGTGCCGTGCGACAGGTTCAGCTGCGTGGCGATGTCGCCGGCGGACTGGCCCTCCCCGGCCAGCCGCAGCACCTGGCGCTCGCGATCGTTCAGCGGATCGGCCTGCGACCACGCCTCCAGCGCCAGCTGCGGGTCGATGGCGCGACCGCCGCGATGCACGGTGCGCAGGGCCTCGGCGAGATTCTCGGCCGGCGCATCCTTCAGCAGGTAACCGGACACGCCAGCATCCAGCGCGCGGCGCAGAAAACCCGGTCGCGCGAAGGTGGTCACGATGATCACCTTGATCGGCAGCTGCTGCCGCTGGATGCGCTGCGCCAGTTCCAGCCCGGTCAGGCCGGGCATCTCGATGTCGGTGACCAGCACGTCGGGCTTGTGCCGCTGCAGCTCGCGCCAGGCGGCCTCGCCGTCGGCCGCCGAACCGAGCACCACGATGTCGGACTCCAGCCCCAGCAGCGCGGACAGCGCGCCGCGCACCATCGCCTGATCCTCGGCCAGCAGCACGCGAATCATGCGGGCCTCGCCTGCTCTTGCATGAACACCGCCGATCGGTTCGGCATCGTGATTGCTCCATCGACGGAAACCCGCAACGGACTCATGCGGCGGAGTGCCCGGAAGCCGTCGTTGCCAGTGACCCTGCAATGGGCATGTCGGGCGACGACCGCACCGGCTGGACCAGGCGCATGGCCGGCATCGGCACCTCGATCTCCACTCGGGTACCCGCGCCCCGCGGCGAGGCGATGGCCAGCGTGCCGCCCAGCACCCGTACCCGTTCGCGCATGCCGCACAGCCCGTTGCCTTCGCCGCCGATGCCGCCGCGCCCGTTGTCGCTGATCAGCAGGCGCACCGAAGCCGGCGCACGCTCCATCTCGATCCGCGCCTGTGTGGCATCGGCGTGCCGCGCGATATTGGTGACCGCCTCGCGCAGGATCAACGACAGGCCGCGCTCGACGTCGTCCGGCAGATCGGCCGGCGGATGGCCGTAGTCGCAATGCACCCGCGACGACTCCAGCAGCAGCCGTGCCGAAGCCAACTCGGCCGCCAGGTCGGTGGCGCGGATGCCGCTGACGGCGCTGCGCACTTCGGCCAGCGCATGCCGCGCCACCTTTTCCGCTTCCTCCACTTCGCGCCGGGCGCCTTCGGTGTCGCGGTCGAACAACTTGCGCGACAGCTCCAGCTTCAGCGTGATCAGGGACAGCGTATGGCCGAGCAGATCATGCAGGTCGCGGCCGATCCGCTCGCGTTCGGCGAGCGCTGCCAGGCGACGCACCTCGTCGTGCGACAACTGCAGCTCGGCGCTCTTCTGTTCGTTTGCGCGTTCGGCATGGATGATCACGCCGATAATGAAGGTAGTGACCGGGATCGAGACCCACATCTGCCATGAGTAGCCGAGCGCGAGCGCTTCCGCGACCATCGCCGCGTTCATGCCTGCCAGCAGCAGCATGTAGCGCGGCAGCCCGAACCGCTGGCCGCCCAGCATCACGCAGCCGTAGATGAAATAGCTCAGGCCGCTCGGGTACCACGGCAGCAGCAGCAGCGCCATCGCCACCAGTGCCAGCGCGTACCGGCGCACGTGGCGCCGCGGAGCCAGACAGCACTTCGCATACAACACGACGAACAGCGGGTAGGTGACCAGGGTAAGGATGGCCCAGCGCCAGCTGTAGCCGCCGAAGATCGGCGTGATGAACACCCACGCCGACCACAACAGGTGGATCGCATCGGTCCAGGGCGACTTGAGCCGGCGCACGGTGCAGGCCACCAGGGAATCCGGCGCCGGCGTGAAGAAATCGGCGATGCGTCGATGCATGAACCTGAACCTGCTTGAGCTCGTGTCGGTTTGCATCCTACTTCAACCGTAGCGGCGCAGCCGGCGCGCGGCCAGCAACAGGAACGCCAGGGCAAAACCGGCCAGGACCAGCGCATGCGGCCACGGCTCCGCGCGGTTGTTCATGCCCACCGCCGCCAGGGTCAGCTGGTTCAGGTGATAGCTGGGCCAGATCGGCGCGAACTTGCGCACTACCTGCGGCAGCATCGGCAACGGCAGCCACAGGCCGGACAGGAAGGCCATCGGAAGATAGACCAGGTTGAGCAGGCCCGGCGCGCCCTGGCCCTTGATCAGGGTGCCGACGAACATGCCCAGCGCACAGAACGGCAGCACACCCAGCGAGCCGACGGCCAGCATGGCGGCGATCTGGCTCCAGCTCAGCACCACGTGGGCCAGCAGGTAGCGCGCAGCGTCCGCGTTGCCGTGATTGATCAGCACGCCGAACATCAGATAGAACACCGTCGAGAACAGCGTCATCGGCAGGATGAAAGCCGGCGCCCGCAGGTAGCGCAGGCACTCGCTGCGCGCCTCGGCCAGGTAGGCACCGAACAGCCGGCGACGGGACATCGCCCCGGATGGGACAGCGGTCGGCCGGACCCGGTTCAAGACAGCGTCTGTGCTCATGCGCGTGCCCTCAGGCGATGATGGAACATGGACCACAACTGATACGAGGCGCCCAGCAACAACGACTCGACTGCCATCCGCGGACCGACCGCGCCATGAGCGAGCATGTGCCGAAAGCCCCACAGACACAGAGGCACGCAGACCAGCGCACCGGTCACCACCCCAGGCGAATAACGGCGCGATCGAATCATGCCAAGAAAATGGAACACCGCGTTCATCGCAAGGATGCTGGCGACCACCAGCCAAAGCGACGCCCCCGAAGACATCGTCGATCCCCAGCCGGCAAGCACCATGCAAGCCGCAATCAGTACGGTATTGAGCACCATCGCATTGCGCGCTGTGATGCTGCGCGACAGCTCGGGGCGATAGCGACGATGCCAGGCCAGAAAACCGCCCGGCCAGACAAACTCCTCCCCGACATGGAGCAGGCCGGCAAACAGCGGCAACAGGAAACCCGGCGTGCCCATCAGGCCGCCTCGCGCTGCGGGATGGCCGATTCCGCCTCGGTTTCGCGGGTCAGTTCGGTGAACGCCTCGGCCAGGCCGGCACGCTGCACTTCCAGTTCGGCGAGTTGCGGATCGGCCTCGAGCAGACGCCGCACCACCGCCTCGGCATCTGCGGTAGTGACATGCAGGCGTCCGTTCCGCAGCGAGGCCTCGCTGACGCCTGGCCATGCGCGCAACGCTTCGGTGGACAGCGAACTCGCGCAGCGAATGTGCTTGCGATCGACTCGCGCACGCAATGCGTCGACCGTGCCTTCGTAGATCGCCCGGCCGTGCGCCATCACGCAGACGCGGTCGGCCAGCGCCTCGGCCTCTTCCAGGTAGTGCGTGGTCAGCAGCACCGAGCAACCCTCGGCGAGCAATTGGCGGATCGCCGCCCACAGCTTCTGCCGGGCCTCGACATCCATGCCCACGGTGGGCTCATCCAGGAACAGCAGCTCGGGGCGGCCGCACAACGCCAGCGCGAACTGCACGCGCCGCTGCTGGCCGCCGGAAAGCCTGGCGTAGGGCCGCCGGAGCAGGTCGCCGACCCCGGCCATCCCGGCGCTCTCGGCCAGGCCGCGCGGCGCCGGATAATAGCTGGCGGTCAACCGCAGCAGCTCGCCCACCCGCAGCGTCGGCGGCAGCTCGGCGTGCTGCAGCATCACGCCGATGCGCCGGCGTGCCTCGATCCGCTGCGGGTCCTGCCCGAACAGCTCGACCGTACCGGCGTCGGCACGCATCAATCCCAGCAGCAGGCCGATCGCGGTGCTCTTGCCGGCACCATTGGGCCCGAGCAACGCCACCAGCTCGCCGCGGCGCAAGGCCAGGTCGAAACCGTCCAGCGCGGCGAGCGGGCCGTAGCGTTTCACCGCGCCGGCAAGGCGGGCAACTGTGTCGAATCGATCGGTCATGACGGGGCTCCAAGTGTCCGCCAGCGTAGGCAGATCGGCAGCCTGCAACCACCCGCCAGCGTCAGCGATTGCGGGTGACAGGCGTCATGCGGGGTACCGGCGCCTCCCATCGGCGCGCTATGCTAGGCGGATATTGATGCGCGTACCGGCCATTGCCGGCATCGCGCACTCTAGGGTGCGTCGCCCCGGAACTCGCCATGCAGGGCGAGCTTGATGCCATGACGCGCATATGAAAAACGCCGGCCT
Organism: Rhodanobacter sp.; assembly: GCA_004322005.1. Taxonomy (GTDB): domain Bacteria; phylum Pseudomonadota; class Gammaproteobacteria; order Xanthomonadales; family Rhodanobacteraceae; genus Rhodanobacter. Next base: position 2,043 of record SCRF01000096.1, on the reverse strand, counting down.
GCTTTGCGTTGGGAGCAAGGCGCCGGTGGCTTGGAGGAGTAAACCATGGGTGTGATCGAGCAACTACGCGAATTGCGGGACTTCGGCGGCAAACCCCGTACCATCGGCCTGGACGACGCCAGCATCGAGCGCATGGCTGCCGGCGACAGCATGCTCGGCGAGGCGATCGCCGATGCGGTCGCCCGCCATCGCGAGTTGCGCGCGGACCTGGCCGACTTCCTGAAGCTGGACGAAGCCGTGCAGCTCGCCCAGGCACAGGCCGGCTTCGTCAATTTCTATCCGGACGATGCGATCAATCCCTACCTGCCGGCCGCCGCGCGCGGCCCGTGGATCGTCACCCTGAAGGGTGCCGTGGTCCACGACAACGGCGGCTACGGCATGCTTGGCTTCGGCCACAACGACCCGGCGATCCTCGCCGCGCTGGCCCGCCCGCAGGTGATGGCGAACGTGATGTCGCCAAGTGTGTCGCAGTTGCGCTTCGCGCGCGCCTTGAACAAGGAACTGGGCCGCACCCGCGGCGGCAGCCCGTATGCACGCTATCTGTGCCTGAACTCCGGTTCGGAATCGGTTTCGCTGGCCTGTCGCATCGCCGACGTCAATGCCAAGCTGATGACCGATGCCGACGGTCGTTATGCCGGCCGCACGATCAAGCGCCTGGCGGTGAAGGGCGCGTTCCACGGCCGCACCGACAAACCGGCGCTGTATTCCGACTCCAGCCGCAAGACCTACCGGCAGCATCTGGCCAGCTACCGGCACGAGGACAGCCTGATCACGGTGGCGCCGTACGACGTGGCGCAACTGGAGGCGGCGTTCGCCGATGCCGACCAGCACGGCTGGTTCATCGAGGCGATGTTCCTGGAACCGGTGATGGGCGAAGGCGACCCCGGCCGCGCGGTCACGCCGGCGTTCTACGCGGCAGCCCGCGCGTTGACCGAAGCCCACGGCACGCTGCTGCTGGTCGACTCGATCCAGGCCGGCCTGCGCGCGCACGGCGTGCTGTCGATCACCGACTACCCGGGCTTCGAGAAACTCCCGGCGCCGGACATGGAGACGTTCTCCAAGGCGCTCAACGCCGGCCAGTATCCGCTGTCGGTACTGGCGGTCAGCGAACGCACCGCCGGGCTGTACCGCAAGGGCATCTACGGCAACACCATGACCGCCAATCCGCGCGCGCTGGACGTGGCGCTGGCCACGCTCGACCAGTTGAACGATGCCGTGCGCGACAACATCCGCGAGCGCGGCAAGGAGTTCGTCGACAAGCTCAACGCGTTGAAGAACGAACTGGGCGGCCTGATCACCAAGGTGCAGGGCACCGGCCTGCTGTTCTCCTGCGAACTGGCACCGGAATACAAATGCTACGGCGCCGGTTCGACCGAGGAATACCTGCGCGAACGCGGTATCGGCGTGATCCACGGCGGCATCAATTCACTGCGCTTCACCCCGCACTTCAACGTCACCAGCGCCGAGGTGGACCTGATCGTGGCCAACGTGCGCAAGGCCCTGCTGGAAGGCCCGCGCAAGGCCAAGGCCGAGGCGGCCTGATCGTCGGCGGCGGCGACTGCGACTGCGGCGATGCTTGACACGTCGCCGCAGCAAAGTACTGCATGCATGTCAGGTTTCGCCCACTCCCGCAAAGCCTGCCAGCCAGCCTAGACTGGCGCTGCCGGCACGAGCCGGTCACTCAGGGAGGATCCCACGATGTCGATCTCACTACGTCTGCTCGCGCTCAGTGCCGCTTTGGCCATTGCCGGTGCCGCCTCTGCGGCAACCCCGCAAACCGGCGCGGCAGCCCCTGCGGCCAAGGCGCGCACCGTGCAACAGCAACGCATGGTGGACTGCAACCGGCAGGCCAAGGGCAAGAAAGGTGTCGAGCGCAGGGCCTTCATGAGCTCCTGTCTCAAGGGCAAGGGCACTGCCGCACCGTCGGCCCGGCAGGCCCGGCAGGAAAGGATGAAAAGCTGCAATGCCGACGCCAGGACCAGGGAGCTCAAGGGCACCGAACGCAAGAGCTTCATGAGTGACTGCCTGAAGGGCGCCGCCGCA
>SCRF01000095.1 GCA_004322005.1 Rhodanobacter sp. | reverse complement strand
CGGCCGGATCAGGTCCAGCGGCAGCGGGAACACGATGGTCGAGGACTTGCCGTTGCTGGACATGTCGGCCAGCGTCTGCAGGTAGCGCAACTGCAGCGCCTGCGGCTGCTGCGACAGCATCGCGGCGGCGTCGCGCAGTTTCTCGGCGGCCTGCATCTCGCCCTCGGCGTGGATCACCTTGGCGCGGCGTTCGCGCTCGGCCTCGGCCTGGCGGGCGATCGCCCGCACCATCGTCTCGTTGAGGTCGACGTCCTTGATCTCCACGTTGGCGACCTTGATGCCCCACGGATCGGTCGCCTCGTCGAGGATCGTCTGCAGCGTGCGGTTGATCGAATCGCGCTGCGACAGGATCTCGTCCAGCTCATGCTGGCCGAGCACCGAACGCAGCCGCGTCTGCGCCAGCTGGCTGGTGGCCTGGTAGAAATCGGCCACCTGCAGCACCGACTTGTCCGGTTCCACCACGCGGAAATACACCACCGCGTTGACCCGCACCGACACGTTGTCGCGCGAGATCACGTCCTGCGGCGGCACGTCCATCACGGTCACCCGCAGATCCACCCGGATCATCCGCTGCACCACCGGGATCAGGATCACCAGCCCCGGCCCCTTGGTGCCGGTATAGCGGCCCAGCGTCAGCACCACGCCGCGCTGATACTCCGGCAAAACCTTGACCGAAGCGAACAGCAGCATCGCCCCGAGTATCACCAACATTCCCACGAATCCGAACATGACGGTCTCCTGTGTATCGTGTTGTGAACCAACGGCTTTTCCGGATGCGACTTTTGTGGGAGCGGCTTTTTGTAGGAGCGGCTTCAGCCGCGATGCTCTTGCTCTGTGGCTAAGCCAGGAGCATCGCGGCTGAAGCCGCTCCTACACAAAAAAACCGCTCCTACAGAGGCGCCACCCACAATAACAGGCCCTGCCGACGCACGATGCGCGCACGCGCGCCGGAGGGCAGCGCACTGTCGCAGCGCACCCGCCAGCGCTCGCCGTGCACCAGCGCCCAGGCTTCACCGCCGGCTTCCACCGGCTCCAGCAGTTGGGCAACTTCGCTGAGCATGGCCTCGTCCCCGGTGACCTGACGCGAGCGCCGCGCGCGGAACACCAGCCACAGCAGCAGGCCCAGCAGGCCTGCGGCACACACCGCGATGCCTGCGATCACGCCAAGATTCACGGCGTAACCCGGTACGTCAGTATTCATCAGCATCACCGATCCCAGCACGAACGCAATTACCCCGCCGACGCCCAGTGCGCCGACCGTCGGGTTGGCCGCCTCGGCCACCAGCAGGCCCAGGCCCAGCGCCATCAGCGCCAGTCCCGCGTAATTCACCGGCAGCAGCTGCAGCGCATACAGGCCGAACAGCAGGCAGATGCCGCCGGCGATGCCCGGCAGCAGCACGCCCGGATGCGTCGCCTCCAGCAACAGTCCGCCGATGCCGGCCAGCAGCAACAGGTAGGCGATCGTCGGGTTGGTGATGATCGCCAGGAAACGTGCCCGCGCATTCGGCGCATAGTCGCGCACGGCCAGCCCCTTGAGCCGCAGCGTTACCGTGCGGTCGCCCACTTGCACTTGCCGGCCATCGGCCTTGGCCAGCAGGTCGGGCACGTCGTTCGCCACGAAATCGATCACGTGCTGCTGCGCCGCTTCGCTGGCGGTCAGCGTGGCCGCGCCGCGCACGGCCTGCTCGGCCCAGGCCGCATTGCGCCCACGCAGTTGGGCCAGCGAACGGATATAGGCGATCGCGTCGTTCAGCACCTTGTGCGACTCGGCGTCGCCATAGGCTGCCGCCGGCTCGGCCGCCGAACCTGCCGCGGCCGGCTGCTTGTTGCCGGTTTTCGGCAACGGCAACGGCGTGCCGCCACCCAGGCTCACCGGCGTGGCGGCGCCCACATGGGTGGCCGGCGCCATCGCGGCGATCTGCCCTGCATACAGGATGTACGTGCCCGCCGAAGCCGCCCGTGCGCCGCCCGGCGCCACGTATACCAGCACCGGCACCTTGCAGGCCAGCATGCGCGCGATGATCTGCCGCATCGAGTCGGACAGCCCGCCCGGCGTATCCAGCCGCAGCACGATCGCCACCGCGCCGTCGGCCACCGCGCGCCTGGAGGCATCGTCGAAATATTCCGCCGCGGCCGGCCCGATCGGCCCGTCCAGCGCGACCTGCGCCACCGCGGCCGTGCCCTGTGCGTGATCGGGCGCGGTCGCCGCAACCGCCGCCGCGGCGCACGTCGAAAGCGTGCAGCAGACCACCAACCATCCCAGCCACAGCCAGCGCGCCATCGTCCACCTTCCGCCGAGATCAGAGTCGATGCCGGCATCGTAGCGCGAATTGTGCGGACGAAAGGTTGGCGGGCGTGAGGCTTCCGCCCCTGCAGGCAGAGGGAGGAGCCGAAATCATGTTTTTCGTCATTCCCGCGAGGCGATTTTCAACAGCCACAGGCTGGTCAAGCGGGAATCCAGTGCCTTTACGCGCTTGGAGGCCACGGAAGGCGCTGGATCCCCGCTTTCGCGGGGATGACGGCACTTAAAAGTGCCATTCGGGGAGAAGCCCAGACCACCGGCTTAATTCACCGTTGCACCGTTGCAGCGGCCGGCTTCATCATCGCCTCACGCTGGGCCCTGAACGGGCTGTCGGCATACCACTGCGGCCAGACGCCGGTATGGCTGAGGCGCTGGCCCAGCTCGTACAGCGCCTGGGTGTCTTCGAGGATGCCCGAGTAGTCCCAATGCGGATTGAACACATCGTTCGGCGTGTGATAGCGGTGCGCGGTGTAGTCGGCGGCGGCCTGCTCGCCCGCGGCGCGGCCGCCATTGAGCAGGTCCAGACCTGAGCTGGCCAGCATCGCGGGCACGCCGGCCTTGGCGAAGTTGAAATGATCGGAGCGGAAGTAGAAGCCGTTTTCCGGCGTGGTTTCCTGCGCGGTCACCCGCCCCTGCGTCTTCAGCACGTCGGCCAGCATGTCTTCCAGTTGCGACTGGCCCTTGCCGATCACCGTCATGTCGTGCGCGCGGCCGATGATCGGCAACGCATCGACCGCGATGTCCGCCACCGTCTTGTCCAGCGCGAACACCGGCTTGGCCGTGTAGTACTGCGATCCGAGCAGGCCCGACTCCTCCAGCGTCGGCATGAAGAACAGCACGCTGCGCTGCGGCGGGGTCTTCTGGTGGGCGAAGGCATCGGCGATTTCCAGCAGCATGCTCAGGCCGGTGCCGTTGTCGATCGCGCCGCTGTAGACCTGATGCCCCTTGAGCGTGGGATCGGTGCCCAGATGGTCCCAGTGTGCGGTAAAGATCACCGCCTCGTCCGGCTTGCTGCGACCCTTCACCATTGCCAGCACATTCTTCGACTCAAGGTGCGCGATCTTGTTGTGCAGGGTCAACGAGGCGGTGGCGTGCAGCGGCACCGGCTTGAAGCCCGGCTTCCCCGCTTCCTTCGCCAGCGTGTCGAAATCCAGGCCGGCGGCGGCGAACAGCCGCGTGGCGGCCGCATGTGTCAGCCAGCCGGCCACCGGCAGGCGCGGCGCGGGATCGACGCGGGTGGGCAGGCTCAGCTGCGGCCCGCTGCCGCTGTTCTGCAGCACACTGAACGGATAGCCCGCCGCCGCATCGCTGGTGTGCACGATAAAGCAGGCGGCGGCGCCCTTGAGCGCAGCCTCGGCGTACTTGTAGGTCCAGCGGCCGTAGTAAGTCATCGTGCGGCCCTGGAACAGCTTGGGATCGCCGCTGGCGAAACCCGGATCGTTGACCAGCACGATCACCGTCTTGCCCTTCACGTCGACGCCCTGGTAGTCGTTCCAGTGCCAGTTCGGCGCATCCACGCCATAGCCCAGAAACACCACCGGCGAGTTCTTCAGGTCGACCGTGGCCTTCGCCTGCAGCGTCTGCGCCATCATGTCGGTGCGGTAGGCGAACCTTGCGTGCTTGCCGTGGCTGGCGATATCCAGCGCGACATCGGTATTCAGCAGCAGGGTCGAGTCGGCCGGCACCGCCTGGAAAAACGAGCCGTGGTTGCCCGGCTGCAGCCCCATGCGCTTGAACTGCGCCACCAGCCAGTCGGTGGTGCGCTGTGCGCCCGGCGTGCCGGGCTTGCGCCCGCCGAACACATCGGAGCTGAGGGTCTTGTCGAAGCGCGCAAAATCCGCGGCATTGATCTGCGGCGCCAGCGCCACCGGCGGGCTGGATTCCGCGGCGGCTGCCGGCGGGTGCGCCGCCGGCGGCGGTGATGCCGCCAGCAGCGGAGCGGCGGCCACGCTCAAGGCAAGCAGGGAAACGAAGGTCGTGACGCGCATCGGACAACTCCAGCAGTGGCGGACGTTCATCTTGCCTGATCAGGCACCGGATTTCAGTAGCCGTTGGTCCGCGGATCAAGGCCGGGGCAGGCTCTGAGCCGAATGGCACTTGCTTAAGCGGGAAGCCCCAACTCGTCATTCCCGCGAAAGCGGGAAGAGCCTTTCAACAGCGAATGCTGGTCATCCAGTGACTTCAGTCGTTTCAGGCTGCAAAAGGCACTGGATTCCCGCTTTCGCGGGAATGACGAATTTTGTAAGTACCATTCGAACGGGATGACTTCGGCCACTGTCCGCTGAAATCAGGCGTTCGGCTGGGCGGCGGGTGCGGGTGTCCCCACGCGGGACTTGCGCAGCTTTTCGCGCGCCAGGTTTGCCGTCTTGTCGAACACCACGGCACGATTGCGGCCCGTATTCTTGGCCTGGTACAGCGCGTCGTCGGCATGGATCAGCAACTCGCGCAATTCATAGCCGGAGCAGGCCGTCGTGGCCACGCCGAAACTGGCGGACACCACCACGTCGAGCACATCGGCATCGGCCACCGTGGCGATCGCCAGACGCAGCTGCTCGACGCGGCCGGCGACCTGGTCCAGCGTGCACTCGGGCAACAGCACGCCGAACTCCTCGCCGCCGAGGCGGCCGAAGATATCCGTCGACCGCAGGTGCGCCTGGCAGGACTGGACCGCATGCATCAGGACGCGGTCGCCGGTCGCATGGCCATAGGTATCGTTGAAGTCCTTGAAATGATCCAGGTCGATCAGCACCAGGCAGGCATCGCGTGCCGATTTTTTGCAGTACTGCAGTTCGCGTTCGGCCTCGGCAAGAAAATGCTGGCGGTTGTAAACCCCGGTCAAGCCGTCGCGGCGGGCCAGCTTCATGAAGCGCAGCTGCGAGCGCTTGATCCGGTAGGTCAGCAGCGCAATGCACGCCAGCACCGTCAGCAGCAGGATGATGTACAACCGGCTGGTTTCGGCCGCCTTCCGGTCGAGCGACTGCCGCAGCATGAGGATCTGGTTCTGCTTGCTCAGCGCATCGACCTGCTGCTTTTTCGCCAGCACCTGCTGATTGACGATCTGGTACGCCAGCGCCTTGGCGCTGACCTCATTCAGATAGCCCTTGTCGGCGGCCATGTATTTTTCGTGGTAGTCGAGCGCACCGGCAAGATCGCCTTGTTTCTTTTCAATCCGATAGAGCAGTCCATAGGCCGTCGCAAGCGGTTCGGTATATTCGTTCTTGACGCTGCTGTCGATTGCATTGAGGCCAAATTGCTTGGCCCTCGCTAGATCACCGACGTTCCAGTACGCCTGCGCCAACAATGCGTTGAAAGTCGAAATCATGAACGGGTAACGGGTAGCCTTGACTTCAGCATAATTTTTCTGCAGCAACATGATGGCAGCCTCGGGCTGACCCTGCTGAAGATCAAAGCTCGCCACATAGGAACGAATCGCGCTGGCAAAGAGAGGCTCATCCGCTCTGACGCAGGTCTCGATGCCGGCCTGAAACTGTGTACCAAGCGACTGCAGCTTCTGGCTTTTGTATAACGACTGAAGTCTGAAAGTGTTGGCCTTGCACGCATTTGTGCCGACTGGATTTTCCTTGAGCATCTGATCCGCATATTTCGTGGCCAGATCGTATTGCCCTGCCTCGATGTAAAGTTGTGAGGCAATACCTATAACTTGTATGCGTGCATCCTTGTCGGCCACTTCCGGCAAGTGATCAAGGAGTTGATTCAGGCGTGAAAAAGCCTCCTCATAGTGAGCTCCGATGCCAAGCAGATTGACTAAGGTGACGCCTGCGCGAAATCGTAAGGTGGCATTTCTAGATTCAGCTATAATTGAATTCAACTGCGGAATGGCTGAATCGTAATCGCCGCTATAACCCATCCGCCACGCCTGAAGGTAACGTAGATACAGTTGCTGCTGCGCAGACAATTTCATCGTGCCGTCGCTGAGCCGCTGCATCAACGCAGCGAACTCAGCATGGTTGGATGTCTTGGCAACGTCAGCCTGCCTGAGCATTTGAGCAGGATCGTCTGACACAGGCGCGGCCGCGACGACTGTGCCTATCAGCAAAAGCGCCAGCAAGGCCCAGCCGACGAAGAACGCCCGGTACCGACTGCCCGAGCGGAACATCGACTAGCCGACCGATGTCACAGTGCGAAACGCGTGATGCAAGGTAATCTCCTCGTCATCTTGCGACGGACTTTCCTCGCTGTCGTCGTCCTCACCCTCCTTGGCCGGAAGCATCAAACAGCAGAGATTCCCCCGCCCCAGCAACGCCTCCAACTGCCGTTGATCCTTGGCGATAATTGCCGCCTGCAGCTCCGGATCAATCTGCGCATCCGCCAACGCAAGTTCCACTTCGTCCAGCGAAGCATGGCGCAGCCGTGCGTCCTGTCCCATCCGTTCAAGCAAATCGATGACGTTAGACATGGTGTTCCCCCTGATCATTGGTTGTTCCGATACAACGTATGGTCGATGCAATGACAAGATGCGCTGCAAGATATGTCTGAACAAGCCTCTGTTCGTCACCCCGGTAAAAACCGGAGAGCTCCACAACAGCGCAACTGGCCAACCCAGTGCATTCACATCGGCGCAGGGTGCGTACCCTGCGCCGATGCTCAATCACAACGTAACGAACCCGATGCGTCCGTGGAGACTGCCCCACGGCACATCATCAACTCCATCGTCTACCCCTAGAACCTGCAACATCAATTGGCAAGCGTGCCCTTGGCGAGCGAATACGCCTCAAGCACACTGTTCGAGACGGGATTCGTCTTCATCGTCATCACCGCAAACCATGAAGCAGCACCTATTGGCGCCACTTACCGTAGTGCCCGACTGCTTTTGATCGTCTTCTTCATGGTCGTCATACATAAACGCGCAGCAGACATTGCTTACGCCCAGCAACGCCTCAATCCGTCGTTGATCCTTGGCAAGGATCGCCACCTGCAATTCCGGATCGATCTGTGCGCGTGTCAGCGCCTGTTCCACATCATTCTGCGAGGCATGACGCAGTTGCGCGTCCTGTCCCATCCGTTCCAGAAAACCGATAACGTTCGACATTCGCATTTCCCTCGTAGTGGATTGATTCAGTTGACCGTCTGATTTACGTACCACGATGATCGATGTACTGACCACCGACATTCTGACAACAGCCCCGGTTCTCCTACGGCGTCAGCGCAGGGCGAGAACCCCAGGCTGATGAACAGCTGTTCGGCGGCCCGGTTTTCCACAGAAAATTTCACCTCGATTTCGTCGATCGACGACGACGCAAAAATGCGTTTCATCAGCGCCGCAAGAGCCTCCTTCGCTACTCCGCGGTTACGCCCCTCGCGCAGCAGGACCATCCCTACCTCAAGCCGTTGTGCCTGCGCATCATGGTGCGTGGTACCGCAAATGCCAATAGGTTGCCGCGTCGCCTTCTCGATCATCGCCAGAAAGCGGCTTCCGAGGGACGGTTCGCGCTGGCGTGCGACGATTTTTTGGAAGCGGCTCGACGCCTGCTCCCCCGACAGCGGCGGGGCGATGAAGCGCATGGTTTCCGGATCGGTGTAAAGGCTGTGGTACAGCGCTTCGTCGCCCGCCTGCAGCGGCCGCAGGAACAGCCTTGCGGTCTCGAACTCGAACGTCGGCGGCGCGATCCCGTCCATGTGCTTAGCCGCCACCGGCCATGGCCAGATCCAGCTCGGCCAGCCGCGCGCGCATCGCGGGATCGGTTTGCATTGGACGGGCCGGCGGGATCACCACCGTGTCGGCCATGCCGACCTCCGCCTGCGGCAGGTCGCCCAGCGCCACCCGCTCGATCCGCGCCTGCTGGATCGGCAAGGTGGGTGTGCGGTAGATGATCACCTCGTGGTCGAGCGGGTAATCATTCGCCAGCACGTCGACCAGCACCTGGCGGTAGGCCGGGCCGGTGGAGAAGCGCGCCAACGACTGGTCTCCGACCAGGCCCACCTGCCACAGCACCAGGTACGCAGTGGGGTCGATGCGGCGCTGGTAGAACAGCAGCTGGCTGGCCTCGAAATGCTGGCAGCCGAACTTGCCCGGGTCGATGCCCAGATCGGCGTACAGGCAGTCCTCGGCGGAAATGCCCGGCTCCATGTGCGCGGGGTAGCCCTCGCGGCGGGCGATCTCGATGGACTTGTGCGGCGCCCACGCGAACACGCCGGGATGCCCGTAGAACACCCCGCACACCCGCTGGCCCGCGCGCACCTCGGTGAGGATGGCGTCGACCATCTGCCGGTAGGTCTGCATGCGCGACTTGCCCTCGCGGTAGTACGGCTGCAGGCTGCGCACGTCCTGGTGCATGCGCGTCAGCCACAGCTCCACGATGCCGTCGGAAACCCCGGCGAACACCACGTCCGCCTGCTCGATATGGCTGCGCGCCAGCGGGCCCAGGTGCGAGCCCAGCGTCATGCCCAGGCCCACGCATACCAGGCTGCCGGCTCTGCGGTTCAACGAATCCATCTTTACCTGCCCCTGCAAAAAAAACTGCACACGGCACGAAAACAACAACGGCCACGCGTCGCTGTGCATGCTCGCTTCGAATGCTGGATGTTGCCGATCGAGCCTGTCCCTCGTCGATGCAGCAGCCCTGTACCTGCATCATCCAGCATGCAGAGTTACGCACAAGGACCGGGTTCGACGCAAGTTTGGCGAGCGCGGCGCGGCTATTCCTGCTCCAGCGCCCAGCGTCCGAGCGTGCGGTAGCCGCCCTGCCCGACCACGCTGTGCAGCAGCGCGAAATCCGTCACCGGCCACACGATGGGTTCGATCGCCGCCGGCTCCAGCATCGCGCCCTGGCTGTAGGCCAGCGTGACATGCGGGATGAAGCGGCATTCCAGATGCCCGCCCAGACCATTCAGCAGCAGCGCGTGGCCCAGCGCATGCCACAGCTGTTGCAGCGCCACGGGCATCACTGCGCCGCGCAGCACGCACGGCGGCTGACGGCCGTGGAAGCTGGCGACGCTGTCCAGCGCCCAGGTGAAGGGCGCACTGCGCACGGTGCCGGCCGCTGCCACGGCGGCGTCGACCAACTCGGACCGCAACGCCGTGTCGTTGCCGAGGAAATGCACCGTGGCGTGATAGCGCGCCGGATGCACCCAGCGCAGGCGCGCGCCCAGCCGGCTCGCCTTGAGAACTTCACCGGCATGCGCCAGCCGCTCGCGCGTGGCCGGGTCCGGCATCAGCGCGAAGAACAGCCGATGGGTTGCCGCAGGCCGCGCCCGGGCACCCGGCGGCGCCGAACTCATTGCGCCGTGCGTGAGGACGCCGGTGCCGAAGCCGCTGCCGCGGGCAAGGTCGCGCCGACCAGTTGCGCGCGGATGACCCGCAATTTCGCCTTGAGCGTGGCCTCGTTGGCCGGTCCGATGCGCAGCAGCATCTTCTGCCCGGCCGACAGCGATTCCAGCGCGGGATCGGCGTAGACGTAAAGCGGCGGCTTCGACTGCGCCAGCGCCGCCGGCCGGGCCAGGTCCGGCGCGGCCAGCAGGTTGTCGATCACCGCGATCAGGCGATCGTTGAAGTAGCCCTTGGGATAGCCGAGCTGCACATACGCCTGCTGGAACAGCGGGTAGTAGCGCACGTACCAGCCGACCAGCGCCTTGGGATCGACGCTTGCCACCACGTGCATGTAAGGCGCGTAGCGCGCGACGTTCGCGTCGCTCATCACCGTCTTGCCGTCGACACTGGCGGTGAGGAAGCCGCCTTTGGGCGTGTGCAGCGGAAGGATGCGCGGGGCCACCACCCGGCGCGGCAGGGCATCGATGGTGGCCACCATGTTCGGGATGAGCTGCGCGGACACCAGCAGCGATCGCAGCTCGCTGCCGCCGGCCAGCGCGGCGAGCGTATCGATCACGCTGGCATCGCTGTTCTCGAGCGCCGGCAGCGGCGCCGTCGAGGCCTGCGCGGGACCGGACGCCTGTGCGATCGGATGCCGGATGGCCGGTGCCGGCGCCACGGCGGCAGTGGCAGCCGCTGCCGGCGCCGGGGCTGGCGTGCTTTCGTGCAAGGCCTTGCGCGCCATGTACACGCCGGCCGCCCCGACCGCCACGACCACGACCACCGCCGCCACCCAGCTGCCCACCGATGACTGCCTGCCCATCGCCAACCTCCTTAACTGTATGCCGGTATGCGTTCTGACTTGTGCGGGGGTGATTCGTTCACTCGCCCGTGCCCGGGCAAATGCCGACCCCGCAGCATGATGCATCAACCTGACTCGATCGCGGCGATCCGTCAAGGCTCGTAGGAGCGCGCTTGCGCGCGATGCTCTTTGCCAAAGGTGGAGCAAGATCATCGCGCGCAAGCGCGCTCCTACCAAATCGGGACCTGATTCCCCACCGGTCGCATCCCATGATACGTCGTGGGTAGACGCTGCAACAGGTACTGGGCGGCATCGTGATGATGGACGATGCGTACTGGGGCGGCGAACGCCACGGCGGCGGCGTGGGTCGCGGCAACCCCGGCAAGACACCGTTTGTGGCGGCGGTGCAGTGCACCGCCGAGGGGCACCCGATCGCCATGCGGATGGATATGGTCAACGTGCAGCGACGTCGGTCAAGTTGTCTGGCGAGTCTGGTCAGCGGGGTTGGCCAAGATTGGTCGACAGGCTGGCAATCCGCCAAAGCCTGTCGGACTGATGCACGCGGACCCGGCGGCTTGCCGATTTGCTACCCTGCCCGCTTCAACCGAGCACGAGGCGAGCATGGCTTCCACCCATGGCATCCACACCATCGACACCGGTTTCGTGCGGCCGCAGTTCGACGCGGCGTATCTGATCGTCGAGAACGGACGCGCGGCGTTCGTCGACTGCGGCACCAACCATGCGGTGCCGCGCATGCTCGATGCACTGGGCGGCGCCGGACTGGCCGCGGCGGACGTGGACTGGCTGATCCTCACCCATGTGCACCTGGATCATGCCGGCGGTGCCGGCGAGCTGATCGCGCAATTGCCGAACGCGAAGCTGGTCGTGCATCCGCGTGGTGCACGGCACATGATCGATCCGTCGAAGCTGTGGGCCGGCGCCAGTGCGGTGTATGGCGAGGCGGTGATGGAACAGACGTATGGACGGCTGCGGCCGGTTCCCGCCGCACGGGTGGTCGAGGCACCGGATGGCCACGTGGTCGACCTGGCCGGCCGCGCGCTGCGCTGCCTCGATACGCCCGGCCACGCGATGCATCACCTCGCGGTGTACGACGCCCGTGCGAACATCTGCTTCACCGGCGACGTGTTCGGCCTCTCCTACCGCGATTTCGATACCGTGAACGGCCCGTTCATCCTGCCCACCACCTCGCCGGTGCAGTTCGACCCGCCGGCCCTGCATGCCTCGGTCGACCGCCTGCTGACGCTGCGCCCGGCGGCGATGTATCTCACCCACTACGGTCGCGTCGAGCAGCCCGACAAGCTCGCTGGCGACCTGCACGTGCAGATCGACGCGATGGTCGCCCGCGCCCGCGCCGCGAACGGGCAACCCGACCGCCATGCCGTACTGGTCGCCTCGCTCACCGAACTGTATGCGAGCCGCGCCCAGGCGCATGGCTGGACTCAGGGCCGCACAGCGCTGTGCCAGCTGCTCGGCATGGATATCGAGCTCAATGCGCAGGGCCTTGAGGTGTGGCTGGATCGGGCGAATGGCTGAGACCTGTTGGGTTCCTCGCCGGCTCAGGCCAGGCGTGTGCCGTTGGGCACCGGGCGTTCGACGGCGGTGATCACCACCCCGGCGTCGGTGGGGAATCCGGTCAGCAGGAACTGCGAGCGGAACGGGCCGATCTGCTTCTCGGGAAAGTTGATCACGCCGACGATCTGCCGGCCGAGCAGGTCCTCGGCCGAATACAGTGCGGCGATCTGCGCGCTGGTCTTTTTCTCGCCGTAGGGACCGAAGTCGGCCCAGACTTTCCACGCGGGCTTGCGCGCCTCGGGGAATGCTTCCACCTTGATCACTGTACCGACGACGATCAGCACCTTCTCGAAATCGGCCCAGCTGATTTCACTGCCGGCCTGCGCCGCGACGTGTTCGCTCATCCTTCCATTCTCGTCTTCAGCCAATCGTTGAATTCGGCGCGCCAGTAGCTGGCCTGCGCGGCGAGGTAACCGGCCGGGCGATACGTGCGCGGCAGGGCGTAGTCGTCATACTGCTTCCAGCTGTCATCGCCGTGCGCGATCGCCGCGGCCAGCAGCTCGCCGGCCGCACAGGTGGAACTGAGTCCGTGACCACCGAACGCCTGCGCCCACCACAGACCGTCGTCAGTTCCGCCGATTTGCGGCATCTGATGGCGCGCGTAACTCATCAGCCCCGACCACGCATAGTCGACCTTCACATCCTTGAGCTGCGGAAACACCCGCAGCAGGTCTTGCCGCAGCAATCGCTGCACCGCTTGCGGCGCACGATCGCGGATCGATATGCGACCGCCCCACAGCAGCCGTGTGTCCGGCAACGGGCGATAGTAGTCGAACGCGAAACGGGTGTCGTAGACCGCAGCGCGGGTCTGCAGGCATTGCGCCAGGCGATCGCCCAGCGGCTCGGTGACCATCACGTAGGTGGCGATCGGCAGGATCGCCCGGTCGATCTGTTTCTGCAGCCCCGCCAGGTAACCGCCGCAGGCCAGCACCACCTGGTCGGCATGCAGTTCGCCGTGCGCCGTTTCAATGCGCCAGCGCAGGCCGTCGCGATGCAGGCGGCGCACGCCGCTGTGCTCGTGGATGCGCACGCCCTGCGCCGCGGCCGCGGCCGCCAGTCCGATCGCGTAGTTGAGCGGATGCAGGTGCAGCGCATCGCGCTCGAACAAGCCGTCGTGATAACGCTCGCTGCGGATGCGTTCACGCAGCTCGGCCTGCTCCAGCCATTGCCACTGCACACCGTAGTGCCCGGCCAGCAGTTGCTGGCGCCGGCGCAGCACCGCCGGATCGCGGAACCAGTTCGCCCAGATCACGCCCTCATCGACCGCATCGCAGGGGATGCGGTAATCGGCGATGCGCCGGCGGATGCGCTGCACGCCTTCGGTGGTGAGCTGGAACAGCTCCCGTGCCCGCGCTTCCCCGAGTTGCTCCAGCAGGCTCTGCTCGCCCAGCGAATAGCCGGCGAACACGAAACCGCCGTTGCGCCCGGAAGCACCGAAGCCGACCTGCTCGCGCTCCAGCAGCACCACATCGCGCACCCCGCGCTCGGCCAGGCCCAGTGCCGTGTTCAGCCCGGCATAACCGCCGCCGATGATCGCAACGCGCGCATCGCCACTGCCTTGCAACGGCTCGTATGGCGCGTAAGGCGTGGCGGTGGCACGGTAGTACGACATGGCCGCAGGCTGCTTCATGGGACAGCCACGCGCATCGGTTTGCGTTGCGGCAGCGAACACGGCGCGGCAGGCATCGGCCATCGCGGCAGGTGCATGATCAAAACACACCCAGCAGAACGCAACCATCAAAGCCGGCAACCATCAAAGCCGACCGAGGAATTCGCGCACCACCGGGGCAAGTTGCGGATCCTGCATCGCCATGTGCATGGTGGCACGCACCAGGCCGGCCTTGTTGCCGCAATCGAAACGGATCCCTTCGAAACGGTAGGCAAGCACCTTGCCCTGCTCCTTCAGCAACGCGTCGATGGCGTCGGTAAGCTGGATCTCGCCGCCGGCACCGGGCGTGGTCTGTTCCAGCAACCGGAAGATGCGGGCCGGCAGCACGTAGCGGCCGACCACGGCCAGGTTGGACGGCGCATCGGCGGGCTTGGGTTTCTCCACCATGTGGCTTATCCGCGCGCTGCGCTCGTCGATCGGCGTAGCGGCGACGATGCCGTATTTGTCGGTTTCGTCGTGCGGCACTTCTTCCACCGCGATCACCGCGGCGTGCTCGGCCTCGGCCAGTTCGGCCATCTGCCGCAGGGCACTTTTTTTCCTGGCACCGGTCCCGCCATTCCAGATCAGGTCGTCCGGCAGAATCACGCCGAACGGCTCGTCGCCGACCACCGCCTTGGCGCACAGCACGGCATGCCCCAGGCCGAGCGCTTCGGGCTGGGTCACGAAGATCGCCCGCACATGGCGCGGCAGCGTGCCCCGCACCAGCGCGAGCAGGTCCCGCTTGCCCTTTTCATGCAGCTTCGACTCCAGTTCGTAGGCCCGGTCGAAGTAGTCGGCGATCGCGTGCTTGTAGCGATTGGTGACGAAAATCAGCGTGTCCGCACCGGCATCGACCGCCTCGTCAACGGCGTACTGGATCAGCGGCTTGTCCAGCACCGGCAACATTTCCTTGGCCACCACCTTGGTCGCTGGCAGAAAGCGAGTGCCCAGACCGGCCACCGGAAACACCACTTTGCGCAAAGGCTTGCTCACTCACTATTCTCCGAACTGATGCGACGGATCGATACCACGTTGTCCGGTTGCACCTCCTCGCTCCAGCGGAACGAAGGGAGCAGGCTGGATATGCAGCGTCGAAGTTCTTCCTCATTGAAAACCGCATCTGCCTCGGCGGCCTTGTGGAGCAGCGCCAGCAGCAGCTCCCACGACACTTCGCGGTACTGTGCCAGAAAAATCTTCGCGTGTTCCGTTGCGCTGTAGTTTTCCTGCGGGTGGAACAATTCCTCGAACAGCTTTTCGCCGGAACGCAGGCCGGTATAGACGATCGGAATCTCAGTGCCCGGCTTCTTGCCGGCAAGGCGGATCATCTGCTCCGCCAGGTCGCGGATCTTCACCGGCTGGCCCATGTCGAGCGCAAAGATCTCGCCGCCCTTGCCGATGCTTGCGGTCTGCAAAATCAGCTGGCAGGCCTCGGGAATCGTCATGAAGTAGCGGGTGACTTCCGGGTGGGTCACCGTGACCGGGCCGCCGTCGCGAATCTGCCGCCGGAACAAGGGCACCACGGAACCGGCCGAGTCCAGTACGTTGCCGAAACGTACCGTCATGAAGCGGGTGTCGGTGTGGGCGTTGAGGTTCTGGCAATAGATCTCGGCGACGCGTTTGCAGGCACCCATCACGCTGGTCGGGTTGACCGCCTTGTCGGTGGAGATCAGCACGAAGCATTGCACGCCGGCCTCGCACGCCAGATCGGCCACCACCCGTGTACTCAACACATTGTTGCGAAATGCCGCCCGCAGTTGCGCCTGCAACATCGGTACATGCTTGTAGGCGGCGGCATGGAATACCACTTGCGGCCTCGCTTCCAGGAACAGCTTGCGCATGGCCGCGACATCGCCGCAATTGGCAAGGATGCCGTCCAGGATCAGTTCGGGAAAATCCGCGCGCAGCTCACGGGTGATCCGGTACAGGTTGTATTCGCTCTGTTCGACCACGATCAGCGACTGCGCGCCCAGCCGGGCGACCTGCCGGCACAATTCCGAACCGATCGAGCCACCACCGCCGGTCACCAGCACGCGTCGTGCAGTGAGCGTTTCGCGGATCGTGGTCCAGTCCAGCTCGACTGTGTCGCGGCCGAGCAGGTCCTCGATCGCCACTTCCTTGATCTGGTTGAACTGCGCTCGACCGGCGACCACATCTTCCAGCCGCGGTATCGTTCGGTAAGGCAGGCCGGTCTCGTCGCATAGCGACACCACCCGGCGGATCTCGATCGTCGATGCCGCCGGCAGCGCAATCAACAGCATGTCGACCGCGGCCTCGCGCGCCACGTCGGGCAATTGCTCGAATCGGCCAAGCACGGGATGACCATTGATGCTGGCGCCGCGGAGGCTGGGCCTGTCATCGACGAAACCGACCACGGAATAGCAGCCGTCGCGGCCAAGATCGCGCGAAAGCACCTCCCCGGCACGATCGGCGCCGACGATCAGAACCCGCTTGACCGCCTGGTTGCGCAGCAGAGCGCTGCGGCTGTCCTTCCAGTAACGGTAGGCCAGCCGGGGCCCGCCGAGCAAGGCCGCCAGCACGACCGGATACAGGAAAAACACTGAGCGCGGAACGCCGTCAAGCCGGTCGTATATGAACAGCGACAGGCCGATGGCGAGCGAGCCAAGCACCACCCCGCGCAGGATATTCCAAAGATCGGGCAGGCTGGCAAACCGCCAGACGCTCCTGTACAGCCCGGTCCACCGGAAGATCACGCCTTGCACCAGCAGCACGATCGGAAATTCAAGCAGTTGAAAGCCGATGACGTCGTCGGGCCGCAACGCGTAGCGCAGCAGCTTGGCGATCCACCAGGCCAGCAAGGTCATCGCCAGATCGTGGGCCACGACCGCGATGCGGGGATGGATGAAACCGACAAGTTTACGCAATGACATGGCGATCCTTGGCCAGCATGTGTCGCAGTGAGCGACGTTTCAGCGCCAGCCACACGGCTGCCGCAACCACATAGACGCCGATGGTAACCGGCAGCGCCAGCGGCAGATGACTCCAGGCCAACCAGGCCGCCGGTGCGGCAACCAGCAGGTTCCAGGCCAGGTAGGTGGCATCCGCCCGCGCGTGGGTCTGCCCGCATCGTACCAGCCACTGGTACAGGTGTTCGCGATGCGGGCTGTACCAGCGGCGGCCACCCCATATTCGCGTCAGCAAGGTCAGGCCGGCATCCGTCACAAAGGCCGACGACAGGACCAGTGCCGGCCACAACAGGACACGATCCACCCGCCACAGCATTGCGGTGAAGACAAACAACAGCAGTCCTACACTGCCGCTGCCGACGTCACCCATGAAAATCCGCGCCGGTGGACGATTGGTGAACCAGAACCCCAGAGCGGCGGCGGCCAATGCGGCGGCGGCAACCGCCAGCGCCGGCTGCGCCGCGCCCCAGGCCAGCAAGGCAAGGCCGCCGGCCACGAAGATGGCCTGTTGTGCCAGCAGACCATCGATGCCGTCCATGAAGTTGTGCAGATTGATGCTCCAGACACCGGCCCCCAGCAGCAACGGCAGCCACCACCATGACAATCCGGTCGCGATCAGCGAAATGGAAAAAACGACGACCGCCAGCAGTTGCGCGCCCAGTCGCGGCAGGATCGGCAGCGGCCGGTGATCGTCCATCCATCCAGCCAGCGCCACCAGCGCCAGCGCAGCGACGAGGCCCGCGATCAAGCTGGCCGGCCATGCCGCCGGAAAACCCCACAACGCACCCGGCATGCAGGCCAGCATCGCCAGCACCAGGCCGATGCCACCGCCGCGCGGCGTGGGCTGCTGGTGCGAGCGTCGCTGCCCCGGATGATCGAGCATGCCGCGCCGGTGCGCATAGACGATGGCGCCACGGGCGAGCAGCAGCGCGATCAGCATGGCTGCCAGCAAGCATCCAAGGACAGTGAGCGCCATCATCTCACTCGCTGGCAACGCCGTGAATCGGACGGATCGTGCTCCAGCTCTTGCAACTGGGGCATTGCCAGTGATGAGCCTTGGCACCGAACCCGCAGCGACTGCAGCGGTACATCGCCTGCCCCTCCAGCAGCTTGCGGGTGAGATCGCGCAGGATCAGGAAGTTCTCGCGTACCTCACCTTCGGCCTTGTCCATCGTCGCGTCGATCAGTGCCATCAGGCCGCGCACCGACGGCCGCTGACGCAATTGCGAAGTCAGAAAATCGATGGCCGCACGCTCACCATCGCGCTGCCGGTAGAGATTGGCCAGCGCCAGCACCGGTGAGATACCGTGATAACGGCCCAGCATGTCGCGCAGGAAAACCTCCGCGCGCTCCATCTGCTGCGAGCGGGCATAACTGTTCAGCAACGGCGGAAGTATTTCGGGGGTGAAGGCGATGTCGGCATTGATTGCCGCTTCATAGGCATCCACCGCTTCGGCATGACGACCTTCTTCGGATTGCAGGCGCGCGGTCAGCATGAAGGCACGCACACAGTCGGCCTGGCACTCGAAGGCCTTGCGCAGGTAATCGCCAGCCTCGGCACTGGCGCCATGCTGGTGTGCACGATCGGCCAGTTCGCAGAAGAACTGGGCGATCACGGGCGTTTCGTCTTCACCGGTCATCACCTCCAACCGGCGGGCGTGCTCGATGGCCTTGTGCCAGTCGCGTTCATGTTGATAGATCGCGATCAGATGATGCAGCGCCGATGGCGCATGTGCATCCATCGCCACGAGGTCGGCAAACAGGGCTTCGGCGCGGTCCAGCAAACCGGCTCGCATGTAATCCTCGCCCAGCTCCAACAAGGCGACCGTCTTCATTGCACTGGACAGGCCCGGCCGCGAAACCAGATGCTGATGCAGCCGGATCGCACGATCCACCTCGCCGCGGCGGCGAAACAGATTGCCGAGTGCGAGATGGGTTTCAACGGTATCGCGGTTGTATTCGGCCAGTTTGAGAAAGACCTCGATCGCCTTGTCCTGCTCCTCGTTGAGCAGATAATTCAGGCCACGGAAGTAATCCGAGGAAAGTTCGCTGACTTCAGCCCCGGAACGGTTCGCACCGACCCGGCGCGAGGCCCACCAGCCAAGAACAAAGGCTACTGGCACCGGCAGCACCAGCTCGTACGGAAAGTTCATGGATTGGCCGGCAGCTTCTTGTGGTCGCCGCGCTGTTGCCGACGGCGCAAACGGCGCTGGCGTGAGCTCACGCCAACCCACGCGGTCAGCCCGCCCAGCAACCAGCCGATCACCAGCGAACCGAGCAGGGCGGCACCCTTGGGCAATCGCAGCTGGACGAAGGCGAGGTCGTAGCCGACCAGATCGGCGTTGAGCGCCCCCAGCACAACGCCGGCAGCGATGAAGAGCAGGAGGGTGGATATCACGAGCAGTCTCATGGCGAGACTTTACCCGATTGATCGGAACAGGCACAGGCTGTGGGGTCGCGCATGCAGCCATCACAGGCCAGATTCCCGGGCTCCGGGTATCGACGGCTTCGCATCCGCGCAAAAAAACAAGGCAGGTTCGACTTTGGTCGCCTGCCTTCGGAGATCCGGATGGCGGTGCCAGCCGGTGGTCAGTTACAGATCCAGATTGACGCGTACACGCAATTCCTTGCCGGGCTTGAAATGCGGGACGTGCTTGCCGGGCAATGCCACCCCCTCACCCGTCTTCGGATTGCGGCCCATGCGCGGTGGCCTGTAATGCAGCGCAAAACTGCCGAAACCGCGCACCTCGATGCGTTCACCGTGAGCCAGCGCATGGCTCATCTGTTCGATCACGCTCTTGACTGCCATTTCGACATCGGCAAACGCAAGGTGGGTCTGGCGCCTGGCCAGCGCCTCGATCAATTCGGATTTCGTCATGGGCCCCAATGTCCGTGACATGAAACGACGGGGCGGCGGCATGCCGCCCCGCGTCAGACGATGGCAACGATCAGTCGACCTTGTTGAACTGCTCCTTGAGCAGTGCGCCAAGCTTGGTCGTGCCGCTGGCTGCGGATGAGTAATCCACCGCCGTGTCAGGCGCGTCCTCCTCGTCCTTCGCACGAATCGACAGCGCCAACTGACGGCCCTTGCGATCCATGCCGGTGAACTTGGCCTCGACCTTGTCACCCACCTTCAGATGCAGGGTGGCGTCGTCGATGCGCTCCTTGGCGATGTCGTTGGCGCGCAGGTAACCCTCGACGCCCTCGCCCAGATCGATCACCGCACCCTTCGCATCAACTTCCTTGACGACGCCGTTGACGATACTGCCGCGCGCATTGGCGGCCATGAACTGACCGAACGGGTCCTGCTCCATCTGCTTGATACCCAGCGAGATGCGCTCGCGCTCCGGATCCACCGCCAGCACCACGGCCTCGATCTCGTCGCCCTTCTTGAAGTTGCGCACAAGATCCTCGCCGGACACCTGCCAGGAGATGTCGGACAGGTGCACCAGGCCGTCGATGCCGCCGTCCAGGCCGATGAACACGCCGAAGTCGGTGATCGATTTGATCTGGCCGGAGACCTTGTCGCCCTTCTTGTGCATCGCCGCGAAGGCTTCCCACGGGTTCGAGCGGGTCTGCTTGATACCCAGCGAGATGCGGCGACGCTCCTCGTCCACATCCAGCACGGTGACTTCGGTTTCGTCACCGACCTGAACCACCTTGGCCGGGTTGACGTTCTTGTTGGTCCAGTCCATCTCGGACACGTGCACCAGGCCTTCGACACCCGGCTCGATCTCGACGAAGCAGCCGTAATCGGTGACGTTGGAAACCTTGCCGAACAGGCGGCTGCCGACCGGGTAGCGGCGGGCGATGGCGACCCACGGGTCGTCGCCCAGCTGCTTCAGGCCCAGCGAAACGCGGTTGCGCTCCTTGTCGTACTTCAGCACGCGCACGTCCAGCTCGTCGCCGACGTTGACCACTTCGGACGGGTGGCGCACACGCTTCCACGCCATATCGGTGATGTGCAGCAGGCCGTCGATGCCACCCAGATCCACGAACGCGCCGTAGTCGGTGAGGTTCTTGACGGTACCCTTGACCACCGCACCCTCGGTCAGGCGTTCCAGCAGCTTCTCGCGCTCCTCGGAGAACTCGGTCTCGACGACGGCGCGGCGGCTGACCACCACGTTGTTGCGCTTGCGGTCCAGCTTGATGATCTTGAACTCGAGTTCCTTGCCCTCG
>SCRF01000127.1 GCA_004322005.1 Rhodanobacter sp. | reverse complement strand
TCAGTCGTCCTGAGTGGACAATTTTCGAACCACTTTGAGGAAGACTTAAAGTTGCTTGTAAAACTTCAGGAACTTTCATGTTACTAATTGTCTATTGACTTTCAATAAAGTTTGAGCATTAATGCTGTTGAAAATCATAGTCAGACTTTGCCAAATAACGTTTTTTCTGACCTGAATTGTGCTAATGTCTTTTTCTTACTCTAAATAAATTTCTATGGATGGATCTACAAAACCTTGTATAGACTCAAATAAATGTCCGATAATTTCTGCAATTTTAAAATTCAACTGCATAGAAAAAAAATCTCTAAAATCTTTAGCCAATAGACTACCTTCCGCAACGACTAAATGGTATTGAGATAAAAAGCTGAAATTTGCCCCAATAATCTTACGTTCGACAACAATTCCCGACCACTTGCCTTTAACTTCACCTAAAATGAAATCAGATGATCTATTTGTATCAGTATTATTGGACTTAAACCTTCGTATCGGTAATGGTACATTATTTATCTTAAATCTGGTATCCACAATATAATCTATAGAATTGTCAGCCAGCATATCTGCCTCTCTACTGTGTTCCAGTATAAAATTATTTTCCTTATAATCACAGATTGTTCTAATAAAAGTATAGACCAGTTGAGTTGTTTTATTTGATATTCTAACCTCCGAAAAATAATACGGTGTAGCATATAACCATAATGTGTAATCCTTTTGAACTATGTCTCTAAAATATAGAAAAGTAATATTACGAGCATCTATTGATTGGTTACTATTGAGTTCATATAATTTAAAGGATATTAAGTCGGTATTACACATCATCGTTTGGGAATAACTTTGAGATACATGTGACCCATAATTTTCTCCGCCATTGAGTCTACTCTGAACATTTAATCTAAAAATATCTTCAGCGGTGTTTGAGTTGGTAGCCGTCAGCAATTTTCTATAGGCATTGTGAATTTCATTACTTAGTATTTTAATGAATTCTTTATACTTATCGGAACCAATAACTCCTAATCTATTGATGGTAAATATATAACCCTTTGGATTAAGAGCATTGGCAGAGAAAAACCCAACACGATTCACATCAATAATTGTATTTCCTGGTAAGTAATTAAACAAAAAACCACATATCGCCATCCCGCGAAATTGAAGATTCCGATATATTGACACTATAGAAACTATGTGCGAATTGTTTGGGAATACAAAATTGATTTGTCCAGATGGCGATATTAGATAGAGAAGCTTTATTGAAATTTCGATATCTTCGATACAATTTTCATAAATGGATTCACGAACGTTATATTGACGAACCAAATCCGATTTAAGTCCAAAAATCTGTTCAAATGAAGGAAGTAATATTCTCTCTGGAATTGCATAAGGTTGTTCATTATCAAAATGAACGATAATTGGAATTTTACTACAGCCAATATGATAAGAAATCTTGTAATGCAGCTCATTGATATTTACCGATTGCTTTAGATGCAACTCTATTGAAGTTCCTGGCAGACGTTGAATTTGTTTAAAAATAGTATAATCTTTAAATTCTTCAATACTTACCTCAAACTCAAGACCGTTGATATTCTCTCGCCGATTACTTTGTTGATACTCGAAGGGCGCACTGGAAATAATGGCCTTCTCAGCAATTGTAAAGACAGCCCAAAATCCTATTCCAAATCTTGCTAACGACGAATAACCGACAGTCGTATATGAAGGATCAAAAGACCTACTATTACCGACAGTTAGAAAATTATTCAAAATAATATTTCTCGACATTCCACATCCGTTATCGACAATATTTATCTTCTTGCTTTTAGAATTAATGAATAATTCAATCTGTGGTTCATAATAATCTGGCGAATGAAACTTCCTATAACGACAGGCTTCAACTGAATTTTGACATAATTCTCTGAGAACTATTGCGGGATCAGAAGTCCAGGTTGCATTTGATGCAATTAATTCAATTATATTTTCTTTTTTAATTCTTATCCCAATTCTTTCAAAGTCATATCCAATAATATGGAATTCTCGAATAACTGAATCCCCTCGGACTCTTAGCCTTTTTATTTTAGACTGGAATTCCAAATCTGTATAATTCCGTACCCAGGTTTCAATTAAATCGACAGTATTATGAGCTAGACTCATAACTTCTGGATTTGAAAATGTTCCTGTAAAAATTATTTTCCCATCTTCGCCAACAGCTACACTATCTCCAATGGCTATACTTTGTAAGTTATGCTTGTATGAAAGTAAGATTGTAGGGTCTTCTGTTTCGCTAACTCTTTTTTTCAATTGTTCTAAGACACCATCTAAAACTCTGTTTTGACTAAATTCTATTGCATCTGCTATGCACAAAATGCAGGCAAGTTGCTTGAGGTCAATCTCTCGCAGGCCGGCAGCAACTCGCTTTCCAAGTTGATTGTCCAATTCATTAATTGATAGGTTGTGGGCTTCCATTAACTTTCCTAGAAGATATATAAGATTCTGTGGTACACCACACTGGCCGACATATTGAGAAATAAACTGACCTCCTCTTTCCGAATGATGCTTTCTTAGATACTCCTGTAATTGAGGGTTTGTTTTCCAATCTGAATTCATGTCCAATTTAAGTTCAGCACATAATTGTGTATCCTCATTTGGAAAGATTGTCATGCCTAAATCATGGGCATAGGAAGAGCAGATTAAAAGGAGGGTTTCATCTGCGGTCAAAGCGATGGGGGAATTTTTAATAAGGCATTTATCTTCTAATATCTGCTCGATGCGCAGAAGTACACGAAATCCGTGATGGGCATCATGTCGGGTATAAAATGGAAAAAATTGCTCTATCGAAGCAAGTAGGGGTGCAGTAAAGTTTACGAATTGAATTGCCTTTGTTGAGTAATCATCAGATAATGAGGATAAGTATTGCCATATTTTGGTACTTTTAAGTTCCTCTTCGGGGATGCCAATTTCCATAAGTTTATCTAAAATTTGTCACCAAATTTATAAGAAATTCTAAACTTAATTATTTATGTATTAGGATTGTCCTTAAATTTGCTAAGATAGCAACCTCTTTTGAGAAATTGCAATATAATCACTATTTAACTCAAATCCGATATATGACCTATTAAGTCGTTTGGCAGCGAGCGCAGTTGTTCCCGCACCCATGAATGGATCCAGAACGATATCTCCTTCACGACTGCCTGCTTGAATGCATAACTCCGGTAACTCTTGAGGGAAAGTGGCAAAGTGAGCGCCTGCAAACGGCTTTGTAGTAATGCTCCAGACTGAGCGCCGGTTTGCCATATCATAAGGACCTCCTCCCTTACGAATGCCGTTGACAGTTCCGTGCGGAAATCGTTTCCGGGATACCCGTGATGTCCTGTCATGTAGCGTCAGTCCTTTGGATTTAGTTTGGATCGCCTTA
>SCRF01000094.1 GCA_004322005.1 Rhodanobacter sp. | reverse complement strand
CGCCGTGGCAGGTTCGGTGCCTGGTGTCGACGCGCGCTCATGACACCACCACTTCGCGGAACATGCCCGCTTCCATGTGGTACAGCATGTGGCAGTGATAGGCCCAGCGACCCAGCGCGTCGGCGCTTACCGCATAGGTGATGCGCTGTGCCGGCTGCACGTTGATGGTGTGCTTGCGCACCTGGAACCGGCCGTCCGGATTCTCCAGTTCGCTCCACATGCCGTGCAGGTGGATCGGGTGGTTCATCATGGTGTCGTTGACCAGCACGATGCGCAGCCGCTCGCCGCTGCGGAAGTGCACCGGCGCGGCGTCGGAAAACTTCACCCCGTCGAACGACCACATGTAGCGCTGCATGTTGCCGGTGAGGTGCAGTTCGATTTCGCGACCGGGCTCGCGCGGGTCGATCGGTCCACCGATGGTATGCAGGTCGGCGTAGGTGAGCACGCGGCGGCCGTTGTTGCGCAGGCCGATGCCCGGGTCGTCGATGTTCGTGCGCGGCATGTCGACGTGCATGTCGACGCCGGGGTTGTGGTACTCGGTGCGGGCATGGCGCACCACCGGCGGCGCGGCGCTGGCGCCCGGCATCGCCATGCCTGACATGCCCTGCATGCCACCCATGTCAGCCATCCCGGCCATGCCCTGCATGCCGCCATGGGCCGCGCCGCCGCCCATGGCCATCGCGCCCATCATGTCGACCATGCTCAGCGGCTGGCGCGAGTCGAGCGCGGGCACTTCGGCCTGCATGCCCTCGCGCGGCGCCAGCGTGCCGCGGGCATAGCCGGTGCGGTCGATCGACTGCGCGAACACCGTGTAGGCGCGATCCTCCTGCGGCTCCACCAGCACGTCATACACTTCGGCGACCGAGATGCGGAACTCGTCCACCGCCACCGGCGCCACGTCCTGGCCGTCGGCCGCGATCACGGTCATCTTCAGGCCGGGAATGCGCACGTCGAAGAGGGTCATCGCCGAGCCGTTGATGAAACGCAGGCGGATCTTCTCGCCGGGGCGGAACAGCCCGGTCCAGTTGCCCGCCGGCGCGGCGCCGTTCATCAGGTAGGTGTAGGTGTAACCGGAGACGTCGCTGAGGTCGGTCGGACTCATCCGCATGGCGTTCCACATCTTGCGCTTGGCCAGCGCCTGGTGCATGCCGAGCGCGCGCACGTCGCGGAAAAATTCCGGCACCGTGGGTTCGGCGAAGTTGTAGTAGTCGCTCTGCCGCTTGAGCGTGGCGAAAATGTGTTCGGGCGAGCTGTCGCTCCAGTCGTTGAGCATCACCACGTAGTCGCGGTCGGTGGGGTTGCGCTCGGCGCCGGCCGGTTCCACCACGATCGGGCCGTACAGGCCGGTCTGCTCCTGGAAGCCCGAGTGCGAGTGGTACCAATACGTGCCGCTCTGCCTGACCGGGAAGCGGCAGGTGAAGGTCTCCCCCGGCGCAATGCCAGGAAAACTGATGCCCGGCACGCCGTCCATGCGGAACGGCAGCAGGATGCCGTGCCAGTGGATCGAGCTCGGCACGCGCAGCCGGTTGGTCACGCGCAGGGTCACCGTGCTGCCCTCTTTCCAGCGCAGGATCGGGCCGGGCAGTTGCCCGTTGACGGTGGTGGCCATGCGGGTGGCGCCAGTGAAGTTGACTGGAGTCTCGCCGATCTCCAGCGCGAAGTCGGTGCCGCTGAGTACCCTGGGCTGACCCGGACTGGTGAACGCCCAGACGTTCGATGGGCGCAGCAGACTGAAGCCGGCGACGGCGCCACTCAGAGCCACACCTTGGACGAAGCGCCGCCGCGACAGGACGGTCGCTGGCGGGGAAAATGTTTTCATGGGGTCTCTCCAGGGGCGAGAGGCATCGGGAACCGATACCCATCACAGCCGCTCGTCACGGTCGCCGGGATACGGACGACCATAAGCAAAGCTCATCGCAAGCGAGGGAGAGTCAGTCTGTTGGTGGCCGCAACGGGGGTGCCGTATCCGGTGAGGGCGCACTGAGGTGTGACGGCAAGCCGTAGGCAACAGCGACACCGGCGGAACCCACTACGGTTGCCAAAGCGGACGGCAACACGCTGCTGCACGTCGCAGCGCAGCTGCAACCGGCCGGACCGCTACAGCAACCCGCGTGGTCATCGCAGCAAGACTTGGAGGTCCTGGCCGGCGCTCCATGATCACAAGGCTCACCGACCGCCGCGACCGCTGCTTGCATGGAACAGGCAGCATGCCTCCCCGTACCCAGCGGCGCGGCGACCAGCGAGGTGGCAACCAGCATCAGCCACGCCATCACGCCCATTACCCGGAGGTAACGTGAACGAGCAAACGGGTGCAGGGATGCGGCCATGAGTCGAGCTTATCCGTAGTGCTGCACCCCATCAACCGTGGACTCCGATCCATGGGGCGACCGCGCCGCACCGCGAGTCCGGGCACAAGACCGGACTCGCGCTTGTCTTGCGGCACCGGCGGATTACTTGCTGTATCCCATATGCAAGGTGATCTTGTCGCCAGCCTTGAGGTGCTCAACCGATTTCGGCGGGAAATGCACGCGCAACGACATGCCTTCGGAGGTCGCTTCGACCATGCCGGTTTTTGTATCGACCGATGTCACGGTGGCTGGCATCATGTGCATGCTGCCATTCATCCTGTGCATCATCTTGCTGTGCATCATCTTGTCATGCTTCATTGCACTGTCCATGTGCCCCATGCCGCCCATGCTGCTTGAGGCATGGGCCGGCATGGCCTCCTGCGCGCACACTGACCCAGCAGCCAGGGAGAGGCCCAGCGCAACTGTCGCAGCGATGATCTTCGGTGAAAACTTCATGGTGATTCTCCGCTCGGGTGGGCAACCAGGCCGGTGTACCTGATCGGTTGCAACTGCGCAACGCTGGCAGTTTGCTTCCCGCGATGTGTAGAAATGGTAGATGCCTCGCCCGGCAATGCAACAGACAGGCTTGTTTCCAGGCAGCGGGGCCAGGCGCCAGCCCGTCTATACTTGACCGCCCTGCCCGCCGTGACCGTCATGAATTATCGCCACGCCTATCACGCCGGCAATTTCGCCGATGTCCTCAAGCACACCGTGCTGCTCGCGCTGATCGAGGCGATGCAGGCCAAGCCGGGGCCGTTCTGCTACATCGATACGCACGCCGGCCGCGGCAGCTATGCACTGGACGGCGTCGAGGCGCGCAAGACCGGCGAGTACAAGGATGGCATCGCACGCCTGCTGTTTCCCGACCTGCACCAGGCCGGGGCGGCAGCGGCGCCCAGCCTGCCGCCACTGCTGCGTCGCTGGCTGGACGGCATCCTGGCCCTGCCCGGCAATCACGACGGGCTGAAGCTCTACCCCGGCTCGCCGCTGCAGGTCGCCCGACGGCTGCGTCCCGGCGATAGCGCGCAGTTGTGCGAACTGCACCCGGACGAAGCGGCCAGCCTGCGTGCCCTGTTCCAGCATGACCCGCGCGTGCACGTGCACCAGCGCGACGGCTACGAGGCACTGAAGGCCTTGTTGCCACCGAAGGAAAAGCGCGGCCTGGTGCTGATCGATCCGGCGTACGAGGCACAAAATGCCGAATACAAGCTGGCCGAGTCCCGGCCGGCCGAATACAGGCTGATCGAACAGGCGCTGAAATCAGCCATGCAGCGCTGGCCCGGCGGGGTCTACGCGGTGTGGTATCCGATCAAGCTGCGCAGCCAGGTGCAACCGTTCCTGCGCGGCCTGCAGCGCAGCGGAGCGAAGCGCGTGCTGCGCGCCGAACTGCTGGTGCATCCGGACGATTCGCCGCTGCGCCTGAACGGTTCGGGCATGGTGATCCTCAACGCACCGTGGAAGCTCGACGACACCCTGCGCGAACCGCTGCGGGCGCTGGCCGGCCTGCTGTCGCAGGAGCACCCGGCTAGCTGGAAGCTGGACTGGCTGCTGGACGAAAGCGGCAGCATGCTGAACACGCCCAGTCCGCTGCCCGCCTCCCGGCTACCACGGACACCGGGTCGCCGCTAAGCTCGGCGCATCCTCAAGCCTTCCGCCAGGAGCGAAGATCATGCGTACCCGCTTTCCCGCCACCATGATTCGCCTTGTTCTGGCGTGTGCCCTGCTGATGCTGGCCGCCTGTGCGCCGGCACCGATCTACAAGAACGCCGCCGCCATCGCCGCCGCACCGTTCCAGGTGGCGCAAGCGCCCGAACGCTATGCCAGCGCCCCGGTGATCTGGGGTGGACGCATCGTGCAGGTCACCAACCTGGCCGACCACAGCGAGATCGAACTGCTGGCCTACCCGCTGGATTCCTCGCAGCGGCCCAGGGCGAACGACAGCGGCAATGGCCGCTTCATCGCCGTGATGTCCGGCTTCGTGGAACCGCTCGATTACCCGGCCGGCGCGCTGATGACGATCAGCGGCAGGCTCAACGGCAGCCGCGCCGGCAAGGTCGGCGAGGCCAGCTACGTGTTTCCGCTGGTCGGCGTGGCGCAGGCGCACGTGTGGAGTGCCGACGAGATGAGTCGCGGCCGCAGCAACGTCCACTTCGGCGTGGGCGTGGGCATCGGCATCCATTAGGGAACGTCTGAATAAGCCGTCATCCCGGCGAAAGCCGGGACCCAGTGACTCGGTAACCCCATGAAGGCACTGGATTCCGGCTTTCGCCGGAATGAGGAGCAGAAGCTTATTCAGACATTCCTTAGCAGCCTGTCGCGTCACCAGTCGACACTTACCCGTGACGTGTTGCATGTAACGCTTGACGTGGTTATCTTGTTGCATGTAACAGGCGAAGAATGCTGCACACATGACAAACACGCACGTAAATGCACGGGTTCAAAAGCACCGCGACGCGCTGCGCATGGCAGGACTGCGCCCGGTGCAAATTTGGGTGCCGGATACGCGACGGCCGGACTTTGCAAAGGAATGCCGCCGCCAGAGTCGCCTTGCAGCCAAAGCGGACAGGGCCGACGCGGATATGCAGCGCTTCATGGATGAAGCCTTGGCAGACGTTGACGGCTGGACGCCGTGATGCGTGGCGAATTCGTGACCATCGCCATGCAAGGAGACTTTGGCAAGCCAAGACCCGCCTTGGTGATTCAGGCCGACCCGTTCAGCGAGCACGCCACCGTCACGGTGCTGCCGGTAACCAGCACGCTTGTCGCTGCGCCGCTGTTTCGCGTCACTGTTCAGCCCAGCGCAGAGAACGGCCTGCTCAAGCCTTCGCAGGTGATGGTGGACAAGGCCATGATCGTGAAACGTGACAAGGCAGGGCAAACCTTGGGGCGCATTGATGCGGTTGCGATGGTGGAGGTCGAGCGTTGCCTGGCCGTGTTCCTGGGGATCGTCAAGTGAAGCGGCTTACCCTCACAAGGATCGACACCGCATGTCCGGTCACGCCAATTCGCTGAAGGCGATCTTCCTCGCGCTCGGCGCGAACTTCGCGATCTTCGTCGCCAAGCTGTTCGCCGCCTTCGTCACCGGCTCCGGCGCGATGCTGGCCGAGGCGGTGCACTCGCTCGCCGACAGCGGCAACCAGGGCCTGCTGCTGCTCGGCATGCGCCAGTCGAAGCGGCCCGCCTCCGACGAATACCCGCTGGGCTGGGGTCGCGCGCTGTACTTCTGGTCGTTCCTCGTCGCCATCCTGCTGTTCAGCATCGGTGGCATGTTCTCGGTCTACGAGGGCATGCACAAGCTCGCCCATCCCGAACCGTTGAAGTGGCCGTGGCTGGCGCTGGGCGTGCTGGCGTTCGGCATCGTCGCCGAGAGCGTGTCGATGCGCGGCTGCATGGTGGAAGTGAACAAGGCGCGCCACAAGCAGAACCTGTGGACGTGGTTTCGCGAGACGCGTTCCAGCGAATTGCTGGTGATCTTCGGCGAAGACCTGGCCGCCCTGCTCGGCCTGTCGCTGGCCGCGCTGGCGGTCGGCGCCAGCATGCTCACCGGCAACCTGATCTACGACGCCATCGGCACGGTGGCGATCGGCGTGCTGCTGCTGGTGATGTCGGTGCTGCTGGCGATCGAGGTGAAGGCGCTGCTGATCGGCCAGGGCGTGGAACCGCGCCGCCGCACCGAGTTGCTGAGCTTCCTCGAAGGCCGCCCCGAAGTGGCCGAAGTGCTCAACCTGATCACCCTGCAGATGGGCCCCGACGTGATGGTCGCGATCAAGGCACGCATGCAGCCGGCGGCCAGCGACCGTGGCCTGATCGATGCGATCAACGTCGTCGAAGCGGCGATGAAGGCCCGCTTCACCGACGTGCGCTGGAGCTTTTTCGAGCCGGATATCAGCGATTGAACGCCGCCGTTACCGGCCCTCGGCAGTCATCCGGCACCAGCTCCGGTGAGCGGGTTGACGCATCGGCCCGGCGTGCTGCAGGCTGCCACTGCAGGCGCACGATGTGCAGCTGACAGCTAGCACGCGGCATGCGAAACCCCACCCCTGCAGTCACCGGAACGGCTTGCCCAGCCACTGTGCACATTCCCCAAGCTTGAAGACCAGCGCATGAATGACTCGTCCTCCTACACGCCACCGCGGATCTGGTCATGGAACAACGCCAACGGCGGCCGCTTCGCGAACATCAACCGCCCGACCGCGGGCCCGACCCACGACAAGGAACTGCCGGTAGGGCGCCATCCGCTGCAGCTCTATTCCCTGGCCACGCCCAACGGCGTCAAGGTCACGGTGATGCTGGAGGAACTGCTGGCGCTCGGTCATGGCGGCGCCGAGTACGACGCATGGATGATCCGCATCGACGAGGGCGACCAGTTCGGCAGCGGCTTCGTCGCCATCAATCCGAATTCCAAGATCCCGGCCCTGCTGGATCGCAGCGGACCGGCGCCGATCCGGGTATTCGAATCCGGCGCGATCCTGCTGTACCTGGCCGAGAAGTTCGGCGCCTTTCTTCCGTCCGGCGCAGTCTCGCGCACCGAATGTCTGTCCTGGCTGTTCTGGCAGATGGGCAGCGCGCCTTACCTCGGTGGCGGGTTCGGCCACTTCTACGCCTATGCGCCGAGCAAGATCGAATACGCCATCGACCGCTACGCGATGGAGGTCAAGCGCCAGCTCGACGTACTCGACCGGCACCTCGCCGACAACACGTATCTGGCCGGAGACGACTACACGATCGCCGACATCGCGACATGGCCCTGGTACGGCGCCCTGGTCAAGGGCCTGCTCTACGATGCGGGCGAGTTTCTGCAGGTTCAGACCTACACCCACGTCGTACGCTGGGCCGACCTGATCGCGCAACGTCCGGCCGTGCAGCGCGGCCGGATGGTCAACCGCGCCCGGGGCGAGCCGTCCAGCCAACTGCACGAGCGGCACGACGCCAGCGACTTCGACACCAAGACGCAGGACAAACTGGCTGCGCCGCACTGACGCCCCACCACCAAGGCCTCCGCCATGATCACCCTCTACGATTGCGCGACAGCCCCGAGCCCACGCCGCGCCCGGATCCTGCTCGCCGAGAAGGGCGTCGCCCACGCAACGGTCGAGATCGACCTCAGGCATGGGGAACAACTGGGCGAAGCCTTCCGGCAGCTGAACCCGCAATGCACCGTACCCGCGCTGCGCACCGACGAAGGGCTGCTGACCGACAACGCCGCGATCACCACCTGGCTGGAAGCCCGCTTCCCGCAGCCGCCGCTGCTCGGCAGCACGCCGCAGGAAAAGGCCGAGATCGCGAGCTGGAACTGGCGCATCGAGTTCGAGGGGCTGCTCGCCATTGCCGAGGCGCTGCGCAACAGCGCACCGGCGCTGGCCAACCGGGCGCTGCCCGGGCCGGTGGACTATGCGCAGATTCCCGAACTGGCGCAGCGTGGTTTGGCCAGGACCCAGCAGTTCTTCGCCATGCTGGACGAACGCCTGGCCGATCGCGACTTCATCGCCGCCGACCGATTCAGCGTTGCCGACATCACCGCCGTCGTGGCCATGGACTTCGCCCGCGTGGTCAAACTCAAACCCGACGAACAACACCCGCACCTGCAGCGCTGGCGGACGGCCATGGCGCAGCGAGCGTCGATGTCGCTTTAGGAAACGTCTGAACAAGTCGTCATCCCAGCGAAAGCCGGGATCCAGTGACTCGGCAACCCATGAAGGCACTGGATTCCGGCTTTCGCCGGAATGACGAACGGAAGCTTGTCCTGACATTTCCTAACGGCGAATGCTCGGCTCCGCATGCCTCACCTGCCCGTCCCCACGCGGCACGAAACGTTCGATCGTCGGCGCTTCGGCGCCCCTCGGGCCGAATGCATGCAGGCGGGTGGTGGAGATGCCGATTTGGTGCGAAAAGGGGATCGAAACGGAGGTAGTTGAATGGACGGATGCGTTCAACTTCCTCCGCCCCGTTTTTTTGACGCGTCAGTCGTGAGACTTGGCCACCACGCTGCCATCGTCCGGGTCGACCAACAGGTTGACGTCGTCGCCTCGCGGAGTTTTAGCCGCAGCGCTCCACAGACCTTCGTCGAACTCCACGTCCTTGACGTTCTGGTAGCCGGCCGCAGCCAGCTTGGCTTTGACCTCGTCCGCGTTGAGCTTGGACGGCGCATCGGCCGGATATACCTTGCCGTTGACCGGTCCGACAGCGAGCTTGAACCATTTCTTGTTGCCGCCGCGGGCCTTGCTGCGCCACACGCCGTCCTTGAACTTCAGGCCCTCGACTTCCTTGTAGCCGGCGTTGGCGATCGCGCTCTCGATGGCATCCTGGCTCAACGCTCCAGCGGGCGGTTGGGCCGTCCAGGTGGTAACCGTGGTGGTGGTCTGGGTGGCACTGGTCTTCGACTGTGCGGTAGCAGGCACAGCCTGCGCCAGGGCAACATGGCAAACCGACAGTCCAATCAATAGGGGCAGCATGCGCTTGATCATGGTGGGGTCCTTCTGGTGTTGGCGCGAGAGTGACGCCGGCTTGCGCAGGCGTCGTTCAAACCGGCATGAATCGGCGGCTGATGCTCAGCGCCGGCTCATACCATCGCGATGGAACCACCATGTGCGGAACGATGGCGTGAAAATGCCCGTGCCCCGTAGGGTCGCCTGGATCTGCACCTGCAAAGCCGCACCTGAAGTCCGGAAGTTACTGAGCGGGAACTGAATGACACGGCAACGGAAACATTTCCGGCAGGCAAGGCCACAGCTGTTGAAGCCCGCGATTCAAATCGCCGCGACCGCCCACCCCTGCCGTTGCAGAGCTTTGCACAATGACCGACAACAGCCCCCCCCTCACGCCCGACTCTCCGGATGCCGCACCTGCCCGTCCCCGCGCAGCACGAAGCGTTCGATCGTCAGCGCCTCGGCCCCCATCGGGCCGTAGGCGTGCAGGCGGGTGGTGGAGATGCCGATTTCGGCGCCGAGGCCCAGTTCGCCGCCGTCGCTGAAGCGCGATGAGGTGTTGACCATCACCACCGCGGCGCGCAGCGCGTGCACGAAGCGGTCGGCGACGGCCGGGTCTTCGGTGGCGATCACCTCGGTGTGGTCGGAGCCGAAGCGGCGGATGTGCGCGATCGCCTCGTCCGCGCTGTCGACCACGCGAACGGCCAGGATCAGGCCGAGGAATTCGGCCGCGTAGTCGTCGTCGGTGGCCGGCAGCATGTCCGCATGCAGTGCCCGCGAGCGCGCGTCGCCGCGCAGCTCCACGCCGCGCGCGGCCAGCGCCTTGGCGGCGCGCGGCAGGAAGTCCGGCGCGATATCGGCGTGGACCAGCAGCGTCTCGATCGCATTGCACGCGGACGGCCGGCTGGTCTTGCCGTCGATGATCAGGTCCACCGCCTTGCCGACATCCGCGGCGGCGTCCACGTACAGGTGGCACACGCCCTTGTAGTGCTTGATCACCGGCACGCGCGCATGTTCGGTAACGAAGCGGATCAGGCCCTCGCCGCCGCGCGGGATGATCAGGTCCACGATGTCCGACAGTTGCATCAGCTCCAGCATCGCCTCGCGACTGAGGTCGTCCAGCAGCATCAGTGCGTGTTCGGACAGGCCGGCATCGCGCAGCGCGCCGCGCAGGCAGGCGGCGATCGCCTGGTTCGAGCGCACGGCCTCCGAACCGCCGCGCAGGATCACCCCGTTGCCCGCCTTGATGCACAGTGCCGCCGCATCGGCGGTGACGTTGGGGCGTGCCTCGTAGATCATCGCGATCACGCCCAGCGGAATGCGCACGCGCTCGAAGGTGAAGCCTTTGCCGGATTGCTCGCGGCGGGTCACCTGCCCGACCGGATCGGGCATCGCGGCGATCTGGCGCAGCGCGTCGGCAATGCCGCGCACGCGCTCTTCGTCCAGTGCCAGGCGGTCGAGCATGGCCGCGCCGATGCCTTTTTCGCGCGCGGCCTGCATGTCCAGCGCATTGGCGGCGAGGATCGCCGGCGACTGCGCCTGCAGCGCGTCGGCCATCGCCAGCAGCAGGTCGTTCTTGGCCTCGGTGGAAAGCGCGGCCACCTGCACGGCGGCCTCCTTGCATTGGAGCGCGGCGGCGCGCACGGACGTATTCATGGGATGACTCCGGTGTCGAGGGTGGCCAGATCGTCGCGGTGTACCACTTCCGCACCATGGCTGTAGCCGAGCACGGTTTCGATCTCGCGGCTGTGCCGGCCGGCGAGCCGGCGCACCTCGGCGACGGCGTACTGGCTGAGGCCACGCGC
This sequence comes from Rhodanobacter sp., assembly GCA_004322005.1. Taxonomy (GTDB): domain Bacteria; phylum Pseudomonadota; class Gammaproteobacteria; order Xanthomonadales; family Rhodanobacteraceae; genus Rhodanobacter. The sequence continues at coordinate 14,236 of SCRF01000094.1, read as the reverse complement.
CACCGGGCGACCCGCGGCATCCACAATCTCCACCAGATCGCCGCGCTGGAACTCGCCGTCCGCGCCGAGGATGCCGCCCGGCAGCAGCGAGGCGCGGCCACCGGCCAGCGCCTGCACCGCACCGTGGTCGATGTGGATGTGGCCGGTCGCGGGCGGCGCGTGACGCAACCAGTATTTGCGTGCCTGCATGCGGCCGCCGGGCGCGCAGATCAGCGTGCCGTGCAGACGGCCGGATGCCAGCGCCTGCACCGTCGCGGTATGGCGCCCGCTGAAAAGCACGGTGGGAATGCCCGCCGCCGCGGCCTTGGTCGCCGCCTCCAGCTTGGTGCGCATGCCGCCGGTACCGACGTTGCTGCCGCTGCCGCCGGCCATCGCCATCACTTCGGACGAGATCGCCTCCACCCGCGCGATTGGCCGGGCCAGCGGATCGCGACGCGGGTCGGCGCTGTACAACGCCTCGACATCGGAGGCGATCAGCAGCAGATCGGCATCGACCAGCGCGGCCACGATGGCGGCCAGATTGTCGTTGTCGCCCAGCTTCAGTTCGTCCACCGCCACGGTGTCGTTCTCGTTGACCACCGGCAGCACGTCCAGCGCCAGCAGGCCACGCAGGGTGGCGCGGGCATTGAGATAGCGACGGCGGTTGCGCAGGTCGTCGTGGGTGAGCAGCACCTGCGCCACCGATTGCGCCGTCAACGATTGCCACAACGCGATCATCGGCGTCTGGCCCAGCGCCGCCAGCGCCTGGCGCGCCGCAATGTCGCGGCCGACAGTCGAGCGCTCGCGCAGCAGCGCGCGGCCGGCCGCCACGGCGCCGGAGGACACCAGCACCACCTGTCGCCCCTCGGCGTGACTGGCGGCGACGAAGGCCGCCAGCGCCTCGGCAAAACGCGGCGTGAGGCCGCCGCCATCCGCCGCCAGCAGGTTGCTGCCGACCTTGAGCACGGCACGCCGCCATGGCGGCAGCGCCTGCGCGGGAAGTTCGTCGAATGCGGACATCATGCCGGTTCCATTCAGACGTCCAGATGATCAAGGCGACGGCGCAGCTCGTCCAGCCGCAGGTCGTGGCCGGCGCCTGGCGACACGCGCGCCGCCAGGCTGCCCTCCGGCGTGCGCCCGTCGCCCGCCGATGCCGCGGTTTCCGCCGCGGCGCGGTAGGCATCGCGGAACGGCACGCCGGCGGCGGCCTGCTCGATCGCCACGTCGGTGGCATACATCGCCGGCTCGATCGCCGCGCGCATCGCCGCTTCGTTCCACTGCATCCGCGTCAGCAGATCCGGCACCAGCGCCAGCGCGCCCAGGCCATGCCGGCAACCGTGGAACAGCGAGCCCTTGGAAAACTGCAGGTCGCGTTGGTAGCCCGAGGGCAGCGACAGCAGCTGCTCGATCTCGGTGCGCGCCGCCGCCACGCTGGCATAACTGGCGCGCAGCAGCTCGACCACGTCGGGATTGCGCTTGTTCGGCATGATCGAACTGCCGGTGGTGTATTCGGACGGCAGCTGCACGAAATCGAATTCGGCGGTGGTGAACAGCGACAGATCCCATGCCAGCCGGCGCAGATCCAGCAGCGCGCTGGCGATCGCCTCGAGCACTGCCATCTCGAACTTGCCGCGCGACAGCTGCGCATAGATCGGCGAGATCTGCATCCGGTCGAAGCCCAGCGCGCGGGTGGTGTGTTCGCGATCGAGCCGGAGGTTGACGCCGTAGCCGGCGGCGGTGCCCAGCGGGTTGGCGTCGATCCATGCCGACGTCTGCCGCGCGCGCAGCGCGTTGTCGATGAAGCCCTCGGCGAAACCGGCGAACCACATCGCGGTGGACGACACCACTGCGCGCTGCAGGTGGGTGTAGCCGGGCAACGGCAGCGCCGGTTGCGCCGCGCGCGCCAGGCAGACCTCGGCGATCGCACGGCAATGCGCCTGCAGCGTGGCCAGCTGCTCCTTCAGCCACAGCCGCGTGGCGACCAGGATCTGGTCGTTGCGGCTGCGCCCGGTGTGCACGCGGCGGCCGGCATCGCCGAGCCGCTCGGTGAGCCGGGCCTCGATGGCGGAATGGCCGTCCTCGTAGCGCTCGTCGAGCACGAACGCGCCGCTGCGGAAATCCTCGGCCAGCGCGTCCAGCTCCCGCTTCAGCGCGATCGCCTCGTCGGCGCTGACCACGCCGATGTTGGCCAGCCCCTCGACGTGCGCCTGGCTGGCGGTGATGTCGTGCAGGAAGAATTCGCGGTCCAGCAGCACGTCGTCGCCGGCGAGGAACTGCATGATCTTCGCGTCGATCTTGATGTCGGATTTCTGCCACAGCGGCTGGGTCATGGTGGGAGTCCTCAATACGTGCGTAGGAGCGCACCCTGTGCGCGATGCCTTTTGGTGAGTCCGTGCGAAGAGCTTTCGCGCACAGGGTGCGCTCCTACGGCAGCGGGATGGCGGTGGTTTCGGCGACGCCGATGGCGCGGTTGATGTTCTGCATCACCTGCGTCGCGGCACCTTTCAGCAGATTGTCCAGCGTCGCCACGATCACCACACGCTTGCCGTCGGCGGCGACGGCAAAGCCGCCGATCTCGGCGTGATGCCGGTGGGCGATGCGGCTGACCCACGGCGCCTCGTCCACCACGTTCACCAGCGGTTCGCGGCCGTAGGCGTGATGGAAGCGCTGCATGACTTCCTCGCGGCTCATCTTCCGCGCCAGATAGAGGCTGCTGGTGACGGTGAGGCCACGGAAATGCGGTGCCACATGCGGCATGAATTCCACCGGTACGCCGAGATGCCGACTGGCCTCCTTCTCGTGCATATGCCCGGTGAGCGCATACGGCATCAGGTTGTCGCGCAGTTTTTCCGGATCGTTCTTGTCCGATGGCGTGGTGCCTGCACCGGAGTAACCCGACACGCCGAAACACACCGGCGGCGCCGCCAGAACATCCTTCAGCGGCGCGATCGACAGCTGCATTGCGGTGGCATAGCAGCCCGGATTGCTGATCCGCCGCTCGCCGCGCCACGTGTCGCGGGTCAGTTCCGGCAGGCCGTAGTACCAGCGCTGGTCGAAGCGGTAATCGGCCGACAGGTCGACGATTACGGGATCGACGCCGGCCTTGTCGAAAGCCTCCACGCAGGCAGCGGCCTTGCCATTGGGCAGGGCCAGCACCACCACGTCGGCACCCAGTTGCGGCAGCGCCTCATGCGCCGGCGCGCTGTAGCGCAGTTCGCCGCGGTACTCGGCGACGTGCGCGTCCACGCGCTGCCCGTCCAGCTCGCGCGAGGAGACGAAGGCCAGTTCCAGCGCCGGATGCGCCGCGATCAGGCGGATCAGTTCGGTACCGGTATGACCGCGGGCGCCGACGATGCCGATACGTTTCTTGCTCAGGTTCATGCTCGTCAGTCCTCAAGGGTCGGCTCGCGTGCGGCGCAGTGCGCCACGCAGCGGGCGATCGTGGCGAAGTCGTCCAGGCCGTACCAGAACACCTTCCAGCGCGGCTGCTTGAGGCAGCCATCGGACTCGGCGTAATAGAACGGGTTGACCGGGTTGCCGTGGCGCGAGCGCCAGAACAGCTGCGGATTTTCCTCCCGCATCAGCAACCACACCGCGCGTCCCAGGCCTTCGCCCTGCGCGTCGTCGAGCACGGCAAACTTGTCCAGGTAGATCAGGCCTTCGGCCTCGACCAGGATCATCGCGGCGCGATAGTTCTCGCTGACGTAGATGCGGTACGCCCGGGTGCGCTCGAAGTAGTCCGCCACCAGGGTGCGGCCGAAGCTCGACTCGATCAAGGCGCGCATGCGCTCGCGGTCCACACCGTCCCACGAGGTATGAGTGAATACCTTCTCGCCCCGGCGCACCAGGGTGCCCGAGCCCTTGTGGGTGAACAGCTCCTTGGCCAGTTCGGACGGCCGCGTGATCGACACCGACGAGGTCAGCGGCAGGTCGGCCAGCAGCTCGGCGATCTGCTCGATCTTCAGGCGCATGCCGCCGTTGAGCCACGGCTGCGCCATCAGGTGTTCGTACTCGGTGCTGAGGTTGATCGAGTCGATCAGCTTGCCCTGGTCATCGAGCAGCCCGCCGGTGCCGGTGAGAAACACGATCTTGTACGGCTGCAATACGCGCACCAGTTCGTTGGCGGCGAAGTCGGCGTTGATGTTGAGAATCTGCCCCTCCTCGGTTTCGCCCAGGCTGGCGATCACCGGGATCGAACCGGCGCGCAGGCTGGCCTCGATCGGTGCCAGATTGATGTTCTCCACCTTGCCGACCAGGCCGTAGACGTCGCGGTCCAGGTAGCTGGCGGTGAACACGCCCGATGGCACCGAGGTGGCGCGGGTGTCCATCGACTGCAGCGCCTCGACCAGCCGCAGGTTCTGCGCCTGGAACACCTTGCGCACGATCGCCAGCGCGCGCGGCGAGGTCACGCGCAGGCCATCGACGGTCTGCTTGGCGATGCCGGCCGCGGCCAGCTCCTCGTCCAGCTGCGGGCCGGCGCCATGCAGCACGATCGGCGTCAGGCCTACCTGCTGCAGGAAGGTCAGCGACGAGGTGAGGTCGGCCAGCTCGTCGCGCAGCACCGCACCGCCGACCTTGACCACGGCGAAACGCTTGGCGTCGATCTGCGAGAAGCGCTTGAGGTATTGCTGGATTTCCTTCGCGCTGCCCATGGCCGAGAGCAGGCGAACGATGGTCTGGCGGGTGTTTTTATGCGCTTGCACGATTGACGATCCGGTAAGTGGTTTCGGCGTAGTTCCGCAACTGGTCGAGCGATACCCATTCGTCGGCGGCATGCGCCTGGGCGATGTCGCCGGGGCCGTAGACGAAGGCGATGTAGCCGGCGGCGGAGAACAGCGCTGCCTCGGTCCAGAAGTCCACCGCGTTGCCGATCGGGATGTCCAGTTCGTCGGCCAGGTCACGCGCGACCAGGCGGCGACTCTCGGCCGTGGCGGTATCGCCGGCCGGCAGCGAGGCGCCGCGAAAGGTCTCGCTGAATTCGCACGGCCGCGGTTCGACCAGGGTGCGGAAGCTTTCCAGCAAGCGGTCCGGATCCATCGTGGGCAACGGGCGGCAGCCGAAGCGCACTTCCGCGCTGGGCGCGATCATGTTCGCCTTGATGCCGCCCTCGATGCGGCCGATGTTGAAGCGCAGGCCGGTCAGCCCGCCGAAGCGTTCGTGCGCTTGCGCCTCGACGAAATCCAGCGCCGCATCGCCCCAGCGCACCGCCTGATGCAGCGCGCTGTCGCTGGGTTTCTGCTCGCCGGAAGCATGCCCGGCCTGCCCGGCGAAACGCATCAGCACCGACTGGATGCCGCGATGCGCCAGCACCGCCTCGCCGCGGGTCGGTTCGGCCACGATCACCGCGTCATAGTGATAACCCCTCTCCCCTTGGGAGAAGGCTTGGCCCGTCCTGAGCCCGTCGAAGGAGGGTGAGGGCACGGCCGAAACGGGAGATCCGGCTCCGACCGTACCCTCACCCCGACCCTCTCCCAAAGGGAGAGGGGGGAAATCGCGCAGGAAGCCCGCGATGCAGCGCGCGTCGTTCGCCTCCTCGTCGGTGGACAGCAGCAGCGCCATGTCGCCGTCGGTGGCCCGCGCCACCGCCAGCAAGGCGGCCGCCGCCCCCTTGATGTCACAGGCACCGAGGCCGATCGCGCGGTCGGCGGTCACCCGCAATACGTGTGGAGCGGCGCTCCAGTGCGGCGAATCGGGCACGGTGTCCATGTGCACGTTGAACAGGTACTTCGGCTCCCCGCGCACCGCGTGCAGGGTCACCGCGCCGGCACCGTAATCGGTGACGCGGACATCGAAGCCGGGCAGTTGCGCACGCACGTAATCGAACAGCCCGTCGGTGCCGATCGCCCGCGGCGGGTTGCGCGTGTCGAACGCGACCAGCACCCGCAGATGCTCCAGCGTGGCGTCGAGCAAGGCACTCATCCGCGGTTGACCTCCGCCCACAGCGTGCTGCTCATGCCGAACAGCTTGATGAAACCCTCGGCTTCTTCCACGCCCCAGTCGGCCGACTGCGCATAGGTGGCGCCCCTGGCATGGAGGATGTGCTTCGACTCGACCGCCACCGCGCCCACGCTGCCGCCGTTCGTCTCCAGCGTCACCGTGCCGTTGACGGTCGACTGGCTCGACGCCAGGAAGGCTTCCAGGTCGGTCTTCAGCGGATCGTGGAAGAAACCCTCGTAGACCAGCTCCACCCACTTGCGCGCCACGTCGGGCTTGAAGCGGTTCTGCTGCTTGCTCAGCACCGCTTCCTCCAGCGCCCGATGCGCCGTGAGCAGCGCGGTCAGGCCCGGTGCCTCGAAGATGATGCGGCCCTTCAGGCCGATCGTGGTGTCGCCGGTGTAGAGGCCGCGACCCACGCCGTACTGCGCGAACAGGTCGTTGAGCTTCGCCAGCAGGGTGTGCCCGGCGACCGTCTCGCCGTCCAGCGTCACCGCCTCGCCGTTGACGAAGCCGATCTTCACCTGCAGCGGCTTGGACGGCCATTCGGCGCGCGGCTTGCACCAGCCCACCGCACCCTCGCCTGGCGCCTGCCAGCGATCGATCTCGCCGCCGGACATGGTCAGCCCGAGCAGGTTCTCGTTGATCGTGTAGGCCTGCTGCCTGGCGCGCACGCCGAAGCCGCGCTGCTCCAGAAAAGCCTGCTCGTAGGCGCGGGTCTGGGTGTGCTCCTTCTGGATCTCGCGGATCGGCGCCACGATCTCGTAGTCGCCCAGCGCCTTCACCGCCAGGTCGAAGCGCACCTGGTCGTTGCCCATGCCGGTGCAGCCGTGCGCGATCACCTTCGTGCCCAGTTCGGCGGCGCGCCTGAGCGCGGCTTCGACGATCAGGTAGCGGTCCGACACCAGCAACGGATATTGCCCCTGGTACCCCTCGCCGGCCCACACGAACGGCTTGACGAAACCGGCCCAGATCGCCGGACCGCCATCGACGGTGACGTGCGAGGCGACACCCAGCTCGGTCGCACGCTGCTCGATGAACGCGCGCTCCTCGGCATCGACGCCGCCGGTATCGGCGAACACGGTGTGCACGGCCCAGCCGCGCTCCTGCAGGTAGGGCACGCAGAAGCTGGTGTCGAGGCCGCCGGAAAAGGCGAGGACGATGTCTTTTGAATCGGGACCGGCGACCGGGGACCGGGGACCGGAAGATGCGGGTTGCGATGACATGATCGAGTTCCAGAAAAAGTGGATGAAAACAGATGCGTTTGGCCGAGCGGGATTCTCAAACCGGTCCCTGGTCCCCAGTCCCCGGTCCCGATTCCACGACGATGCGCGGTTCGCAGCGCACCGGAAAATTGACGGAATTGGCGATGAAGCAGGCATGGTGCGCATCCGCGTGGGCAGCCTCGGCTGTCACCGGGTCGCTGGTGGCGCTGATCGTCACGGTGGGCCGCAGCACCACCTCGACGAAGCGCCCACCGTTGCCTTCGGTCGCGATGCAGCCTTCGGCGGCGTCGCTGTAGCCCGTCACCACCACGCCGGCCACCGTCGCCATGTGCAGGTAGGACAACATGTGACAGGTTGACAACGCGGCCACCAGCATGTCCTCGGGATTGTGCCTGGCGGCGTCGCCGCGGAACGCGGGATCGGACGAACCGGCGATAGCCGGCTTGCCATCGATGCGGATCGCGTGGTCGCGACTGTAGTTGCGGTAGCCGTCGGTGCCGCTGCCGAGATTGCCGGTCCACTTCACGTCGACGCGATAGCGATGCTGGTGATTCACGGCTTCGATTCCTCTCGTTGGGTCATCCATGCGGCCAGTTCCGCGTCGCCGTTGCCGTCGCGTTCGCGCAGGCCGGCGATCACGCCCGCGCGGTTGCGCGCGGGATGATTCTGGCTCAGCTTGAACTTGCCCTCGATGCGTTCGATGGCGACTTCGAGGCCGACGATCGCCCGCAGCGACTTTTCGATATGGTCTTCCGGCGCATCGCCGACTTTCCATGGCGACGACTGAGCCGCCTCATGGCGATCGGTCAGGGTTTCGAGCAGGCGACGCAGCCAGGCGGCATCGTCGATCACCTTCAAGCGCCCATGCACGTGCACCACCGCGTAGTTCCAGGTCGGCACCTCGCGCCCGGTCTCGTGCTTGCTCGGATACCAGTTCGGGCTGACGTAGCCGTCCGGCCCGCGGAAGATCAGCAGCACCTCGGCGCCATCCATCCGCGCCAGCTCGTTGCCGCGGGCCACGTGGCCGTGCAGCGTCTCGCCGACCCGCTCGAACGGCAGGTGGTTGGCGCTCAGGCCGTCCGCCGCATGGGCGACCAGCGTGGCGAAGGGGTACGTACGGATCAGCCCGTGCAGCGCTTCCACGCGGGTTTCCGCAAAATGCTTCGGCGTATACATGCGCGCTCAGCCCTGGCCGATCAGCGACGCCATCACCGCCTTCTGCACATGCAGGCGGTTCTCCGCTTCGTCGATGGCGATGCAGGCGGGCGAATCCATCACCGCATCGGTCGCCTTGATGTTCCGGCGCAGCGGCAGGCAGTGGCTGAACAGGCCGTGATGGGTCAACGCCATCTTCGCTTCGTCGACGATGAAGTGCTTGCTGGCCTCGCGGATCGGCTTCTCCTGCTCCCACTTGCCGAAGAACGGCAATGCGCCCCAGCTCTTGGCGTAGACCACGTCAGCGCCGCTGTAGGCTTCCTCGATATCGTGGCTGACCCTCAGCGAGCCGCCGTTCTGTTCCGCGTTCAGACGGCCGAATTCCATGTAGCGCTCGTCCAGTACATAGTCCGGCGTGGGACACAGCAGGGTCACGTCCATGCCCAGCTTGGTGGCGATCAGCAGGGCCGAATTGGCCACCGCGGTGTTGAGCGGCTTGGGGTGGTAGGTCCAGGTCAGCACATACTTCTTGTTCTTGAAATCGCCAAGGTGCTCCTTCAGCGCCAGCGCGTGGGCCAGCTCCTGGCACGGATGGGTGATCGTCTCCATGTTGATCACCGGCACCGTGGCGTACCGGGCGAACGCCTTGATCACCTTGTCCTGGCGATCCACTGTCCAGTCCTGGAACTTCGGAAAGGCGCGCACCGCGATCAGATCGACATAGCGGCTCAGCACCCGCGCCACCTCGGCGATGTGCTCCTCGCTGTCGCCGTCCATCACGCTGCCCACCTCGAACTCGATCGGCCACGCGTCCTTGCCCGGCGACAACACGATGGCATGCCCGCCCAGTTGGAACGCACCCAGCTCGAAGCTGGTGCGCGTGCGCATCGACGGGTTGAAGAACAGCAGCGCGATCGACTTGCCGGCCAATGGCCGCGCGCCTTGCCGAACGGTTCCGGCATGGATGGCGGGTTCCCGCGCGTGAATGCGCATCTCCTGCTTGAACGCGGCAGCCTGGCCCAGCAACGCGTCGATCTCGGCGCGGCTGTAATCCTGCGTAGTGATGAAATGCCGTAAAGCCATGATTTACTCCCATCCAAAACACAAAAAACCCGGCACGCAGGCCGGTCAGCCTTTGATCAAAACAAAAAACCCGGCTCAAGAGCCGGGTTTTATCGTCGATACACATGAAAAGCGTGCGACAGCCTACCCGGCCGAATGTCGATACAACGGTCGGCGCGCACGCGACGTCATGCCAGCCGCCGCGCGGGCACTGGTAAGGACGGTGGCGGTATAGACGGCTGCTGACATGCAGATTCCAAGTGACTGGTGTGCATGATGGCGACAATTACGCTGCCATGCAACAAAAAAATCACCCCTCCCCAAACGCCATCGCCGCCCCTGGGCGGCGATGGCGTCAATCCCGACGGAGACGGATCAGTCGGCAGGCTCGACCCGCACCCGTACCCGCAGGCGCTCACCCGGGTCGTAGCTCAGGCGCGACATGTAGACATCGCCGCGATAGCGGTACTCCACGTCGTAACCGATGATCCGCCGTTGCTCGCTGACCGTGTCGACCTCGTGGCAACGGGTCTGGGTGGTCGCGTAGTCGCCGCCGTGATCCGACACCCGGTTGCCCACCGCGCCGCCCGCCACGGCACCCACGACGGTAGCCGCCGTACGTCCATCGCCCTTGCCCACGGTATGACCCAGCACGCCACCGATCACCGCACCAAGCATGGTGCCCGCCGCGCTGTTGCCGCGGTCACGCCGCACCACCTGCTGGTCGTAGCACTGCTGCTGCGGCACCACCGTGCGCGTGACGCCCCGTACCGGATCGGCTCGCAGCACGTCGGCCCAGCCATAATGCGCACCATCGTCGGTGTTCGGGTAACGCGCGTCCTGCGCATGGACGCCGGTCGCCATCAAGGCCAATACCAGCGTGGAAAGCCATATTTTGGTCATTGCGACCTCCAGGTTCAAACTACGGTGCGCCTGCGCGCGATTTGAGTGCATTTCAGCAAATGCACACTGAATACACGCTTTAATCCACTGCTCCCCCCGACACGACCATCCCGCCTGCACCTTGATAAGATGCGTGGCCCGCCGCGCCATGATGCCGCGCGGCCCCACGCTGCGGATTTTCCACCCATGCCGATTTTGCTCTACAACAGCCTGAGCCGACGCACCGAGCCGTTCACCCCGCTGGTTCCGGGCCGGGTCACCGTCTATCTGTGCGGGCCGACCGTCTACAACTACGTGCACATCGGCAACGCGCGCGGCCCGGTGGTGTTCGATGTGCTGATCCGGCTGCTGCGTCGGCATTACCCGCAGGTGATTTACGCCCGCAACATCACCGACGTTGACGACAAGATCAACGCCGCCGCGCAGGCCCGGGGCGTGCCCATCGACATCATCACCGACAGGTTCGCCCAGGCCTACCGCGAGGACATGGCCGACCTCGGCATTGCCGCACCCGATATCGAGCCGCATGCGACCGCGCATATCGCTCCGATCATCGCGATGATCGAAACGCTGATCGCCGGCGGCCATGCCTATGCGGCGGAAGGCCACGTGCTGTTCGACGTCGACTCCTACCCGGCCTACGGTGCATTGTCGGGCCGCGATACCGAGGAGCTGATCGCCGGCGCCCGCGTCGAGGTGGCACCGTACAAGAAGAACCCCGCCGACTTCGTGCTCTGGAAACCCTCAACGCCCGAGCTGCCGGGCTGGGACAGTCCATGGGGCATCGGCCGCCCGGGCTGGCATATCGAATGCTCGGCGATGAGCGCGGCGCACCTGGGCGAGACCATCGACATCCATGCCGGCGGCATCGACCTGCTGTTTCCGCACCACGAGAACGAGATCGCCCAGTCCACCTGCGCGCACGGCGGCAAGGTGTTCGCGCGCTGGTGGATGCATAACGGCATGCTCACCTTCGACGGCCGCAAGATGTCCAAATCGCTGGGCAACGTGCTGCTGGTGCACGAGTTGCTGCAACAGCATCCGCCCGAGGCGCTGCGCCTGCGGTTGCTGAGCGGGCATTACCGGCAACCGCTGGACTGGTCGGACAGCGCCATCGCACAGGCCGTCAGCACGCTGGATGGCTGGTATCGCGTGCTGCGCGACCTGGCCGGGATCGAACTGCCCGCCGGTGCATTGCCCGTACCCGAAAGGGTGGAAGCGGCTCTGTGCGACGACCTCAATACGCCGCAGGCGCTGGCGGAACTGTCGCAGCTGGCCGACCAGGCCAGGCTCGAAGCCAGCGTCCGTAGCAAGGCCGCGCTGCTCGGCGGTGGCGCGCTGCTCGGGCTGCTGCAGCAGGAGCCGGAAGCCTGGTTCAGGCGTGGCGAAAATGCGGTCGATGCGGCGCACGTCGAGGATCTGCTGCAGCAGCGCCGGAGCGCCCGCGCCGCCCGCGATTTTGCCCGTGCCGATGCGATCCGCGACGAACTCACTGCCTTGGGCATCGTCATCGAAGACGGCACCCAAGGCACCCGCTGGAGTGTGCTGAAACGCTGAAATCGCCGGAGCGGAAGTCCTGCAACGCCATCTCACGTGAACACGCGTTCGTGCATTCAGCCCGATCGCGCGATAATGGCCCCATGAACGACATCGCCATCGCCAGTGCCGAACAGGCGCAACAGGATATCGCCGAGGAATTCGCGTTCTTCGGCGACTGGACCGAGCGCTACCAGTACCTGATCGACCTCGGCAGGCAGCTGCCACCGTTTCCCGGGGAGTGGAAGACCGAGGAACACCGCGTGCACGGCTGCCAGTCGATGGTCTGGCTGGTTGCCCACGGCGATGCGGCGAACATGCATTTCGACGCGACCAGCGATTCGGCCATCGTCTCCGGCCTGATTGCGCTCGTGTTGCGGGTGTACTCCGATCGCTCCGCGCGGGAGATCGTCGCCACCGATCCGCAGTTCATCGCCACGATCGGACTGGCCAAGCATCTCTCGCCGACCCGTTCCAACGGTCTCGCGGCGATGCTGGCGAAGCTGAAGAGCTATGCCGCTGCCGCGGCAAGCAAGGAGCGAGTGGAGAGGAGTGAGGAGTGAGAGAAAAGCTCACACTCCCAGCGCTCCTGCACGCCTCTGCTCTTGATCTCTCTCGCTTCTCACTCCTCGCTCCTCTTCCCTCGCTCCTCTTCCCTCGCTCCTCGCAAAAAGCCCCGCTTCGCGCGGGGCTTTTTGCTGCGGCGCGAACGAAGCGGCGCGCTCAGTCGCCCATCTGCTTCTGCAGGTGCTCGCGGCGTTCCTGCGCATCCAGCGACAGAGTGGCGATCGGGCGTGCATCGAGCCGGTCGATGCCGATCTCCTCGTCGGTCTCCTCGCAGAATCCGTAACTGCCATCCTCGATCCGGCGCAGCGCCTTGTCGATCTTGGAGATCAGCTTGCGGTAGCGATCGCGGGTGCGCAACTCCAGCGAGTTTTCCGTTTCACGGGTGGCGCGTTCGGCCTCATCACCGACGTCGCGCACCTCGTCGCGCAGGTTGTCCATGGTCTGGCGGGACTCTTCCACCAACTGATCGCGCCAATCGCGCAACTTGTTGCGGAAATAGGCCAGGTGCTGCGGGCACATGTACTCCTCGTCGCTGGAGGGGTGGTACCCCTTGGGCAAGGTGACGATGCTGGTGGATGGCAGCGCATAGCGGCCATCTTCGCGGGTGACGCCGTTATCGAATTTTTTTGCTGCAGATTTATTCATTGAGGACGACAGATTCTTCGGATTGATGTTGGAGGAAGCATGGTGCGCGGCAGCCGCGGCTGCTCGTGGTGTGACCATGGCGGTGGCACTCGCCACCTTGCCCTTGTAGAGCGTGGTGGCGGGCGCCGGAGACGCCCTTTTGACCGCCACCGCCGGCGTTGCGGCTGGCGCCGGCTTGCTGGCCGGTTTGGCGGTCGCCTTCTTGACCGTGCCGTGCCCGGCTCCTGCGTTCTTGAGTGGCATTTTCTTCGGCGCTGCCTGCTTGACGACTGCTTTCTTGACCGGCGCTTTTCTCACTGCCGCTTTGGGGGAGGCGGGCTTGTCGGCGGGCCTGGCCTTCTTCGGTTGCGGCTTGGCAGGGGCTTTTCGGGCTGCCGGTTTCGTGGCAGGCTTTTTCGAGGCTGCGGATTTCGCGACCGCCTTCTTCACCGCCGCCTTGCCGGCCGGTTTGGTCACACTGCGGCTTGCCTTGACTGGTGTCTTGCTGGCGCTCTTCACTGTCCGCCCCTTTGTGGCAGCTGTTTTGGACTTGCCGGCCTTGACGTCCTTCGCCTTGGCCGAAGCCTTTCCCTTCTGCTTCTGCGCCTTGGCGGCGTTTGAACTACGCGTCGTATTCGCCATTTCCCTCACCGTTTTATGGCCGTGGCGGCCGGGTGTTATAGCCCAAGTGTTCTACACCAGCAAGCCCGCTTCTGGAATACTTGCACAACCTTGCTGTCCGAACTGTTCCGCCAGCGTGAATGATCGTGACCCGATTGCTGCTTTTCCTGCTCCGCTTCTACAAGCGCTGGCTCAGCCCGCTGCTGGGTCAGCGCTGTCGCTTTTACCCCAGTTGCTCCGATTATGCACGGATTGCCGTCATCCGCTTCGGTCCGTGGCGCGGTGGCCTGCTGGCCGGATGGCGGCTGCTGCGCTGCCAACCCCTGTGCACAGGTGGCCCGGACCCGGTACCCGAGCACTTCCACTACCCCCCCTGCCGCTGCCAAGGAAAACCCGCCGATGCCGACTGACTGGCTGATCAAGAACGCCGCCGACCGCACGGCCATCATCCAGACACTGGCCGACGGCCGCATCCGTCAACGGCCAGTTCGTGGGGGACGGTTCGACCATCGACGACAGCGTCTGCGGACAGCGACTGACGTTTGTGCGTTGAACACCGGGGGCGGCTTTCGTAGGAGCGCACCGTGTGCGCGAAAACACGGTGTCATGAGGCAACAAGGGTTCGCGCA
>SCRF01000093.1 GCA_004322005.1 Rhodanobacter sp. | reverse complement strand
CTACTGCACACCAACCTGTTCGAGTCTGGCGCGCGATACCGCGCAGCGCGAGGCTGGCCTACGCTACCAACGCAGCCGAGGCGGACGCATGGCCCACGCGGCGCGCTCGCGGCGCTGGCGCATCCGGCACCATCGTATCGATCCTCTGGCGGCGCAGGTGGTGGTCGGCGTAAACATCGTGACGCACCAGGGTTCCCCTGGCAGCCCTGCCGATGCTCCACTGGCTGCATGGACCAGCGACCGTGCCGAAGAGAGCATCAGTTCCGACCGCACCCAGAGCGCGACGCAGGTGGTCGAGCGCATTGCCGGGCCGATGTGCCGGCGTTGTGGCGCGGCGCTCGTGCCCTGGGTCCGTCAAGCACACAGCCTCGCGCGGGCGCAAGGCAGCCTCATGACGCGGCGATCAGCCAACTCGGCCACGCCAATGGCCCTGCCAAGGCACTGGTCGCCCGAACGGGGTATCCCTTTAGCTCCACAAATGGCAAAATTGCCAAATGGACGCGCCAACAACAGCCCCGATCGGTGGAAAAGACTATCCAACGACCTGGGTTCAATTCCTTGATTGGTTCCACTCTGAACAAGCGTGCCGGGGTTATTTGGAAAAGCTACGCTGGGCGGGTGGACTCATTTGTCCGAAATGCGGGGTGATCTCGCAAGTTGGGCGACGCAGCCGAGACTATTCCCGTCGATGCGCTGCTGGAATGGTGCGAAGAGGGCCGACCGGAGCGATGGGCGCATGTCGCGCCTCTGCTGCCCGCGTTTGCACCAGGGGCTGATGAGGCAGGGCCGCGGTGGTCGGAGGCTGTGCTAATTCTCCTCGAGCGAGCGCCCCGACCGATCGATGTAGCTGCATCACTTGTGGATCTGATCAGGCCCATGAGCTGGAATGGGTCGCGAGCCGAGGCGATTAAGCAGCGCTTGCCTTTGCTGGACGCGTTGGCTTCCATGCTCGGGCCTGAGCATGCAGAGCAGATTGCTGCCTGGAGGAGCCAAATTGCCAAAACGATAGAGCGGGAGGCACGGCGCGAACTGGAGGAGCATCGGGCTAACAACGAACGCTTCGAATAGAAGTCTGTTCCGTTGGCGCGGCCCAGGTGGGTGCCATCGCACTCCTCAAGAGAGCAGTTCCGCTCCGATCTCCGCTGCCATCACCGGCAAAATCGACGTAAGGTAGGCCGCATGATTCAGTACATCGCCGAGGCACAGGGTCTCTGGTACGAAGGCAGCGGGTCATGGCTGCGCCGGATCCAAGGTAACCCAATGATTCTTCCTCTGTCTGTGGCCGGGAGAGCGCCCGGCCAGGAATTGTTATTCCACGAAGATTATTTCAATTCAGCGACGCGAATTCGGCGTGGACGAGTGTTCGAGAAAGATGCACGCAATGGTTGGGCTGCGGATTGCGTAGCGCGCTTTCCCAATCGCGATTTGAACAATGCGGCCAACGACTTCAATGTGAATCGCGCGTACAAGACCGCGGACATCCAGATCAAGCCTGGAACGGAGATCGAGCTTGGGGATCAAGGCAGCGGCTCCCGGTGGATTGTCGTCCTTTCGGAACGTATCGGCCTCGAAGGGCACTTCCTCACGCTCAAGTCGAAGACGCTGTTCGGCGTCCTTCCCGAACTAGTCCCTGACGCGATTCCAGAATCCAACAGGCACGATGTCGTGGGTTCGCTCAACGCTGTGGTTGAGGCAGCATCGGTGCAGGCTCCACAGTCCGTGATCGATGCCTGCCGGAATGCTGCGTGTCATGTGATCAGTGCCATGTTTTCCGCTTCGAACCCAAATGGGAAGAACGATCTTGGTAAGTTGGTGAAATACCTCGTCAACGAAAAGAAGGACGCACTTGCCGATGCAGGCGATCTGATCAACAAACTGCATAGTCGCGCTAAAGCCAATGCTGCCGCCAGTCATCGCACCCGACCTGTCTCCCGCCAGGATGCAGAACTGGCGATTGGCGCGCTTGCGTTCTTGGTTCAGGACACTGGGTGCGCTGTCAGTGAGTAACCGATGCGAACTTATGGCCGATCTCGGACAGTCGCGTCTCTATTCGCGTTGGCCTCTTGCCAGATCTGCGCCGATCGGAAGGCGTCGCTGGAGCGTGCCGTTCAATAGTCCGCGGGGTGGCGGGTTCGGGAGAATTCCAGCTGGCCGATTTGAGAGCATTCTGGGTGGCCGGATTCAGAGCATTTCTGGTGGCCGGCTTGAGAGTGGAATCGGTGGCGGGTTTCATCGAAATACGCAGCCGGCCGTCTCGAGTGCCTGCACGCCCTGCGCGAGGCGCTGTGGACGATCTATGGGCCGCAGGTCCAGCAGGCCTGGCGCGATCAGCTCATGCCCGGCCAGGACATCCCGGACTTCGATCCCGACGCGCCGTTCTTGACTCTGCGGCTGGCGCGCCTGACACGCACTGGTCCGTGATCGGCGCAACTCCAAAACGGCCTGTAGCAGGGCCATCTGTGCATTGACGTGTCCGATCTCGTCCCGATCGGGGTCGCTTGATTCCCGGCGCGTTGAGACGGATCGACCCTATTCAAGGGCTCTCGCGTATTGCTCCAGCAAGCCGCTCCAGCCGCCGGGCGACGCGAGAGCAGCGCGCACACCGGCAACCGCGTCGCCGTAGCGTTCGAGCTGGCGGTGTTCGAGGTTGACCTCGGTCGCACCCGAGGCTTGCGCATCGAAGCGCACCTCGACCTCGGTGAGCAGCGCAGGATCGAAATTCCACTGCGCGTCGATCTGCCAAGCGAGGACAAGACGTGTCGGCGGCTCCCATACAAGCACGCGGCCCCAGTCGCATTCGCTGCCGTCGGTGCCGCGTTCGTACCAGCGACCGCCGACCCGTGGTTCGATCACGACCGCGGCGATCGGCGTTTTCGTTGGGCTGATCGAGTGGGTCGGCATCCACCAGCGGCTCATGCCGGCGGTGAAGACCTCGAACGCGCGCGCGGGCGTCGCCTGGACACGGATCGTCTTGCGCACGGGTTCGACGTATGCGGTGGTGGTGGAGCCGTTCATCGTGCTTTCTTCCTTCGTCGGGGTTGAGAGGGGAGTTCGACTTCAGCCTTGAATGCGTTCAGCGCTTCGTCCCAGAAATGGTCGAGCCAAGCGCGCAGTTCGGCCAGGCCGCTCGGATCGACTTCGTACATGCGCCGTGCGCCATGAGCCTCGTCGCGCACCAGTCCAGCATCTTTCAGCACCTTGAGGTGCTGCGAGACGGCGGGGCGACTGACAGGCATGTCCGTCGCGATCTCGCCCACCGACACCGGCCCACTACGCAGCCGCTCGAACACCGCGCGGCGGGTCGGGTCGGCAAGTGCAGTCAACGCCATTGCGTAAGTCATGGCTTACTGTAATTCGTGGCTTACGTAACGTCAAGCATCAAACTTCACGGGGCGTCTGATCGTCCGCGAGCGTCATCCCGAACCCCGCGTCCTCACAAAACCGCGTCCTCGCCACCGAATAGGAGCGGATTTAGACCGCCGCCAACACCTCAGGTCAGCAAGGCCAGCGACTCCCCATACATTTCCCTGCGGATTTTCCAGCAATCGTTGCAGAGCCGTAATGTGCAGACGGCCCCCGCCGGAATCCCCGGCTCGATGAGCCGGTAGTCTCGTGTTGGCTCGTCTCCGCAGACCGAGCAGACGTGCAAACTCTCGGCTTGTTCCACCATAGATCGCGTTTGTGCTGCCTGCTGTGCATTCCAAGCGGACAACGCGGCAAACCACTCTTCCGTGTGGGGGATCAACGAGCGATCGGGCCCCATGGGTGGAGTTGGGGATGGGTTCACGGCATGCAGGCTTAACCACTGAGTGGCTACCTGTCTTCGCTGCTGGTGAAGCTGGACCAGTTTTTCATAGAGGGACTTTAATTGCGCAAAAGTTTTAAGCGGAAATTCCTCCGCGAGGATGGTATAGCCGGCGCGATTCACCTCGAATCGCACCAACCCTTCCTCGCGATCCCCGACCAGGTTTTCGCAATACTGGCGCTTCACCGCATCGGATATGGGCGCGGCGATCATCGCAGGCAGCTCGTATTGCCAGTGATTTTCCTCAAACTCCGCCTCCCAAATTGTCAGGTATCCGGAGGTCCTATAAAGGTCGACGAAGTAGCCATCGTCGCCGGGCGAGGCCATCAGATGGCGGTCGATGTCATTGAGGTCTTGAATCTGCTGGTTTTGCGCCCGCGCGCCTTTCAGCAATGCATTGGTCGCATCGCGCATGCGCTGCGGTGTTCCAGCCGTATCGGCTTCAACATGGGCGGGATGATCGGTTACCTGCTGGATGGCGTCTTGCACCTCGATCAGTCGCGCACTCTTTTTCAAGTGCTCCGGAGAACAGTAGTGGGCATTGGCGACCAGATCGACATTCGCATTGGCATAGGCTTGCGCCACCAGGCGCGAGCAAAACTGTTTTCTGCTCCATGATCGGCCTCTGCCCAGGACGGAGCGAACAGCCTCAATTCTTGAATACTGCGTGCCGATCCTTCCTCGGACATAGTCGGTGATGTGTCGGGATTGGAAATCTGTAAGGCCTTCGGCCAGGCGCAGCACATGCACTGCGCATTGATCGTCCCAGAACAGACGTTGCGTGTTCCGCGCATGTACGCCTTCGCCCGTCGCGTCGATGACCGAACAGGTCTCGACATAGACCATGGCGTGAGAAACATCGCTGCGGGTGAACCTTCGAATGCTCTTGTCGACCTTGGCTGTGGAAGTGGTCAGAACGATGTCACCAATTTGAAGGGCCGACTCATTCAACCTTTTCATGTTGTTTCACCGCTGTTGCTCAGCCCGAAATTGGTTGTTCTCACAGGGTGGGGTAAGGGCTGGTCATCTCCTGTGGCTGACCTGAGCGATGTTAGCGCGAGGCTTTTCCCGAGAGAATGGCCTCCAGCTCGCCCTGCACGCGCGCAAACAGCTTCTCGGCCCCCTTGCCATCGCCGGCATACGCCAGCGTCAGCAGCGTGAGCGGGTGGATCTCCATCACCTCGCACAGCGCGGCGAGCTTGCTCAGGGTCGGGCTCTTCAAGCCGCGCTCCAGCGTACTCATGTACGTGCGGCTCGACACGTCGGAGAACGCTTCCTGGCTCAGGCCCCGCGCTTTCCGGACCGTCTTGATGGCCGCCGCCAATGAGTTTTTCGCCGCCATCCCGGGATTCCCCCAAATCGCAGGATGACAACCGATTGCACTCTATAGGGCTACAATCTATAGTGTTCATTTAATGACGGGAGCCGTCTGTCTTTGCGCTTTCGTGGCTCTGCTGGCATCCGCCTTGGCGGGAATCCTCCGTTCCGGAAATCCGGATCCGTGTCTTCCATGCCTTGTACCGTTCCGACTCTGCGCTTTCGTGCCTTTGCGGCTCCGATGACTTGCGCTTCTACGGCTTCGCACGGAAGCGGGGTTCCTGATCGCCGGTTTTGGGCGTCGTCGTCCAAGCGCATCCGTGGTTCGTCGGTTGTACGCCTGTTCCGTCCGCTTCCCGGGTTCACCCCACGGCGGACACCATCGCGAGTCTGGCGCACGCCGCTCGCCGTCAACCCCGGCCCGCACCGGACCGTGTTGGGGTATGACGGCCGCGCTTGCCGCGTGCGCCTTGTGTCGCCTCGCTCCGCCGTGGAGCGAACCCTTTCAGAGGAAGCGACCATGAAAACCCTCATCACCGACGAACAACGCGCCCAACTGCTCGCCAACGGCCGCGCGCATGCCGAAGGCCAGGAACTCGACCCGCTGCCGGTCGTCAAGCTGTTCACCCCGGACGCGCACGCGACCTGGCTGCTCACTGAACTCGATCCCGAGGATGGGGACACCGCCTTTGGCCTGTGCGATCTCGGGCTCGGCATGCCGGAACTGGGCTGTGTGCGACTGTCCGAGCTGGAGAACGTGCGCGGCCCGCTGAACCTGCCCATCGAGCGCGACCTGTATTTCATCGCGCAGCGCCGGTTGTCGGAATACGCGCAGCTCGCCCGCGCCAATGGGTCGATCATCGACTGACCCAACCACGATGGCCCGCAACCGGCGGACCATCCGCATCCTGCCGCAACCGCGCGTATTGCGTCCTTGTCGGTCCGGACGCTGACCTCGCACGCACCAATCCGCACTGTGTCCATCCATGGCGCAGGCGAGACCGAAAGAGTGAGGGTATGCCGTCGATTTTCTGCCACCCTGTCGGTGCCGCGGGGACGACCACCTGATCCGCCGTCTGGCCGAACGTCTGCCGGGGCAATGTTTCAGCGCCGATCCGTCTCGACAGCCCGGACGGACACCCTTGCGCTGTTCGTGACTGACCGCTGACGGTCGAAGACCCGTGCAGCCCTGTCGGCCGGTCTCTCCCGTGGCGCTCGCTTTCCGGCTGCCGACAGGAGGTTGCGCCATGACCGACCCGAGTGCCGTGCATTGGCATCCGGCCGCCGCTTACCTCTACGTCCTGCACCTGGACGGGCCGGCGCTGGCCTGGGAATACCTGCGGCGCAACCCGGACTACCGGCGCGACTGGCAGTACCGTCGCCGCCACCACGCACCCGCCGCGCGGCGCTGGGGGCTGCGCCTGCTGGAAGATCCCGCGCACGATGCGCGCGACGCGCAGCCCGACTGGATGCCCGATCCCGACCGCCTGGTGCAGGTCCGCCCGGACGGCGATGCCACTGGGGGCGCGCGGCCGTTCCGGTTGTGGCGCTTGCCAGGCCGCAAGCAGCTGACCCACGACGGCGGGCGACTGGTCCTCACCAGCCAGCTCGCCGGCCGCGTCCTGCGCGTGGCGATCTCCCCCGCACTGGAAGACGGCATGGCCTACGCCTACGCCGTGCGCGCCGGCGACCGGCTCTGCGAACGCTGGCGGGCCGTCGAGGCCGAGCTGGCCCTCCTTGAGGCCGCCCACGCCGCATGCATCGCAGTCGTCACGGATCGGCCCGGCCGCACCTCGCTGCTGCACATGCGCGGGCTGCAAGCGCTCGACGGCACGCTGGCCGGCGCTTCGCAGCACGACGTGGCCCAGGTGCTGTTCGGCCATTCCGCCGTCGCAGACCACTGGTTCGACGACAGTGACCTGCGCGCCCAGGTGCGCCGCCTGATCCGGCGTGGCCGGACCTTCATGCGCGGCGACTACCGTCGCCTGCTGCAGATCGGCGCGAAAGGGCAGGGACGTTCCGGCTGAGGTGCAGGACGTCCCTGCGCAGGACGCTCACCTCTGCCGAGACTGTCTCCATCCGGCGGCGATTGCTTCGCCGGCGCCCTTGCCCGATGGAGGCCCACGCCATGAAACCCGCACCGTTGCGGCCGGCTGCCGCGCCCGTTGCCGCGCCGCAGCCTGTTCAGGCCGTACCGGCGGCGCGCTACCTGACCAACGACGAAGCCGCCGCCTTCCTGCGGCTGTCGCCGCGCACGCTGGAGAAGCAACGCGTGATCGGCGGCGGCCCGCGCTTCCGCAAGTTCGGCCGGCGCGTCATGTACGCCATCGTCGACCTCGAAACCTGGGCCGATGCCCGCAGCTTCGAGGCCACCTGCGACCCCGAGTACGCCGCGCACCGCGCCGGCATCGTCGCCCGTGGGCGCTGAGCGCATTGCCGATGCCCGCGCCGCTGCCTGGCCCGCGGTCCGGCGAGCGCGAACAGCTCGACCTGTTCCGCGCGCTGCCGGGCGACATGGCCCCGCGCGACGCGCAGGACCTGATGGCCTATCCGTTCTTCTCGCTGGCCAAGAGCAAGCGCACGGTGCCGATCGACTTCCGTTCGGGTGGTGTGACCGTGCGCGTGGAAGGCACGGCCGAGCACGGCTTGGCGACCATCTGGGACGCCGACATCCTGATCTGGGCCGCCAGCCAGATCGTCGAGGCGCGCGACGCCGGCATCCGCACCTCGCGCCTGATGCAGGCCACGCCCTACGAAATCCTGCGCTTTGTCGGGCGCGGCACCTCAGTGCGCGACTACCAGCGCCTGAAGGCCGCGCTGGATCGCCTGCAATCCACCAGCATCGCCACCTCCATCCGGGAGATGACCGGACGGCGGCTGCACCGCTTCTCCTGGATCAACGAGTGGAAGGAGCGTGCCGACGGCGACGGCCAGCCGCTGGGCATCGAGCTGATCCTGCCGGATTGGTTCTACGCGGGCGTGCTGGATGCCGCGCTGGTGCTGACCATCGACCCGGCGTACTTCCGTTTGACCGGCGGCATCGAGCGCTGGCTGTACCGGCTGGTGCGCAAGCACGGCGGGCACCAGGCGGGCGGCTGGCGGTTCGACTTCCGGCACCTGCATCGCAAGTCGGGCAGCCTGGCGCGCTTCTCGGACTTCGCCTGCGACCTGCGCGCGCTGGTCGCGCGGCAGTCGCTGCCGGGCTACGTCCTCGGCATCGAACGCCTGTCGCCGTCGTCCGAACTGCTCACGTTCCGGCCGGTGCCGTGGACGGCACGGTCGTCTGGATTCTTGCCACGCGCGTCTGGTGGACAACTCGCGAACAAGCGGTGAATGCGCTCGTGCCATCAGGCGCAAGGGGGCACGTGTCATCAGGCGCACATCCCTCGTGCTATCAGGCGCACGGATCGGCTGCCAACCCAGTCATGGTGCGGGTTTCGGCGTTCCCTAACTGTTTTAACGTAAAAGTACTAACCGGCAGTAGCAGCGCCGCGCTTCGGTGGATAACTGCCGAACGCCGCGCGACGACGGCAGGAGCAAGGCCATGATCATCGCCTTGCTCAATCAGAAAGGCGGGGTCGGCAAGACGACGCTCGCCACCCACCTCGCCGGTGAGCTGGCGATGCGGGGGCAGTCGATCATCTTGCTCGATGCCGATCCGCAAGGCTCCGCGTTGGACTGGGCGCAGCGCCGCCAGCAGAACGGCTTGCCTCGGTTGTTCGGTGCCGTGGGTCTGGCGCGCGAAACGCTGCACCAGGAAGCGCCGGAACTCGCGCGCCGCGCCGATCACGTCGTCATCGATGGACCGCCCCGGATCGCCGCCCTCGCGCGCTCCGCGCTGCTGGCGGCCGACCTGGCGCTGATCCCGGTGCAGCCCAGTCCCTACGACATCTGGGCCAGCGCGGAGATGGTGGCGCTGATCCGCGAGGCCCAGGTGTTCCGGCCGACGCTGCGCGCCGCCTTCGTCATCAACCGGCGCGTCGGCACCACGGTGATCGGACGCGAGGCGCGCCACGCGCTCGCCGATCAGCCGCTGCCTGCGTTGCTGTCGGAGGTTCGGCAGCGCATCGTGTTCGCCGACAGCGCAGCGGCAGGTCAACTCGCCTGCGAACTGGAGGCCGACGGCCTCGCCGCGCGCGAGATCACCGCGCTGACCCACGAGGTGCTGAGGTCGGCGCCATGAACGGCAAACGCATCGCCATCGGTGCGCGTCCGCCAGCGAACCCTCAGGCCGAGGCCTGGGTCCGCCAGGGTGACGGTGCCGACCTCGGCAAGGGCGAACTTTACACCGCCCGCCTGACCCTCGACGTGACGTCCGTGCTGCGCGCACGCATCAAGGTCGCGGCCTTCACCCAGGGCATCACGGTGGCCGAGATGCTGCGCGCGCTGCTGGAGCGCGCGTTTCCGGAGAACACGCCATGAACCTGTCGTCTTCCACGGCTGCGGCTTCGCTTCCACCTGCCGCATCGCCGTCTCCCCACGTGCTGGCCGGACTGCCGAACGCCACGCTGCTGACGCGCGTGTCGCTGGCGTTCGTGGAGCAGCGCATCAATCTCTACCTGCGCTTCGGTCACCCAGCGCGAGAGCTTCGCCTGGACCGCTGGCGACGGTGCGCGATCTTCCTTCCGGGGGCCCGCTTTGCGCGCATCCGCTGGGAAGCCAACGACTACGGCACGACACGCTGGCAGCTCATGGTGCTGTGCGCCTGCACGCCGCTGGATGGCATGCAGCGCATCGCCGGAATTCGTCCCGGTGCGCACATCCTGCTGCACGCCGAAGGTGAGCGCCAGGTGCGGGCCGTCCTGTCGCAGCTCGACGCCATCGAGGCGCTGAGCATCGACCCGGCCGACGTGTCGCCCGCGTACTGGCGAACGCTGGGCAACCGTCTGGCCGCGCGCCTGCCGCTGCCGGTCTACACCGTCGAGCGGCATGCGGCCTGGCTGGCAGGGAAGGCGTTGCAATGAACGCGCGCCTCCGCTCCCGCACCGTGCTGGCGCTGCTGGTGGCCGCTGGCCTTGCGTCGCTGGCCTGGGCCTCGTTCGTGACGCCGATGCCGCGCGTCGTCTACAACGCGTCCGACAGCGTTCCGGTCGGCTGGTATCGCATCAGACCGGCGCACGCGCTGCACGTCGGCAGCGTCGTGCTGGTCCGGCTGCCGACAGCGCCTGCGGCACTCGCCGCGCGGCGCGACTACCTGCCGGCGCACATCCCGCTGCTCAAGCGCATCGGGGCAATGGCGCCGCAATCCGTGTGCGTCCATGACGGCATCGTGCGCATCGACGGCGCGCCGGTCGCCACCACCTTGCGGGTCGACGGGATGGGGCGGCGGCTGGCGGCGTGGCCGCAGTGCCGGCGCTTGGCGCGTGGCGAACTGTTCCTGCTCAGCACCGACGATCCGGCGTCGTTCGACAGCCGGTATTTCGGGCCGGTGCCTGCGTCCGCCGTGATCGGGCAGGCGCAGCCGATACGGACGTGGCCGCAGCGATGAACCCAACCATCGACAGGCAGGGCTGCGTGCCGTGGGTGCGTTCGTGCGGGGGTGATGCGAACGCCATCGCATCGCGCCAGCACGGGCATCGGCATATCGTCGCGTTGGCCGTCATCGCATCATTCCCCGTGCAGACAGCTTGCCCCGAGCGCGCCCTGTCATCGACAGGTCAGGCGCTCGCCGGACGGCAGGCTCCGCGTTGCGGAGCGCCGCCGGGCCGCCGCAGACCCGAGCCACGGCGAGGGACAAAGGCGGAGGGCAAGATAAAAGGACGCGGCACTTCGTCGCGTCGAAAACCTTGTCTGCACGGGGGTTGGCGCGGCACGCGCTTTTGGAGGCGGTGTGCCGCTGACGACGCGGCGTTCGCGCCCGCAATGAAGGATAGTCGTGCTTCGCACGCTCGGCTTGGCTGGTGTTCGCCATGAGTCGCCATGACGAAGATCGTTTCCGAGTACGCCCAGGCGCACCGAAGAATCGCCAGCAGAAGTTCGTTTCCCAAGTCCTCAAGGAGGTCAGCAAGGCCGGCGGGAAGTCGGTTCGCAAGTCGGGAGCACGGCCCGGCGCACGCCTCGGGCGGGGACATGTGGCCGCCCGTTTCACGGGTCGTTCGCTGTCACCCCATGCGCGGCGCGTGACCATCAAGACCCGGCTGGTGAACCTCAGGCAGGCCGGGCCGCGCTCCACCATCACGCACCTGCGCTACATCGAGCGCGAAGGGGTTGGGCGCGAGGGCGAGCCGGGCGAAGCCTACGGGCCGACGACGGACAACGCTGATCTGGAGGCCTTCGAGGAACGCGGTCGGGGTGGCCGCCACCAGTTCCGTTTCATCGTCTCGCCGGAGGACGCCGAACAGCTCGACGACCTGCGCAGCTACACCCGCCACCTGATGCGCCGCATGGAAGCCGATCTGGGGACCAATCTGGACTGGGTGGCCGTGAACCACTGGAACACCGACAACCCGCATACCCACGTCGTGCTGCGCGGCAAGGACGACACTGGCAAAGACCTCATTATTTCTCGCGACTACATCGCGCAAGGGATGCGCGAACGGGCCTCGGAACTGACGACCGAATGGTTGGGGCCGCGTACTGGACTGGAGATCCAGCAAGGCCTGCAACGCGAGGTCAATCAGGAGCGCTGGACGAGCCTGGATCGCTCGCTTCAACGCGAAGCCCAAGCTGGAACGATTCGCCTCGAACGACTGAATCAGGACAGCCGCCGTATCTTGCTGATCGGGCGCCTGCAATATCTGGAGCGCATGGGTCTGGCCGCGAAGCAAGCTCCTGGGGAATGGACACTGCGGTCTGATACGGAACCGGTGCTGCGTGCCTTGGGCGAGCGTGGCGACATCGTGCGCACGATGCAGCGCGCCATGCACGGTGTGCCGCGTGACCTTGCCGTATTCGAGCCGGGCGAGAACGCGCGCCCGGTGGTCGGCCGCGTGGCTGCGAAGGGCATGGCCGACGAGTTGTACGACCGAGGCTACCTGGTGGTCGACGGCACCGATGGCAAGGCGCACTACATTGCGCTCAATGCCAAGACCGAACTGGAACAGTACCCCGTTGGCGCCGTGGTCGAAGCGCGCGGGTCGGCCGAGATTCGCACCGCCGACAAGAACATCGCCGCACTCGCGGTCGATGGCGTGTACCGCACTGACCATCACCTGGCGGTGGCCAAGGTTCAGATCACGCCCGGGCGCGACCCCAAGGAGGTGGTCGATGCCCACGTTCGCCGGCTGGAAGCGTTGCGCCGGGCGCGCATCGTCGAGCGGGTGGCCGAAGGAGTGTGGCGGGTACCGACGGATCTGCCCGAACAAGGTCGCCAGTATGACGCGCAGCGGCTGGACGGCGTAGCCGTGGAACTGCGCTCACACTTGCCTATTGAGCGGCAGACGCGCGTGCTCGGCGCGACCTGGCTAGATCAGCAGTTGATCGGCGGCGGCACGGGGATCGGCGAACAGGGCTTTGGCGGCGAGGTGCGCGAGGCGTTGCGGCAGCGGGCGGATTTCCTGGTCGAACAGGGACTGGTAGAACGGCGCGGACAGCACGTAATTCTGGCGCGCAATCTGTTGGCGACGCTGCGCAATCGCGACATCGATGCAGCGGCCAAGACCATCGCCACGGAAACCGGCCTGCCGAACCGACCTTTGGCAGACGGTGAGCGCGTGACTGGGGTTTACCGCCGCAGCGTGCAACTTGCCAGCGGGCGGTTTGCAATGCTCGATAACGGCATGGGGTTCAGCTTGGTGCCCTGGAAGCCGGTGATCGAACAGCGGCTGGGACAAACCATGACGGCCGTAGTGCGTGGCAGCGGGGTCTCGTGGGAGTTCGGGCGGTTGCGTGGGCCGTCGATTGGCTGAGACGGTTCGGGTTTGCGTCTCAAACCACATCCCAAGGCGAAACCTGCAGGAATCGGGACATCAGTTCGTCCACTACGACACGCACCTTGGTCGTCAGATGCCGGGTTTGCGGCCATAGGGCGTGAATCGGAAACCCTTGGGTTTTTGCCTGTGGCAACACGGCTTCCAGCCGGCGGGACGTCAGGTGCTCGGCGACCAGCCAGTTCGACAGTAGCGCCAGCCCATGTCCAGCTAAGGCGGCATCTAGAATGGCTTCGCTATGGTTGAAACTCAGATGTCCACGAACGGGGTACGACAGCGGATGGCCGTCGACACCAATGAACAGCCAGGGAATGATTTTGCTACCGCGCCCGAAGGTGATGCACACATGATCAGCCAGGTCTTCCAGGCTAGCAGGGCGGCCATGCGTGTCCAGATAGCCCGGGCTGGCGCAGACCACGGATTTCTGCACACCGAGATGTCGGGCCACTAGGGTGGCACTGTCGTCCAGCGCACCGATGCGGATCACCAGGTCGATCCCTTCCTCGACCATGTCCACTCGACGGTCGGTCAGTGTCACGTCCAGTTCCAGCGCCGGGTAGCGCGCGGCGACTTCGAGCAGCACCGGCAGCACCCAGCGCCTGCCGAAGACCACCGGGAGATTCACCCGCAAGCAGCCGGTTGGTATCTGCTGGCGTGTCGTTGCCGCCGACTGTGCACCTTCCAATTCGGCCAGCGCGCGGACACAGCCTTGATAGAAGGTTTGTCCCTCGTCCGTCAGGCTCAGGCTGCGCGTCGTGCGGTTAAACAGGCGTACGCCCAATTGCTCCTCCAGGCGCGCAATGCTTTTGGCCACCCCGGATTTGGAAATGCCCAGGCGTTCTCCCGCCAACGTGAAGCTACCGGCGTCGGCGGCCTGCACGAAAACGCCAATTCCCTTGAGATGTTCAGCCACGATCAATGCAAGTCTCCGATTGACGAATATATGTCAACTCTTATCGGAGTATAGGCCTGTTTATCGGCTATTTTATCGTCAATAAGATAGCAAGCGATGGAGGCGACGCTTTTTGCGCCTTCGCTTGACGGAGCACGCCTTGCCGAGGACAGCTGCTTTCCCCGATTTCCCTGAGCGATCCATCGCCCCCGCCCCTGGGGGACGGGTGTTCCTGCTGGCCTTGGGCGCCGGCATCGGGGTAGCCAACGTCTACTACATCCAGCCGGCACTGCATCTGGTCCAGGCAGCGTTTGGCACCGATGCGTATGCGGTGGGCTGGGTGCCGACCCTGACACAGATCGGCTACGCCCTGGGGATGCTGTTGCTGGCCCCGCTTGGCGACTTGATGGACCGCAAGCGCCTAATCCTGTGCAAGGCAGGGCTACTGACCTTGGCGCTCATCGCTTCGGCCCTTGCGCCCAACCTGGCTTTCCTGGCCCTGGTGGGCATCGTCGTGGGTCTGCTGGGCAGCATCGGGCAGGATTTCGTTCCCGTTGCGGCGCAATTGGCACCAGAAGCGCAACGGGGCCGCGTCGTGGGGACGGTCACGGCGGGTCTGCTCAGCGGCATCCTGTTGTCGCGGACCTTGGGCGGGCTGGTGGCGCAAGGTCTGGGTTGGCGGGCGATCTACTGGATCGCTGCCGGCTTGTTGCTGATCGTCGCGGCGGCTGTCTGGCATTTTCTTCCGCGTCTGCCGGCCACTGCACAGGGGAGTTATGGTCAGCTGTTGCGCAGTCTGGCGACGCTTTGGAGACAACACCGGGCATTGCGACGGGCCGTCTCGACACAAGCGCTGCTGGCCGCGTCACTGGGCGCGTTCTGGTCCACGCTGGCATTGATGCTGGCGGAGCAACCCTTTCATCTGGGCGCCGGGGTTGCGGGCGCGTTCGGGCTGGCGGGTGCCGCCGGTGCACTGGCCGCACCGCTGTTCGGCCATCTGGCGGACCGCCTCGGGCCGCGGCCCGCGATCTGGCTGGGCTGCCTGCTGGTGATGCTGTCGTTTGGCGGCATGCGGCTGTTCCCTGGTTCTTTGCCACTGCTGATCGTCGGCACCGTGTTGTTCGACCTCGGTGTCATGGCGGCTCTGGTGTCGCACCAGACCATCGTCAATGGTCTGGACCCATCGGCCCGCAGTCGCTTGAACGGCTTGTTGATGACCGGCGCCATGTTCGGCGTGGCAACGGGCTCCTGGTCCGGTAGCTGGGCCTGGGCGAACTACGGCTGGCCGGGTATCTGCACCGTGGGCCTGACAGTGAGCACCGGAGCCTTGGCACGTTCGTTTTTCCCGGTGATTACAAGGAGATCCTCATGACTCGATCGCTTGCGCAAGAACAGCTACTACGCGCGCCCTATCTGAAACCCCGACTAGGCAGTGACGAGCCGCTGATCGTGCTGTGCTCCTTCCTGTCACGGGCCGACAACAGCCCGCTGCAGGAACGCCGGCGTGGCGATGGTCACGTGCTCGATGCACAGGGTCAGGTGATTGCCGACCCCGCAGCTGATTCCGCTGCCAACGCGTTCGAGGGCAACCCCAATCTGAACTTCGAGAAATGGGGCGAGTATTGGCGCAAGGTGCATGGCGTGCGCTTCACCTACGCTGAGGAACCGGACGACCGCAGCCTGGAGCGTTTGCAGCGCTACGACCAGTTCCATCGGTTCGCGGCAGGTCCGACACAAACCAACACGCCGCCTTACAGCGCTCCAGTGAACGACAGTGGTCACCTGTTCCCGACCGTAATCGGACATATCGCGCCATACCGGCGTCCTCGCTGGGACGGGATCGCCTATCTCAACTTCTTCAGCCTTGAAGACATTTCCGTCGTGCTGGCCAACGAGCGCGTACGCCGCAAGATACTGCCGGAGGATCGAGTGATCTTCCGCGATATCGCTCCGGTCCTGGCGCGCCAGTACATCCTGCTGCCTAGTGCCAGTGGCGACGATGCCGTGACCTTGGTGAAGGTGCATGTCCGTCGTGCCGACCTCAGCCGCGCCGGATTCCAGGACTGGTGGCTGCATGAGCATGCCGACTCAGTACTCGCGCAGCCGGACACACCACATCTGGTCAAGCGTTACGTGCAACTCCACAACATCGGTCCGACCGAGGCGGGTCAGCCGTTCTTCCATCCGGAAACCAGCGGCATCGACGGCGTAACGCTGATGGCGTTTGCCAGCCTGAACGATCTGGAGGACTTCCTGCAGAGCGACAGCCAACACGTGATTTCCGACAGCGAAGCGACCATGACCGCGGCGGGCATGACCGAATACTGGACG
>SCRF01000092.1 GCA_004322005.1 Rhodanobacter sp. | reverse complement strand
GGTCGCTGCAGGCATCGACCGCCCGCGCCGGCTCAGGTCTGCGCCTTGCAGTGTTCGGCGACGAAGCGTTCGTGCGGCGGCAGGGTGCCCGCGGCGCGGTCGACCAGGGTGCGGATGTTGCCCAGGAACTCGTCGAGCTGGCCCTGATCGAGCGTATCGGCGAGCGGGTGATGGCGCTGCGGCTCGATGCCCTGGCCGAGCAGCACCTGCAGCCAGCCGACCTCGGTGAACAGCTCGTCGGCGTCGCGGAAGATGCTGCCGTTGCCGCGGAACAACGCGATCCGCCGCGCCAGCGATTCGGGAATCTCCATCTGTGCGCAGTGTCGCCAGAACGGGCTGTCGTCGCGCTCGGTCGCCTTGTAGTGCAGGATCAGAAAGTCACGGATCCGCTCGTACTCGAAGCGCGTCTGGCGGTTGTATTCGGTACTGAGGGCGACATCGCAGTGGCGGTCGGGGAACATCGCCAGCAACCGGCTCACGCCCGACTGGATCAGGTGGATGCTGGTCGATTCCAGCGGCTCCATGAAGCCGGCCGCCAACCCCAGCGCCACGCAGTTGCGGTTCCATGACTGCCGGCGCATGCCGGCGATGAAGCGCAGCGGACGCGGGTCGGCCAGCGGTTCGCCTTCCAGGTTGGCCAGCAGCGTCGCCGCGGCTTCGTCGTCGCTGATGAACCGGCTGCAGTAGACGTGGCCGTTGCCGCTGCGATGCTGCAACGGGATGCGCCACTGCCAGCCGGCGGTGCGTGCGCCGGCCTGGGTGTACGGACGCATCGGCGCCACCCGCGCGCTGGCCACGGCCAGTGCGCGGTCGCACGGCAGCCACTGCTGCCAGTTGTCGTAGCCGGTCTTCAGCGCGCCCTCGATCAGCAAGCCGCGGAAGCCCGAGCAGTCGATGAACAGGTCGCCCGCCACGCGCTCGCCGCTGGCCAGCTGCACCGATTCGATGAAGCCGTCCCCGGCGCGCAGCTGCACGTCGACGATCCTGCCTTCGATGCGC
The DNA here is from genome assembly GCA_004322005.1 of Rhodanobacter sp. Lineage (GTDB taxonomy): Bacteria > Pseudomonadota > Gammaproteobacteria > Xanthomonadales > Rhodanobacteraceae > Rhodanobacter. Next base: position 42,000 of record SCRF01000092.1, on the reverse strand, counting down.
TGCACGATGGCCGGGTCGATGTGGCGGCGCAGGTACTGGCCATAGGCAATCGCGTCGAGCTGATAGGCATACTTGATGCCGGTCAGCGGGCTGCTGCCGACGCGCTCCATGCGACCGAAACGATGCGCTCGTGCCGCGGTCGCATTGAGCGAGTAGGCCCACAAGTCCGCGGCGCCGGCGCGCTGGCGGTCCCGCAGCCAGTAGTGGTGAAAGCCGATCAGCCCCAGCGGCAGGCCGAGGTCGCCGAAAGCGTGCAGGTACGAATCGCCCAGCCGGCGCCAGTCGTTGAATTCGATGCCCAGCTTGAAGGTGCCGTGGGTGGCGCGCAGCAGGTCGTCTTCGTCCAGGCCGAGAAACTGGTTGACCAGGCGAATCGAGGGAATGGTGGCCTCGCCGACCCCGACGACGCCGATCTCGTCCGACTCGACCAGCCGAATCTGCACTTGCGGCCCCAGTGCGCGGGCGAGCAGGGCGGCGGCCATCCAGCCGGCAGTGCCGCCGCCGACGATGACCACGCGCTGGATGGGATTGGCCTGCATGCGTATACCCGAAATGCCTGAAGGCCGTTAACTAGCGGTTCGCCACGGCCTTGTCAAAAAAAAGCCCCGCTGGATGGACTCAACGGGGCTGGTGGGGAGCAGCTTTTTGCTTACAGGAACTTGTAGGAGATGCCGATCTCGTAGCGGCGGCCGTAGCTTTCCCAGTTCTGCACCTGCCGCGGATCGTTGTTCTGGAAGGTGACGAAGGTCTTGTTGGACAGGTTGGAGCCCTGCGCAATGATCGTCAGGCCGTTCAGCGGACCGTGGTCGAAGGTGTAGCTGACCTGTGCGTCGTAGCTGCTGCCGCCCTGCAGGGTCTGCTCGATGCGCGACGCACTGATGCCCGACACCTCGCCCAGGAAGCTGGAACGGTAGCTGTCGCTCACGCGGGCCTCGAAGCCGTTGTGCTGGTAGTACAGCGTGCCGTTCGCCACCCACTTCGACAGACCCGGCACGGTGATCGGGTTGCTGTTGCCGGCGTAGACCAGCGAGCTCTTGGTGCGGTTGCCGGTCAGGATCACGCCGAAGCCGTCGAGCGCCGGGCTGATCAGGTTGGCGGGCAGGTTCAGGGTCACCTGGGCGCCCTTCACGTAGCCGTGGCCGTCGTTGGTCGGGCCGCTGACGACGCCCAGCGGGGTGCCGAGCTGGCTGAGTTGCGCCGGGGACAGGTTGAACGGCAGGAAAGAGCTGAAGTCGTAAAGGTAGGCCGCGTTCGGGTTGATGTAATCGTGCAGGCCGATGAAGTAGCCCGACACCGCGAAGTAGCCGCCGCCGCCGCTGCGGCACAGGTCGGAGTTCTTCTGGTCGGCGGAGTTGCACTGGAAGCCGCCGCCGCCGGAGAAGTAGTGCTCATAGCTGACATTGTAGTTGTCGGCCATGGTGGGCTTGAGCTTGGCGTTGCCGCCCGAAGCGCTGAAGTACGCCTGGTTCGGGTCGGTCGACTGCAGGTGCGTGATGTTGCCGCTCACCCCGAGGCTGGCGTTCATCTGGTCCATGCGCGGGCGGGCCAGGGTGCGTGCGGCGCTGACGCGCAGGTCGTCGTTGTCGGTGAGGCCGAAGATCAGGTTGGCGCTGGGCAGGTAGCGGTTGTAGCTGGTGCTGCCGCTCACCGGGATCAGCGTGATCCCGTTGCCGGTGATTGCGCTGCCCGGCGCCACGCGTTCGCCGACCGCGCGCTGCGAGGTGTGCTGCGCCTGCACGCCGAAGTTGCCGCGCAGGCTGACGTTGCCCAGGTTGGTGTCGATATTGAACTGGATGTACGGGGTGAAGACGTTCTCGTGCACCTTCCAGTTCGGCGGCATCGACAGCGACGAGCCGAAGGTGGGTACCTGCTGCAGGGTGCCGTTGCCGATCAGGTCGAACGGGTTGTAGCATTGCTGGGCGGCAACGCCCATCCACGACAGCGGGGAGCACGGCGTGCCGCTGAGCGGCGCGGTGGTGACCGCGTTTCCGCCGCTGATGGTGCCGCCGCCCAGGGTCAGGAAGCTCTGGTCGATGTGGTAGATCTTGTTGCGGTTGCTGTTCGCCACGCCGAACTCCATGCTGGAGAACGGGCCGCTGGAGAAGCTGCGCTCCACGCTCAGGCGCAGGTTGGCCAGGTAATCCACGGTGTGCGGCGCGTTGATGAAACCGGCCTGCACCACGTCGTTGCCGCTGCCCCAGCCCTGCGGGTCGGTCAGCACGGTACCGCTGCCGTAGTCGACCGAGTTGTTGACGTACAGCAGGCCATTGCTCTGCTCGTTGAAGTTCAGCGTGTCGAGCGGGCCGCTCTTGTTGTAGCCGCTGCCGGAGTAGCTCTCGAGGTTGACGTCGCGACGCTTGGCGCGCGAGTAGTTCGCGTCGGCGTCCACCGTCCAGTTCTCGTTGATGGTGAACTTGTTGTCCCAGTTGAAGTTGTAGACGCGCGCGCTGGTGCTGTTGTAGTCGTTGCGGATGACCGGCGACACGTTGGTGTAGGTGCCGCTGGTAATCAGGCCGTTCTGTACCGTACCGCCGGGCTGCAACTGCGCGGAGCTCCAGAACAGCGGGAACTCCATGCCCTTGGCCTGCTGCACTTCCTTGAAGTTGTCGTAGGTCATGTCGACCGTGCCGGTATAGAACTCGTTCGGCTGCCACTGAACGGTGGCGAGCAGGCCTCTGCGCTTCATGCTGTCGGAAATGCCGAAGTTCTTCGCGCCGCCGATCACGGCATTGCCGTTCGCATCGGTCGGGTAGCCCCACGGCTGCTGGTGCTCGATCTGCGTCGGGTTGGACTCCAGGTCCACGCCCAGCGTGACGCCCAGCGTGTGATTGGCGAACTGGTTCACCCACACGCCGTTGACGTTGTAACCCTTGTCGCTGACGCCCGGGCCATTGGCGAGCTGGGACTTGTCGTTCCAGATGTAGTGGGCGTTCACCGCCGCTTCCGGCTTGTTCTTGTCGAGCGGGCGGATCGTCTGCATGTCCACCGTGCCGGCCAGGCCCTGGCCGATGAGATCGGCCTGCGGGCTCAGGTGCACCACCACGGCGTTGAACCAGCTCGAGGGGTATTGGTCGAACTGCACGTCACGGTTGTTGGAGGTCGACACCTGCTGGCCGCCGTTGACCAGTGCGGTGGAGAAGTCCGGGCCCAGGCCGTGGATCGAGAGCACCTGCGGGCGGCCGCTGACCGTCTGCACGGCCAGGCCGGGCAGGCGACCCAGCGCGTCGGCGATGCTGATGCCGGGCAGTTTGCCGATCTGCTCGGAAGATACCGCTTCGACGATGCTGTCGGCGTTCCGCTTGATCGCGGTGGAGTTCTCGATGCTGCTGATGAAGCCCGTGACCTGCACGGTCCCCAGCTTCTTGACCTTGCTCGGCCTGGCGGCTTCAGTGCTCTTCTTGGCGCCAGCGGGCGTCTGCGACGAAGCCTGATCCTGGGTGCTTTGCGGTGTGCCGGCCGCCGGAGCGGCGGGATCGGCGGGCGTTGCGTTCACGACAGCGGTACAACACAAGCCGGCCGATATCAAAGCCAGAGCCATCAGGTTGCGTTTCAGTAACATGTTCTCGTCTCCCCACAAAATATGTCGCCGCATTTCTTGAACTCTGGCTTGCCTGCGCTTCCGTCGGCGACGACCGTCGGCAGGGTGCGCTGGTCGACCTTCGGCCAGCGACGTGTATCGATGTTAAGCCCGCGTTTCCATGACTAGCCGTTATCTGCATACGTATTCATAACAAGTGCAGGGTGCATGTCATCGCACCGCAACATGAGTGGCCGGCGGAGCTGGATCGCACCGCGGATCGAATTGCGCATTCGGCGTGGCGCCTCATCTCCAGCCCGCAACCGGATTCCCGTCAACACACCGGAAACACGCTCGCGCGACAGCGGTATTGTGCGGTTGCGGCATGGATGAATACGTATGCACTACCCTGCGGGACCATGGGAGGCTACCGCTAAGCTGAACCCGTTCGCCCAACGAGCGGCAGCGAACGTGCGATTGGCTCAGTCAGGGATTCGTTGAATGACCGATGTAACGTGGTGGCGCGGTGCTGTCATCTATCAGATCTATCCGCGCAGCTTCCTGGACACCAACGGCGACGGCGTGGGCGATCTGCCGGGCATCATCGAGCGGCTCGATTACGTGGCCACGCTGGGCGTCGATGCGATCTGGATCGCGCCGTTCTTCAGGTCGCCGATGGCCGACTTCGGTTACGACATCGCCGATTACCGCGACGTCGATCCGCTGTTCGGCACGCTGGCCGATTTCGACCGCCTGCTGGCCAAGGCCCATGGCCTCGGCCTGAAGGTGATGATCGACCAGGTGCTCAGCCATACCTCGATCGAGCACAGCTGGTTCCGCGAAAGCCGGCAGAGCCGCGACAACCCCAGGGCCGACTGGTATGTGTGGGCCGACGCGCGGCCGGACGGCACGCCACCGAACAACTGGCTGTCGCTGTTCGGCGGCTGCGCATGGCAGTGGGAGCCGCGGCGCGGCCAGTACTACCTGCACAATTTTCTGGCCTCGCAGCCGGATCTGAATTTTCATCATCCCGAAGTGCGCGTGGCCGTACTCGACAACGTGAAGTTCTGGCTGGACCGCGGCGTCGATGGCCTGCGCCTGGATGCGATCAACTTCTGCTTCCACGACCGCCAGCTGCGCGACAACCCGGCCAAGCCGCCGCACGAGCGGGTCGGCCGCGGCTTCAGTCCGGACAACCCCTACGCCTTCCAGTACCACTACTACAACAACACCCAGCCGGAGAACCTGGTGTTCCTGCAGGAACTGCGGGCACTGCTCGATCGCTACCAGGACGTCGCCGCGCTGGGCGAAATATCCTCCGAGGACTCGCTGGCGACGATGGCCGAGTACACCAGCGACCACCGCCTGCACATGGGTTACAGCTTCGAACTGCTGACCGACGACTTCAGCGCGGGCTACATCCGCGATACCGTGCGCAAGCTCGAGTCGCAGTTGCACGAAGGCTGGCCATGCTGGGCGATCTCCAATCACGACGTGGAGCGGGTGCTCAGTCGCTGGGGCAATGGCGATGCCTCGGCGAAGCTGGCCAACCTGCTCACCGCGATGGTCTGTTCGCTGCGTGGCTCGGTCTGCGTCTACCAGGGCGAGGAACTGGCGCTGACCGAGGCCGAGGTGCCGTATGAGTCGCTGCGGGACCCCTATGGCATCGCGTTCTGGCCCCAGTTCAAGGGTCGTGACGGCTGCCGCACGCCGATGCCGTGGAACGACGACGTGCATGCCGGTTTCAGTCACGGCACGCCCTGGCTGCCGTTGCCGGAGGAGCATCGCGCGCTGGCCGTGACGCGTCAGGAAGCCGATCCGCATTCGGTGCTCAACGGCTTTCGCAGCTTCATGCAGTGGCGCAAGAAACAGCCTGCGCTTTGCCTGGGCGATATCCGTTTTCTCGATACTGAAGAACCGGTGCTGGCCTTTACCCGCAGCCTGGACGACGAGACCGTGCTGGTGGTGTTCAACCTCGCCAACCGGGCCGTCGATGTCGGCTTGCCGGTGCCGGACAGGGTGCAGCTTCTGCAGGGGCATGGCTTGTCGCAAGGCAGAATCGTCGGCGACCGGATGCTGCTACCCAGCCACAGTGTGCTTTTTGCCCGCGTGAACTGATCTGGTTTGTCGTGGCGGGAGCGGCTGTAGGAGCGCACCCTGTGCGCGAATGCTTTTTGCATCAACCGTGACAAAAGCATTCGCGCACAGGGTGCGCTCCTACGGAAGTCGGTATGGCGCAGGCGAAACCAGCAGTTGCAGATAACCCTCGGCGACCAGGGCGTCCAGGTTCACCGGCAGGCCGGCCGCGATGTCCGCGGTGACGGCCTTGTGCCTGGATTGCACGCCGACCCAGCAGTTGCGCCCATTGCGCTTGGCCGCATACAGGCATTGATCGGCGATGTTGATCACGTCTTCCCAGTTGAAGCGTTGCGGTACGTCGGCCAATAGCGGGTAGAGCGCAAAGCCGATGGAGCAGGTGCGGTGAATGATCTGGCCGTTGCCCAGGTCGAAAGCGTGCTGCGCCACCATGCTGCGGACGCGCTCGGCAATCGCCGTGCCGAATTCACTGCTGGCGAAGCGTGCGATGACGAGGAACTCCTCGCCGCCCCAGCGCACCGGGGTATCCATCTCGCGCGTGGCTGCCTGCAGGATATCGCGCATTTGCGTCAGCACGCGGTCGCCGGCGGTGTGTCCGTGGCGGTCGTTGATTTCCTTGAAATGGTCGATGTCGATCATCAGGAACAACAGGTCGATATGCTGTTGGGCGTCTTCGATTCCGCTACGGGCAAGCTTGCCGTAGCCCCGCTGGGCGGCAGCCACGTCCTGTTCGATGTGATCGAGCACATAGCGCCGGTTGCGCAGCCCGGTAAGGGCGTCGGTGATGTTCAGGTCGATCAGTGCCGCATTGGCCCGTTGCAGCGCGCGATGCGACGCGGACAATTCCCGGGTGCGTGCCGCAACCAGTCTGGCCAGCGCCAGGTTGCGTCGGCGCAGCGTGACCGAACGCATCTGAAACCCCAGCCAGATGATCGCGCCGAGCAGCACGAGCACGGCGAAGTAGGCCCACCAGGTTCGATACCACGGCGGCAACACGCGAAAAGCGTAGGTCGCTTCCTTGCTCAGGTTGCCATACGCATCGCGCGAGCGCACCCGGAAGCGGTAATCGCCCTCATGCAGGTTGGTGTAATCGCGATAGGTCTCCTTGCTCCATGCCGACCATTGCGTGTCCATGCCTTCCAGCATGACCTGAAAGCGATTGGCCATCGACGAGTCGAAATTCGGCGACGAATACTCGATGCGCAGGCTGTTGTCCGCCCAGGGCAGCGTCGCTGGCGTGGCCTGCCCGGCACCGCCCCAGAGCAGATGTCCGGCATGGTCGGTGACCTTGTCCAGCAAAGCCGGCAACGGCTTGCTGTAGCGCACCGGAGCATGGGGGTCGTAGCGATACAGGCCATCGTTTGCGCCAAACCACATCACGCCGTCCTTGTCGGCATGGATCGCGGAAACGCCCATGCCCGAGAACGCCCGCAATGGCCGCGGATCCCAGCGATAGCTGCCGCCCGGATCGGGAATCGCCGCGCCGGTTTGCTTGATCGTGTCGGAGTCGTCGGAGGTGTACATCCAGATCCGGCCCCGGTTGTCTTCGCTGAGCAGCGATGGCTGCCGCGCGCCCTGCGCGAAAAGATGGGCGAAACCCGGGTCGACGACCAGGCGCTGCGAGCGGTCGTCGAACCGGTAGATGCCGCGTGCGGTGGCAAACCGGATCGCTCCGGCAATGTTGTAGACCAGGGCATCGCCCGTTTTCATGGAGGTCGCATGAGGCGTGTCGAAGTGCTCCACCCGTGCCGCACCGCCGCCGTCCGTCTTCCAGTCGTCGGGCAGGGTCAGGCGCACGGTGCCGTCGTTCGACAGGCTGATCCAGATGCGCCCGGCGGCATCTTCGGCCAGCGAGCGGACCTCCCCGGAAATTCCGGGAATCCTGCCTTCGTCCAGCCAGTGGCCGTGCACCAGCCGCATGGTTTCCACTCCGTCGGACAGGCCCAGAAATACGCGTGAGGGGTCCTGGCTGGAGCGCAGCAGGCTGTATACGGTCTTGTCGGCCAGGCGCAGCCTGGCCGATCCGTCAGCGAACTCGAACATCCCCATCGAGGTGCCGATCAGCAGCGAGCGATCCATGTCCAGCAGATCCCAGACCTGGTCCCGTATGCCGGGGACGCGGGAAAAATACGCGTTGCCGTCCTTGCCGTGCTGCAGTCGGAACAGCCCCTTGGTGGTACCCGCGTACAACGCGCCGCGGTAGCGGCCGATGCTCAGCACGGAGCCGTCGAGGCCGGAGTTGGGTGAGAAATAGCTGAGCGCCGAGGCCATGTCGACCCTGGCAAGCCCGTTGTCCAGGGCCAGCCACAACCCGCTTTCGCGATCCTGGTACATCGCGAAAACCGTGTCATTGATCAGCCCGTCGGCTCGGCGCAGACGCCCTGTTTCGTGGCCCTGCCGGTCCAGCAGGATCACGCCGCCCTGCAGCGTGGCGACCGCCAGCCTGCCGTTGGCAAGCCATTGCGCGTCGTAGATCTGATCGCGTTTTATCGTTGCATCGGCCTCGGTTTTCCATGGCTTGAACCGATGGCCGTCGAATATGAACCAGCCTTGCGTGCGGGTTCCGATCAGCATTGGGCCGCCGCCATCGGCCGTGGTTTCGCCCCACGGCAGCATGGCGTAGATCTTTTCCCTGGCGAAGCGCTCGCCGCCATCGACCATCTTGAGCTTGCCGGCGGAAAGCTCCATCAGGCCGCGATTGGTCTCGCGCACGTACAGCCGGTTGCGTACCAGGAACGTCAGGTGGAATGAGGTCTGAGCCTTCCAGACAGCCACATGGTTTTCATTGAAGCGGAAAATCGTCCTTGAGGTCGCGAAGTAGATCCCGTCGCGCGCCGCAAAAGTGCGCCAGACGTCGGCGAAGCCGCGGTATCTGGGTTCGATGCGGTCAAGCAGAGAGACGTAGCGCATCCGGCCGCGGTCATCGGGGGCCAGATAGCCCAGTTCGCCGACGCAGCCGACATAGACGCGACCATCGGCATCCAGCGCCAGGGAGCGCACGGTGCTGCGGTTGGGGACGGCAATGCGGCGCCAGTGGTCGCCGTCGAATTCCAGCACGCCGTCGTCGCCGTTGGCCACGTAGATCAACCCGTGCTTGTCCTGCACCACGGCCCAGTTTTGCGGGCCGGCACCGTAATCCATCGGGCTGAAGTTGCGCAGCAACGGCACCCCGACGTCGGCCGTGTGTGCACGGGAACTCGCTGCGGGCAACGCTTCGGCGTGTGCGGGACCGAGCCAGAGCAGGCAGGACAGCGCCATAAGAAGAGATCGTGGCCAGCGCGCGGCCATCACGAACTGTTTGGCCGCAGGTTCTGGCGCCCGCGGTGGAAATGCAACCGCAGGTGTCGACACTGGGGCACGGGCATGCGGCCAGCACCGGCATGCGGTCTCACGGATGGGAGAGCTCGTGTCGCCATCTGGTATCGGATGCCCGGGTGGATTTCCTCGGGTGATATGCAATGCGCATGCCCGTGGTTTCTGTGCGGTCAAGTCATCTTTCAAAGTGTGATGGATGACACACATTTATTGGTTATCGACCGATCGCGGCCGTAGTTTAGCCCGTGCATGGATCATTGCCGGATCGCTCCATCCTGCGCATGGGATCCGGGCGAGCTACGGCGCCGGTTCGCCTCGCGTGCCGGCAAGTGACGCGCAGCGGCAGACGCCTTTGAAAAAGTGTCACGGAACCTCCGCCAGCGACCGCGCGGGTGGCGCGATGCGCGGCGCAAAATTGCCGGCCCTGAAAAAGGCAAGCCCGCCGAAGCGGGCTTTTCCGTCTATGCCGGGGGGCGCTGGGATTGCGATCGCCTCACGGCGACTCGGGGTGCTACGGCAACAATATTACTCAGTCGACACGAAAGGCCCTTGATCTGCGTCAAGACTGAGTTCCATTGCGCAGTCGGTGCTCTTCGATCGCGGATTCCGCCTTGAATGGCGGCTGGATACGGGGCCATGCGCGCCCGGGCCGAGCGGGTCGGGCGAGGTGGCGCGTTTCCGCAAAGTCTCCATGGCCTGCGCTCGATGCATGACTTCCAGCAGGGGCCTCCTGTAAATTGCTACGTTATATTGTTACATTCCCAGTCTCTCCGACGATGCGTGCGCATGAACAAGACGTGGGCCGATATGCCGGTCGAGACCGAAGCAACCAGAGTCGAGACAACAAGAAGGGTTCCGTTTCTTGCCGGGTGGCCACCGTCGCGTGTTCTGCACGTCGTGGTGGCTCTGGCTGCATCCCTTGTTGCCGGTTGCGCCGTGGGCCCCGACTTCAAGCGGCCTGCGGCGCCGCAAGTCAGCGGTTACACGACCGGTCTGCTGCCGACCACGGCCACCAGCGCGAACGTTGTCGGCGGGGAAGCCCAACGCTTTGTCGCGGGAGGCCAGATACCCGCGGACTGGTGGAGGCTGTTCCATTCCAGCTCGCTCGACACCCTGATCGAGCAGTCGCTCAAGAACAATCCCGACCTCAAGGCGGCGCAGGCCGCACTGTCGGTGGCGAGGGAAAACGTGCTGGCGCAACGCGGTGCGTATTTCCCCAGTGTCACGGGCAGCTTTTCTGCCAGCCGGCAGAAACAATCGGAGCTGATCTCGCCCACGCCCGACGCCAACATCTTTCAATACAGCCTGTTCACCCCGCAGGTCAGCGTTTCGTACGTGCCCGATGTTTTCGGCCTGAACCGCCGGACCATGGAGTCATTGCGGGCGCAGGAACAGGCGGTCCGTTTCCAGATGATTGCGGCACAGATCACATTGAGCGCCAATGTGGTGGCGGCCGCGGTTCAGGAAGGGGCGCTGCGGGCACAGATCGACGCGACACGCCAGCTGGTGAACATCAATTCCAGGATGCTGCGGATCGTGCGGCATCAGTCGGCCAGGGGCTATGCGGGCCGGCTCGACGTCGCTGCGCAGGAATCGCAGCTTGCGCAGGTGCAGGCCACCTTGCCGCCGCTGATCAAGCAATTGACGCAGACCCGCAACCTGCTGGCGGTTCTGGTTGGCCGGTTTCCTAGCCAGGCGCCGGCCGGAAAATTCAGCTTGTCGAGTCTGCGATTGCCGACGGATCTGCCGCTCAGCCTTCCTTCGAAACTCGTCGCGCAGCGTCCGGACGTGCTTCAGGCCGAAGCCAACCTGCATGCCGCCAGCGCCCAGATCGGCATCGCCATCGCGAACCGGCTGCCCAACATTGCGTTGACCGCGGATGTCGGCAGCACGGCGCTGGCCATCGGGCAGGTGTTCAAGTCGGGTACGGGTTTCTGGGATCTGGGTGCCGCGGTGACGGCACCCATCTTCGAGGGAGGGATGCTGCTGCATCAGGAGCGAGCCGCGAAGGCGGCCTATGTCCAGGCGGCGGAGCAATACCGCAGCACGGTGCTGACGGCGTTCCAGAATGTCGCCGACACCCTGGCCGCGCTCGAGCAGGACGCCAATGGCCTGAAGGCGGCCGCGACCGCCGCCGATGCGGCCAGGGTCACGCTTGATCTGTCGCAGCGGCAATGGAAGGACGGCTATGCCGGCTATCTCTCGCTGCTGAGTGCCGAGCAGGCTTATCAGCAGGCCCGCATCAATCTGGTGCAGGCACGGGCCAATCGCCTTGCCGACACTGCGGCGCTGTTCCAGGCGCTGGGCGGAGGGTGGTGGAATCGGGGCGAGCCTGATCGATCCGGTCAAGACCGGGCCGGTGCACCCGGAGGACAACCCGTTCAGGTGGATTCAACTCAGGACAAGCATGAAAAATAATTCCTCTGCCGGGATGCCGCCAGCGCGACGTCGGGTCGGGTTTCCGCGCTCGGTTTCCGTTGTCGCAATGGCGCTGGCCACGATCGCGCTGGGCACCGGCTGCTCGTCCCGGCCCGGGAGCGACGATGCGCAGCCGACAGCCACCACGGCCCGCAACGTGACGTTGACGGCGACGCAGCGTCAGCACATCCGTCTCTACACGGTGGCACCGTCGGACTACCGCAAGACGGTGCAGACCACCGGCACGGTGGATTTCGACAACGACCAGGCCACCAGCGTGCTGGCGCCCTTTTCCGGGCCGGTGTCGCGGCTGCTGGTTTCCTCCGGCGACAAGGTTCGCAAGGGCCAGCCGCTGGCGGTGGTGGACTCGCCCGACTTTGCGGCCGCCGTCAGCGCGTACAGCAAGGCGCTGGTCAGCGCCAGGAACGCCCGCCGGCTGGCCGACATGGACCAGGATCTGTTCAAGCACGACGGCGTTCCCCAGCGCGAAGCGGAGCAGGCAGCCACCGACGCCGCCAATGCCGAGGCCGACCGCGTTGCTGCCCTGCAGGCGCTGATCTCGCTGAATGTCGATCCGCGGACGATCCGCAATATCCAGGCCGGTCGGCCGATTTCCCGCATCGAGGGCACGATCCGCTCGCCGGTCACCGGGACCGTGGTGGAAAAACTGATCACGCCCGGCCAGCTCCTGCAGGCGGGCAGCACGCCGTGCTTTGTCGTGGCCAACCTCTCGCGCGTCTGGGTGATGGCGCAGATCTCCGCCGACGACCTTGCAGCGGTCAATCTCGGCGACCCGGCCGAGATAATCACCGGCATCGGATCGAAAAACTTTTCCGGGACCGTCGGCAACATTTCGGCCGTGGTGAACCCCGATACGCGCTCGGTGATCGCGCGGGTGGTCGTCGACAACCCCGGCGACTTCCTGAAGAAGCAGATGTACGTCAGCGTGACGATCCGTTCCCTCCGGAAAAGCAGTGGCCTGCTGATCCCGGTGTCGGCGATCTTGCGTAACGACGAGAACCTGCCTTTCGTGTATGTCGCCGAACGCGACGGCAGTTTCGCCCGGCGCAGTGTGACCCTGGGGTATCGGGCCGGGGATCGGTACCAGATCCCCGATGGACTCAAGCCGGGCGACCGCGTCGTGGTCGATGGCGGCATCTTCGTCCAGTTCATGCAAAACCAATGAGCGAGCAACTTCCCCCCACCGGGCCGGTGCCGCGCACGGCTTCGATCATGAACCGGATCGTGGCCTCGTCGCTGGCGCAGCCCTTGCTCGTCCTGCTGATGACGCTGATGCTGACCGGCGCCGGCACGCGTTCGCTGGCGCGCCTGCCGGTGGATGCGTATCCGGATCTGTCGCCACCGATCGTCGAGGTCATCACCCAGTGGCCCGGTCATGCCGCCGAGGAAGTGGAGCGGCTGATCACGGTACCCGTCGAAATCGGCATGAACGGCATTCCGAAGACGGCCACGATCCGCTCGATCTCGCTGTACGGGTTGTCCGACGTCGTCATCACGTTCCACGGCGGTACCGACAACTATTTCGCCCGCCAGGAGGTGTTCAACCGGATGGGCGGCCTGGGCCTGCCCGACGGCGTGACCCCGTCGGTGTCGCCGATGTCATCGCCCTCGGGGCTGATCTACCGCTACGTGCTGCAAAGTCCCGACCGCTCGCCGATGGAGCTCAAGACGATCGACGACTGGGTGGTCTCGCCGCAGTACAAATCCGTTCCCGGCGTGGCCGACGATTCGGGTTTCGGTGGCGGCACCATGCAATACCAGGTGCTGCTCGACCAGGCCCGGATGGCGGCGGTCGGCCTGTCGGCAACCCAGGTGGAGGCGGCACTGGCAGCCAACAACAACAATGCCGGCGGCGGCTTCTATTCGCAGGGCGGCCAGTTCTACTACGTGCGCGGCAAGGGTCGCCTGGAAAGCCGCAAGGACATCGGCAACGTGGTGCTGGCAGTGCACAACGGCACCCCGGTGCTGGTCAAGGATGTCGGCCGCGTGGTCATCGGGATCGCGCCGCGCCTGGGCGAATTCGGCTACCAGAAACAGAATGACGCCGTCGAGGGAGTGATCCTGCAGCGTACCGGCGAAAAGACCCAGGACGTGCTCAAGCGGGTGGAAGCGAAGACGAAGGAGCTCAACGACCGGATCCTGCCCAGGGACGTCAAGGTGCATCCGTTCTACGACCGCATCGACCTGATCAAGCTCACCACCAGGACCGTGGAGCAGAATCTGCTGCGCGGCATGCTGCTGGTGGTGGTGGTGCTGATCTTCTTTCTCTACGATTTCCGTGCGGGGCTGATCGTCGCCACCACCATTCCGCTGGCCCTGCTGTTCGCGTTCGTCTGTCTCGATCTGCAAAACGCCTCGGCCAACCTGCTGTCCATCGGCGCGGTGGATTTCGGCATCCTGGTGGACGGCGCGGTGGTGATGGTGGAAAACATCTACCGCCAGATCGCACTGCGCGAGGGGACGCCGCGCAACGTCAGGGAAATCATCCGCGATGCGGCGGCGGAAGTGGATCGCCCGCTGTTCTACGCCGTCGCGGTGATCGTGGTCAGCTTCCTGCCGATCTATGTGCTGGCGGGGCCTTCGGGCACGTTGTTCAAGCCGATGGCCGACACGATGATCTTCGCCCTGGTCGGCTCGCTGGCGGTCACGCTGACACTGCTGCCGGTGCTGTGTGCGTGGTTCATGCGCAAGGGCGTGCGCGAGCGGCACAACGCCGCCTTCGAATGGATCAAGTCGGTTTACATCAAGGGCCTGGATTTCTGTCTGGCCCGTCCGTGGGGCGTCACCATCGGTTCGGCGATCCTGCTGCTGGCGTCGCTGCTGCTGATTCCGCGCATCGGCGCCGAGTTCATGCCGCACATGGACGAGGGCGCGCTGTGGGTGCGCGCCACGATGCCGTACACCATCTCGTTCGACGAATCGGCCAGGATCGCGCCGAAGATACGCGACATATTGAGCTCGTTCCCCGAAGTCACCACGGTTGCCTCCGAGCTTGGGCGGCCCGACGACGGCACCGATTCCACCGGCTTCTTCAACGTCGAGTTCTACGTGGGCCTGAAGCCCTATTCGCAGTGGAGCGGGGCGTATCGCACCAAGCCGGAACTGATCGCGGCGATCAACCGCAAGCTCGAGTCGTTCCCCGGCATCACGTTCAACTACACCCAGCCCGCGGAGGATGCCGTGGACGAAGCGGAAACGGGGCTGAAAAGCGCGCTTGCCGTCAAGGTCTTCGGTCCGGATCTGAATACGCTGCAGCAGAAGGGCAAAGCCATCAAACGGGTGCTGGAGCAGGTGCGCGGCATCCGTGACGTGACCCTGGTGAAGGAGCTCGGACAGCCAAGCCTGAGCATCAAGATCGACCGTGCACAGATCGCCCGTTACGGCTTGAACGTGGACGACATCAATGGCGTGATCCAGACCGCCATCGGCGGCAGCGTGGCGACCCAGGTGGTACAGGGCGAAAAGCAGTTCGACCTGGTCGTCCGCCTCGAGCGCCAGTACCGCGACAACCCCGCGGAAATCGGCAACATCCTGGTGGCCACGCCCGGCGGGCAGCAGATTCCGCTCAAGCAGTTCGCCGATATCCAGGTGACCAACGGCGCCTCGTTCATTTACCGCCAGGACAATTCACGCTACATCGGCGTGCAGTTCTCGGTGCAGGGACGCGACCTGGCCGGCGCGGTGGGCGACGCCATCGCGCAGGTCAAGCGGAAGGTCGCGCTGCCGCAGGGCTACCGTCTGGACTGGGGCGGGGAATACACGCAGTACACCGCTTCACGCCACCAGTTGAACGTGATTCTGCCGCTGACCCTGGGCCTGATCTTCTTGCTGCTGTTCGCCCTCTACAGCAATTTCAAATTCCCCTTCATCACCGTGCTCGGCGTCGTGCTGTCGGCCCCGGTAGGCGGCATCGTGGCGCTGTGGATCACCGGCACGCCGTTCTCGGTATCCTCCGGCATCGGCTTCCTGGCCCTGTTCGGCGTCTCGGTGCAGACCGCCGTCGTCTACGTGTCCTACGTCAACGAACTGCGCCGCAACGGCACCACCCTCGCCGAAGCGATCCGCGAAGGCGCGATCCTGCGCCTGCGTCCGATCATGATGACCGCCCTGGTGGCGGCCCTGGGCCTGCTGCCCGCGGCGCTCGCTACCGGCATCGGCACCGACACCCAGCGACCGTTCGCCCTGGTCATCGTCAGCGGCCTGTTCACCCGACTGCTGATCAGCGTATTCCTGATGCCCGTGCTGTACGCCCTTGTGGCGCGGCCGGACGATCGGTTGGAGGTGTGAGGGGGGTGTCTTGATTCCGGTGTAGTCCATCCCGTGTTCGACCAAGGCATGGAAGCGTGCATTGGAACGGGCAGGGATCGAGCGGACGTTTCGCTGGCACGACCTGCGCCATACATGGGCGTCATGGCGTGTGCAGAGCGGCACGCCGCTGCAGGAACTGATGGAGCTGCCTCTACAACACGGTTACACGTGGTGAATCAATGCTCGACCGGATACACCGGCGAGATCGTCGCGATTCACGAAAACAACCCCGACCTGGGCCGCGAGGCAATCGCTGCGGCGGTCGAGCGGCACCGCCAAGCCACCGGCTACCGCGGGACGGTTGTGGTCTTGGATGAGACCGACCGGGCGCTGTGAAGCTCATGGGTGCAACGGGACAAGTGCGCAAGTATCCCTGCGGGTGACCGCGAACAACACGCACAGGCGGCGGCGCTTCAACTCCGCCGCGCGTGGCCGCCAACTATCTAGAGCCGATCCAGCAACCGGAAGAACTGGTCTTTTGACAGGCCAGCGTCGTGCAGCATCAGCTTTAGCAATTGGCGATGGTACGGTGCATGGTGTGCGTCTACAGTGACACGCCGGTAATCCTTCCCCTCACCACAAACCCACAACTCATGGGATGTTCCTTTCTGCGGGCGGCCCACAAACCCAAGCGCCTTCAGAACGGCCTTGAATTCTCTATCGGTTACCGGTCGCTCCCTCACCATTGGCAAGCGTCAACAAGACGCAGGGATGAGCGGCAGTGGCTCTTTGAACGGACGCGAGGACTGGGAACGGTTAGCGTGAAGCCGCGTTGCTACTGCCGATTGCAGGCGAATCACCCAGTAACGCAACCAATATGAAAGCGGCGCGCGTCGGGTCAGCAGGTAGTCCGCATGCTGACGATCCTCACCGCAAAGTGCGTCAGACACGTAATCCCGAATTTGCGCATCCAACTTCGTGCGGACTTCTTCGAACGAATCGCCCTGGCAACCCAAGCTGAAATCCAAGCAAAAAGCGACCCAGAGGTTTCCGTCGTGCTCCGCATAGCAGCGCAAGAGGAGCTTCTTCGCGCGCATGGTCGTTCTCCCGTATCCGGCCTGAAGCGTACCACTATCCACCTTCCGTGGGCGTGACTGGGCTAGCGTGGGCTTTAATGTGCGTCCACCGCAGCCTCAACGGCGCGCTGTGGGTAAGTTTGCGGGTATTGTCGAGCCAAAGAAAGCAAAAAACGCCCAAAAAGCAGGCGTTTGGTAACATTTCATGGTGGCCGGGGACGGAATCGAACCGCCGACACGGGGATTTTCAATCCCCTGCTCTACCAACTGAGCTACCCGGCCGGGTGGACAACTGTTGCGGGTGTCCGGTGTTGCATGGAGCCGCGCATTAGACCGAATGCGCGGCTTTTCGTCAAGGCTTGGTGTCGGGTGCGGTGAAGCCGGCTGGCTTTGCGAATTCGCCGCCGAACAGGAATTTCTCCATTTCCTCGGCGAGGTACTTGCGGGTTTTCGGGTCGAGCGGGTTGAGGCGGTACTCGTTGATGAGCGTGGTCTGGTGGCCCAGCCATTGCTGCCAGGCGGGCTTGGAGATCTCGGCGTAGATGCGCTGGCCGAGCGGGCCGGGCCAGGGGGCGAAATCCAGACCTTCGGCGTCGATGCCGAGCTTGGCGCAATGGATGGTGCGGCTCATGGTTTTTTTCCTCTGTGGTTGCCGGTTTGGGTAGGAGCGCACCCTGTGCGCGAATGCTCTTGTCGCGATCTCGGCAAACCCTTTCGCGCACAGGGTGCGCTCCTACGCGGTCGCGCTGGCGATGCTCAGCAGCAGGCTGCGGATGGGGGCGGGCAGGCCGAGTGCCGCCAGTTCGCCGGCGGTGCACCAGCGCAGGTGTGGATTATCGGCGATGCCGCCATGCGCTGTCGCGCCGTCGAACAGCAGCGGTTCGATGTTCAGCCGGAAATGGCTGAACACATGGGCGAACGGTGCGATGGTCCGGGCATCGTCGATCTGCGCATGCTGTCGCGCGATGCGCCATGCGCTGTCGGGATCGAGCGCTTCGGGCAGGCTCCACAGGCCCGGCCACACGCCTTGCGGGCCGCGCCGCTCCAGCAGCACGCGGCCCTGATCGTCGCGCAGGATCAGCATCATGGTGGCGCGGGTGGGGATCGCCCGGGCCGGTTTGCGGCTGGGCAGTTGTGCGGTGAGGCCGTCGCGGTGGGCGATGCAGTCGCCGGCCAGCGGGCAGGTGTCGCAACGGGGGCTGGAACGGGTGCAGACGGTGGCGCCCAGATCCATGATCGCCTGGGTGTAATCGGCAATTCGCGTGGCTGGCGTGTGGGCCTCGGCGCGCTGCCACAGCTCTTTCTCGACGGCGTTCAGCCCGGGGTGGCTGTGGATGCCGTGGTAGCGGGTCAGCACGCGCTTGACGTTGCCGTCGAGGATCGCGAAGCGCAGGCCATGGGCCTGTGCCAGGATCGCGCCGGCCGTGGAACGGCCGATGCCCGGCAGTGCGCCGAGTGCGGCGAATTCGCGCGGCAGTTCGCCGCGATGCCGTTCGACGCAAAGCTTTGCGGCGCGGTGCAGGAAGCGTGCGCGGCGGTAGTAGCCGAGTCCGGACCACAGCGCCAGCACGGTGTCCTCGTCGGCCGCGGCGAGATCGCGCAGGGTCGGCAGCGTGTCGACGAAGCGCTCGAAATAACCGACGACGGTGCCGACCCGGGTCTGCTGCAGCATCACTTCGGACAGCCACACGCGGTAGGCATCGCGCTGGCCGTTCTCCGTGGTGCACTGCCAGGGCAGATCCTTGCGGCCGTGCCGGTCGAACCAGCGCAGCAGGCGCGCGGCCACGGTTTGCGGCGTGGCTTGTGCCGTCATGGCTTGCTTGCGGCAGGTTCGGCCGGCGCGGCGGTGCTGGCGGCAGCAGCCGGTACATCCGTGCCGGCCTGCAGGCTGAGGCCTTCGATGGTCACGCCGGCGGCCTCGACTTTTGCCATGTCCAGATGGCCGCTGCCGGGCGGCACGGTCAGCTGCGGGCCCGCCTCGTCGCCGAGCTGGCTCCACCATTGGGCCAGCGCCAGCGGCGGCAGGCGCAGGTCGGCGTGATTGTCGGGTCCGTCCAGTTTCAGCGCCAGCAACAGCGGCTGGGTCTGATCGGCCGGAGTCAGCGCCAGCGAGATGTCGTATTGCGCGGCATTTCCCTGATCGAGCTTGCCTGCGAGCGCGGCTGCCGCGTCGGCCGCGCCATGCCAGTGCGCGCTGCCTTTGAGCACAAGTCGCAGCGCGCTGCCTTGCGACAGGTGGAGCGTGATGTTGTCCAGTTGCAGGGTATTGGTCTGCAGGCGTGGCGTGGCGGACAGTTTCAGTTGCAGCGGCGTGCCGGCGGCATCGATGGCGGACAGCGCGAGCGGAAACGGCTGGCCCGAAATCAGGCTGCCGGCATCGAGTTCGACATGGTCCAGCAACAGCTGATTGCCGCGTACCACACTGCCGCGGCTGATCCGCACGCCAGTGTCGATGCGCGGGATATTGGGCGGCGCGCTGGCGGGACGCGGGGGCAGGGCGCTCAACCACGCCTGTAAGGCGTCCAGGTCGACCCTGGGCGCATCGATCTGCAGTTGCGAGATCACCGTGGGCCCGCCCAGCAGCGTGTGCCAGGGCAGCACCAGGCGACCGTTCGCGGCAAGCAGGATCGGTGCGCTGGCACCTTGTGCATTGAGCGTGATGCCTTGCAGATCCAGCGCCGGGCGCGGAAACAGCGTCGGGCTGGCCGGGCTGTCCAGATTCAGTTCCAGCCCGGCACCGCGCGCCTTGGCTTGCAGCATCGCGGTGAAGCGATCCGGCTGCAGCAGCAGATATACCGCAACCACCGCGGCGAACAGGGCCGCCGACACCAGACCGCCAAGCACCAGCAGGGTCAGACGGAGCCGTCGCGGCATCGGCATCACCCGGCCTCGCTGTCGCGGGGTTCAGTCATGGCTGCGCTCGTCCCGGCCCAGACGGGCAGGCAGCAGTCCGTCGACGAATGCCTCGGCTTCGAACACGCGCAGATCGGTGGCGGTTTCGCCCAGCCCGACGTAGCGGATCGGCAGGCCGAATTCGCGCGCCAGCGCGAACACCACGCCGCCCTTGGCGGTACCGTCGAGCTTGGTCACGACCAGTCCGCTGACGCCGGCGATCTGGCGAAACTGGCGTACCTGGCTGATCGCGTTCTGACCGGTGGTGCCGTCGATCACCATCAATACCTCGTGCGGGGCGTCGGCATCGAGTTTCTTCAGCACGCGCGCGATCTTGCCCAGCTCGTCCATCAGCCCGCCCTGGGTGTGCAATCGGCCGGCGGTGTCGGCGATCAGCACTTCGGTGCCGCGCGAGCGGGCGGCCTGCAAGGCGTCGAAGATCACGCTGGCGGAATCGGCATCCTGCCCCTGCGCGATCACCGGCACCTGGTTGCGATCGCCCCAGGTTTTCAATTGCTCCACCGCCGCGGCGCGGAAGGTGTCGCCGGCGGCCAGCATCACGGTGTGCTGCTGGTCGGACCAGCGCCGCGCCAGCTTGCCGATGGTGGTGGTCTTGCCGGCGCCGTTGATGCCCACCACGAGGACCACGAACGGTTGGCAGCCAGTGATGTCCAGCGGCTTCTCGACCGGCTTGAGCAGGGCGATCAGCTCGCCGCGCAAGGCGGCCAGCAGGGCATCGGCGTCGGCGAATTCGCGCTTGTGCATGCGCCGGCGCAGGCTTTCGACCAGCATCGTGCTGGCTTCGATGCCGACGTCGGCGGTGATCAGGGTGGTTTCCAGCTCATCGAGCAGGTTGTCGTCGAGCGTGGGATGGCGCACGAACAGCGAGCTCAGGCCGCGCGCGAACGCATTGCCGGAGAGTCGTTCGCGCCAGCTGCGCCTGATCGACTGTGCCGCCCCCGGCTGTGCCGCCGTCGGCTGTTCCGGCCCAGCGACCGCCGGGGGCGGCACGACGGGGTCGAGAGCGGGTGCGGCGAAACGCTCGTGGTCGGGTTGCGTGTCGGCCGGCGCCACGATTTCCGCCATCGCCTCGTTCAAGGCGGGATCGTCGGCTTCCGGGGCGATCGGTACAACCGCGTCGGGGTCGGCGATGGTACTCGCGGCCGCCGGCTTCGCGGCGATTTTTTTCTTCCAGAACTTGAGCATTGCGCAGGTGATTCAAAGACAATGGGCGGCATGCTAACACTCCAACCTGTACTGCCCGCTGAGGATGGTGCGTCGCGGTGGTGCGGATGAGCGCCGGACGTGCGGCTACGCCCGGGCGCATCCGCATCATCGCCGGCAGCTTGCGCAATTCCCGGCTGGAGGTGCCCGATCTGCCGGGTTTGCGGCCCACCGCCGAACGGGTGCGCGAGACGCTGTTCAACTGGCTGGCACCGGTGATTGCCGGTGCGCACTGTCTCGATCTGTGTGCCGGCACCGGTGCGCTGGGCATCGAGGCGTTGTCCAGGGGCGCCGCCAGCGTGCAATTCGTCGAGCGTGATGCGCGTGTGGCGCAGGCGTTGCGCGGCAATCTCGCGCGATTGAAGGTTGCGACCGGACAAGTGGCGGTGCTCGCCGCGGAGGAATTTCTGCGCGGTCTGCCGCAACCGCACGACCTGGCATTTCTCGATCCGCCGTTCGCGCTGGAGCTGTGGGCGCCACTGGCGCAACAGCTGGAGCGGGGTGGCTGGCTGGCTGCGCAGGCCATGATCTACGTGGAATCGCCGCGTCAGGGTGTGTCTGCGCTGCCGCAGAACTGGATGCTGCATCGCGAAGGCCGTGCCGGCGAAGTGCGTTTTGCGCTCTACCGGCGTCAGAATGCGGTGCCCGTGTCACACAATCCTCAGCTTCCGTTAAGCTAGGGGCCACCCTTCACTGCCGCCAGTGTCTCGTGAACAAACCCGCGTGCAATCCGCGCCTGGCCGTCTATCCAGGCACCTTCGATCCGATCACCAATGGCCATTCGGACCTGGTGGCGCGTGCCGCGCCGCTGTTCGACCGGGTGATGGTGGCCGTGGCCGACAGTTCGAGCAAGGGGCCGGGCTTCAGCATCGGCGAGCGGATTGCGCTGGCGCGGCTGGCACTGGCCGACCTGCCGAACGTGGAGGTGCGCGGTTTTGATTGCCTGCTGGCTGAATTCGTCGAGGAGGTCGGTGCCGGGGTGATCATTCGCGGTCTGCGCGCGGTGTCGGATTTCGAATACGAATTCCAGCTGGCCAGCATGAATCGCCATCTGATCCCGCAGGCGGAAACGCTGTTTCTGACGCCGGCGGAGCAATACAGTTTCATTTCCTCGTCGTTGGTACGCGAGATCGGCCGGCTCGGGGGCAATATCTCGGACTTCGTGCATCCGGCCGTGCAACAGGCTATGCGGCAGCGTTGGCACAAGGGCCGGACCAGCTCCAACAAGCAACCCGAAACGGAAGGTGATTACCATGCGTAAATTTGCTCTCATTGTTGCCGTCGCCCTGATCGCCGGCCTGACCTTGTCCGCCTGCGGCAAGAAACAGGGTGGCCAGGCGGCTGTCCAGCAACAGGCTCAGCAGATACCCAAGCCGACCGACCCGGCCGATTCCAAGGCGTGGGGTGCCTACCTCGGCCAGATCGTGCAGAAAAACATGCAGGGCATGACGGCCAACCAGCCCTATGCGTACATGGTCACGGCGGGCCTCACCGATGACATGAAGGCCCAGAACGACCGGCAACTGCAAAGCGTGCAGGACACCGTGGCCCGCGGCGTGCTGCCGGGCAACCTGCTGGCATTCGGCGGCCCGGATTCGGCCAAGACGGCCGATCTGGTCGTGGCCGCGTTCAAGGACGCCAAGCCCGGCTCGTTCAAGGACGTGATCATCCTGTTCATTGGCGACAAGGCCGATGAACAGCGCGTCACCGATGCCCTGAAGCCGACCGGCGCCACGATCCGTTTCGTCACCATGTAAGAAGGGTAAGGCGCCGCGCCGGCGCGGCTGCACGCTTCCGGCCCTCCGCCCGCGCCTGGCAGAGGGCCGGACAGGGTCATCCAGGCGGCGATCGCAATCGACGATGCCCAGTTTCGCGACACCATCCGCAGGCCTTCGGCCAAGCGGATTCAGCCTGTATGATCGATCACCATGTCACTGAAAATCCTTGATACCTGCGTCAATTGCGACGTCTGCGAGCCGGCATGTCCGAATCGGGCGATCTCGCTGGGCGAGGAGTATTACGTAATCGATCCGTCGCTGTGTACCGAGTGCGTGGGGCACCATGACGAACCGCAATGCGTGGTGGTGTGTCCGGTCGAGTGCATCATCGTCGACCCCGAGCACATCGAGTCGCGCGACCAGCTCGATCTCAAATATCGTCACCTGATGTCCAGGGAGTCCGCCGCATGACTTTCTCCCTGGATTGGCGCCTGCCGGCATTGAGCATGTTGTCGCTGAGCCTGCTGCTGGTGGGCGGCTCGGCGCTGGCCGGCGAGGGCGCGCCGAAAGCCATCCGGGCCGCCACCGCACAGGCCGTCGTGACGCACCGGCGTCCCGGGCATGCGGCGATCGCCAGCGCGAACTTCCTCGCCACCGATGCCGGGCTCGAAGTGCTGGGCAAGGGCGGCAATGCGTTCGACGCAGCGGTCGCGGTAGCCGCCACGCTGTCGGTGGTGGAGCCGGAGAGCTCGGGGCTCGGTGGTGGCTTCATGGCCGTGCTGCATCGGGCCAGAGATGGCCATGACGTATTCATCGATGCACGCGAAGTTGCGCCCGCCGCCGTCGACAGCAAGGATGTGGAATGGGCAACATGATGGAACTGTTCTCGATCCTCGGCAATTCCCAGCAGCTGGATGGCGGCGCCATGTTCGGCAACGCGCCGAGGGCGCTGTGGTCGCGCTGGATTGCGCCGGATGAGCAGAACCGCATCCCGCTGGCCTGCCGCTGCCTGCTGGTGAAGGGGCTGGATGGGCGCAACGTGCTGTTCGAGACCGGCATCGGTGCGTTTTTCGAGCCGGCCCTGCGCGAGCGTTATGGCGTGGTCGAACGGCATCACGTATTGCTCGACTCGCTGGCCGAGGCCGGCCTCGCGCATGAGGACATCGATGTGGTGGTGCTGTCGCACCTGCATTTCGATCATGCCGGCGGCCTGTTGGCGGCATGGGAGCGGGACCAGCCGCCGCGCCTGCTGTTTCCGCGCGCGCGTTTCGTGACGGGTGCCGAACATTGGCGTCGCGCGCAGAAGCCGCATGTGCGCGATCGCGCCTCGTTCATCCCCGCACTGCAGCCACTGCTCGAAGCCAGCGGCCGGCTGGAACTGGTCGAAGGCGACTGTTTGCAGACCCTCGGCCGCTCGGTGCGCTTCAGTTATTCGGACGGCCATACGCCGGGCCTGATGCTGGCCGAAGTGGCCGGCCTGGTGTTCTGTGCCGACCTGATTCCCGGCCGCTGGTGGGTGCATCTGCCGATCACCATGGGCTACGACCGCTGGCCGGAAAAACTGATCGACGAGAAGCTTGCGTTCCTCGAAGACAAGCTGGCGCGGGATGTGCGGCTGTTCTTCACGCACGATCCCGATTGCGCGCTGGCGCGGGTGACGCGCGACGCGCATGGCCGTTTTGGGGTGGCCGACGAACAGCAGATCCTGAAAGGCGTCTGGCAGCAACCGGCGGCCGGAGTGCATTGATGAATATTCGCAGGTGGCCGCCGATGCATGGTCTGGTACGCAATATCGCCGGGACCCTGCTGATGCTGGCCGGCATCGGGTTGATCGGGATGACCGCCCAAAACCTGATCAGCTACCACGTGACGGCGGCCCGGCATGGTGGCGAGATGATCGATTTCGGTACCGGCGATGCCATGCCGCAGGCCGGTCAGAACGGCTACATGGCGCGAATCGTCGGCACGCCGAAGGTGGTGGAGGCGCCGCGCGATCCGGATTTCAACCTGCAGGCGAATACGCCGACGCTGATCCGCCACGTGGACATGTTCCAGTGGCGTGAGATCCGCATCGGTGGCGCCGTGCATTACGAGCTGGACTGGGCGGATCACCTGATCGATTCCAGCCGCTTCGTGCAGAAGGCGGGACACACCAATCCTTCCCGCCTGCCGATCAGCGGCAAGCGGTTTGACGCCGGCCTGGTGCAGATGGGCGGATTCAGGCTGTCAGCGCAGTTGATGCATGCGATACCGGGTTCCGTGCCGGTTGCACCGGACCCGAAAGCGCTGCCGGCAAATCTTGCGGCCAGCTTCAGTCGGTACCGGGGTTATCTGGTGACCGGTGCGCATCCGGGCGACCCCCGACTGGGCGATGTCCGGGTGAGCTGGGATGCGGTACCGCTGCAACAGCTGACCGTGTTCGCGCGCATCGATGGCGATCGGCTGGTGACGGCACCCGATGTCGCCGACGGCAAGGGCTATGACGTCGAGGTCGGGGCGGTTTCCCTGCTCGACATGTTTCCGGATATTCCGGTGCCGCCCCGGTTCACGCTCGGCAGGCGGATCCTGGCCGTGCTGCTGGCGGCCTCGGGTGCCTACCTGCTGCTTTCGGTGCACCGCGAGCGGCGTGATGTCTGGCTGGCCCTGGCGCTGGGTGCGCTGGTCGTGGGTTCGGTTGCCAGCGTGTTGTGGCTGGGCAACGATACCCGGACGCTGCTTGGCTGGTTGGGGGTGACGATACTCGGTTTGCTCGTCGCGAGCTGGCGGTTGCGCCGTCGCCGCTTCAGCGGATCGACGAGCTGAGCTGCATGGATGCGGCCGTCAATGCCAGGATCCGGCGGATGCCGGCCGGTCAGCCGGTTGCAGCGTTTTCATTTGCCTCGGCATAGACCTGATCGGCCCATTGCGTGGCTTCAAGATAGATCGTGGCCATCCGCCTGATCTGCGCGGGTTGTGCATTTTCGCTGGTCAGCTTGCCGCCTTCCCAGGCGAGGATCTGCTCCAGCAGCGGTGCGAACGGGCCGGATCTGTCAGTCAGCGCCTGGCTGATTTCCGGCACCAGCCGCAGATGGGTCAGCAGGAATTCCATCGGTGCGCACATCAGGGTGTCGAGCAGCGAGAACAGACCGACGGTGAAGGCCATTTCCCGGTGTCCGCCGGACATGCCGGACGCCAGCTTCTCGCACATCTGGGCCCGGATCAGCGCCGCACGCAGCAGTTCCGGCGGGCGGTCGTCCATGCTGCACATGGCCATGGTGTTGATCCAGTTGCGCATGCGCGTCATGCCGAAGAAGATCGCCGCCTGCTGCACCGACTTCAATTGTCGCGGCAATGCGAAGTAGGCCGAATTCACGCAGCTGAGCAGCTTATAGCTCAGCACCGCATCGTCACGAATGATCGCGCCGAGTTCCACCGGGCCGGGGTTGGTCTCCTGCAGCGTGCGCATCAGCCGCAGCATGCTGAGCCGGTTGGCGGTCAGCACCGGCACGGCTACCGGCTGGGGGATCAGCAGGTAGCGTCCCTGGATCGCCTGCAGCGGCAGCTCCAGGCAGCGCTGGTAGGTTGGGTGGTCGTTGACCTGCCCGGCGACGACCCCGATGCCACGGGCATGCAACTGTTCGGTCCGTTCCTGCAGGGCCTCGGGCGTCAGCACGCTCGCGTCCAGCCGCACGAACTGCACCAACTGCAGCAGTGCTTCGGTCGCAAGGCTGCCGTGGGCCTCGAGTTCGGTTCCGTCGAGCATGAGTTGACAGCCGCGCCCGGACATCAGCCCCAGGCGTTTCATCAGCGACGCATCGTTGGCTGCACTCGGATGCAGCAGCAGACCCAGGCGTGGCTGGTGCAGCAGCACATCGGAGTCTTCCGGCAGCAGTTCGGCAGGCAGGTTCAGAAACGCGCGATTGCCGCGCACCAGCCGGGTCAGCGCGCCATCGGTGATTGTGGACAGCACCCTCTGCAGCAGGGTCTGCTGATCTTCGGGGCCGTGATGAAAAATGATTTCGTAGGCGAACAGCTGACGGTCGCGGTCGAGCATCGGTACGCGCATGACCGGCATCGGCATCGACGTCGCGCTGGCGGGGGCCGCCGACGCGTGCGTGTTATGGGCGTTCGCAGAAACGTTTTGCTGGCTCATGATCAGTCATCGCGATAGGCGGAAGCATGCGGGTGCCGACTTCGCACTCGGTGGATGCGCGGGCTTGCGCAAGCTGGCAACGGTGTCGTCCCCGGCTCATGCCTCGGCCAGTACCTGGGAACGCTGACTGGCGTGCAGCACGCCGGTGCGGCCGTACAGGCTGTTCTCGCCGGTGTGGCCGGTAAGTATCGACAGGGCCTGGCGCACCTGATTGAGCCGCTGATTGACCATGCTGCCATTGCACTGGTTGAGCTGCTGGCAGCGGCGCAGCGATTGCACGAATCGGGTCCAGTTCGACCCTAGCACGGCTGCCGATGCGGGCAGTTCACGGCTCAGTTGCTGGCGCTCGGCATCGAGCTGCTCCAGTTGCAGCATCTTCGCCTGCTTTTGCGCGCCGACCCGATCCAGTGCCTCGATGCTGTTCGTGTCCAGCGCCGTACGCTCGGCTTCGAGCAACTGCGCCAGCTGCTCGACTGCCTGCTGCATGTCGCCGATCACGGCCGACAGCGCGTTGCCGAGTTCATGCTGCAGCTGGCCGCTCATGCCTTGCCCGTGCCGCCGATTTGCCGATCCAGCGCGAGCATGCGATCGGCGATGTGGCCGGGGTTGACCTGGTAGCTGCCGTCGGCCAGCGCCTGTCGCAGCTGTGCCACTCGCTGCGGGTCGATCACCGCGGCAGACTCGGTGGAGTGCGTGGCTGCCTGCAGTGCACGGGCCGAATCGGTCAGCTTGACCTGGTCGTCGGCCCGGGGCAGGCTGCCGCCAGAGTCGGGCTGCGCCGTTGCTGCCGGCGCCGGGCCGTTGCCGTTGTTGCCGGGAACCGGGTTGAAATTCGGCAAACCATTGTTGGAGATCGTGGCGTTCATGGGTCCGTTACTCGTTGCGGGTTTTGCCCTGCAAATGACAAATCGGCAGTGGCCACGAAAACTTTAGTCCGGTGACGATACATTCACGGCAAGGCGATCACCACACCGGGCGCGCTGACCATGGCGTCGATCACCCTGCCCGAGCTGTCGTTGCGTACGCGCAGACGGGCGCCATCGTCGCCGCTGCCCAATGCCACGCCGGCAGCACGGACCTCGATGCCGTCCATCCGCGCCACCAGTTGCACATGATCGCCGGCGCGCACCGTGCGCCGGCCGCCCAGCGCCCCCGGGGTCAGCACGCTGCCGGCAGCGAGCGGGCGGGCCAGGATGCGACCGGTTGTCTCGTCCGGATTCTCGATATATCCATAGCCCAGCCGGGTGACGTCGCGTTCTTCTGCATGCAGGTCGCCGGGGTGCAATCCGTCGCCACGCAGCAGCGCCCGGCTGGTCACCAGCACCTGGCGGAACAGCTTCAACTGAAGCGGGACACGCACGCTCCAGCCGCCGGCCTGCGGGCATTGCACCTGTACCGTCATTCGCGATGCGGGCGCAGCGTAATCGGGTATCGTGGCGCGCAGCGGCAGATGGCAATCGGCCAGATGCAGGCGCATGTCCAGCGGTGTCGACGTGACCTCGACCCGACTGCCCGGCAACGCATAGTGCTGGCGCAGTGCCTGCTCGGCGGCCGCACGCACGGTGGCTGGTGCCTGGGCCGCCCATGTCGGCGTGGCGATGGCGCAGGCGCCGGACAACCACCATGTGGCCAGCCGCAGGCAGCGTGCTGACAGCGGTGCTGTCACGCATCCACCAGCAGGGTGGCGAGTTGCCCCAGCAGCGCTTCGCATCCCGATTCCAGTTGCAGCGACAGCCGGGCGGCCTGCTCGAGTTGGCCGTCGCAGAGCAATTTGACAAAGAGGTCGTTTTGTTCGCACAGCTGTCCGCCGACATCGCTCAAGGCGACGCTGGCCGGCTGCTGCGGGTGCAATACGCTCAGTCGGGTGATCGTGCGG
Organism: Rhodanobacter sp.; assembly: GCA_004322005.1. GTDB lineage: Bacteria > Pseudomonadota > Gammaproteobacteria > Xanthomonadales > Rhodanobacteraceae > Rhodanobacter. The sequence continues at coordinate 13,466 of SCRF01000092.1, read as the reverse complement.
CTCAGTGCATGGGTGTCGAACCAGCGCCGATCCAGTGCGCTCGGTTCGAGCAGGGCCAACTCGATCGCCTGGCGCAGGCTCGACATGGTCTCGCGAATGGTCAGGCACAGGCTGGCCGGATCGCTGCCGCTCTCGCTTTCCAGCCAGTCCAGGCCCAGCCGATGGGCCAGCAGGGCGGCGCGATTCAATGTTTCGGCCTGACGGCGGGCCTCGGTGCCGCGTCGATGCAGCGCGCCAAGCATGGCCTGGGCAGCGGTGGCCCGCGTGTGGTGCAGCTCATGGTTCTGTTGAAGGCTGCCGACCTTCGCGGTTGCCGCAAGCAGGGTTTCGCCGCTCTGGCGCAGCGCGCTTTCGGCCTGACCGATACCGGCCTGCGCGCGCTCCAGCTGACGCAGGCCATGTTGCACGTCGCCGTCCAGTTGCATGGAGAACTCACCAATCGAACCAGTGACGGTTTCGATTTCGGTGGTGGTGAGCGTGGTCTTTTCGGCCAGTTGCTTGACTTCGTCGGCGACCACGGCAAAGCCGCGGCCCGCTTCGCCGGCGCGCGCAGCCTCGATCGCGGCATTCAGTGCCACCAGGTTGGTCTGATGGGCGATTTCCTGCACCCTGCCGGTGAGCTTGCGGATTTGCGCCACCTGTTCGGCCAGCTTGCTCTGGTTTCTGTTCATCGCCGACAGCGCGCTGCGCAACATCCGCAACTGGCCATCCAGATCGCTGATGCTGCCTTCGCCGGCCTGTCCGGTCTGGCCGGCGTGATTCAGGTCGGCGCCCAGCTGCCGCAGTGCCGTCGAGATCCCGGCGCCGGCATCCGTCAAATGATCGACGGTACTGCGACTTTCGAGGGCGGCCTTGTCCAGTGCCGCCTGTTCCCGTGACAGCGTCTGCACGGCACCCAGGACCAGGCTTTGCTGCGCCATCGTCTGCAGTGCCACGGCGGCTGGCGGCCGGCTGGCGACGCGGGCGAGCAGGGGGGCGATCGCTTGTGCGGCACGCGGGTACTTGCGGCGCAGTACGCCGACCTGTGCATCGTCACCGGCGACCGCGGCCTGCACCAGGGTCGTCAGGTGGTGGTTCCAGATCAGGCTCATGGGGTGGACATCGCCTTGAATCGCGCAGAAGTGCTGAATGAATGCATCGTCAGAAAATTTCAAAACTTGAGAAAGCAAGCCACATGCCATCCCTTCCGGCGACGCCCGTGGCGGCGGCGCTCAAGCAGGTGGCGATGCCGCCGATATCCCAGCCATACGGCCTGCGCGGCGGTATCGCATCCGAGGAATCCGCATGGGCAGCACGTTACTGGACAAGGTGGAATGGCATACCCGGTTGGCCGGGCACAATCGCGTGGCGATGCTGCTGTTCCGCCTTGGCGACGAGCAGTTGTTCGGCATCAACGTGTTCAAGGTGCGTCAGGTGCTGCAGTGCCCGCCTCTTGAGCGCATGCCGGGCGCGCATGCCTTGCTGGCGGGCAGTTGCGGGTTTGGCGGACAGACCATTCCGGTGATCGACCTAGCTGCTGCGCTGGGTTACGCGCCACTGCGCGGAGCGGCGTCGGCGCATTTGATGGTCACCGAGTTCAGCCGCTCGGTGCAGGGTTTCCTGGTCGCCGACCTGCAGCGCATCGTGCATTGCGAAGGCGCTGCGCTGGTGGCGCCGGCGGCCGCGCTGGGTTTCGGAACCCGGGTCAATGCGGTGACGCGGGTCGACGGTTCACTGGTCGCCGTGGTGGATGCGGAGCATGTGCTGGCCCTCGTCGATGCTGCGCCCGACGTACTTTCCGAACACATGCTGCGCACCGTGAGTGTCCTGCCGCGGCATCCGCAGCGGGTGATGGTGGCGGACGACTCGCTGATGGCCCGAAACCAGGTGGTGAACCTGCTCAAGCAGATGAACATCGAATGCGAGGTGGCCCGGGACGGCCGCGAGGCGCTCGATCGCCTGCTGGAACTTGCCGATGCGCCGCCGGCGGATGGCGTGAGCCTGCTGGTGTCGGATATCGAAATGCCGCGCATGGATGGCTATGCGCTGACCCGAGCCATCCGCGAGACGCCTGCGCTGCGTCGACTGAAAGTGGTGCTGCACAGTTCGATCAGCGGCGTGTTCAACGAGGCGCTGGTGAAAGAGGTCAATGCGGACTGCTTCATCGCCAAGTACCAGCCGGATCTGCTGGCGCAGACGGTGCTGGATCTGTTGGCTGAGTCGGGCGAGGCGGCTTCGGGCGCGTCTTCAAGGAATCTCGAATAACCCCGAATCTGTAGGAGCGCACCCTGTGCGCGAATCATGCGGCCACGCAGCAACGTGTTTTCGCGCACAGGGTGCGCTCCTACAAATCGGGGTTATTCGAGCAGCGCGTAAATCACGAACCCTGAGGGGCGGCGTCAGAATTCCGCCACCGCCGCGTGCGATCTCGTAGCCACGCCGCGCTGACCGGCGCCAGCCCAGTGCTGGCGCGCCCTGGCCGCCCATGGCATGCAATTTGCCTCAAGCCCCATGCGGATTCCAACCGTGTGGAGCAACGTGATGAGCCTGATCCCCGACAATCTGTTCGGCATCCATACCCGGGCACTGGAGCTGTGGCAGCGCCGCAGCGAAGTGCTGGCCAGCAACCTGGCCAACGCCGATACCCCCGGATACCTGGCTCGCGATGTGGATTTCCGCAAGGCGCTGTCCGCTGCCGGCGGCGGCGCGGGCAACCTGCCGCTGCAGACGGACGCGTCCGGGCAGATCGGCGGTTCCGCTGGGCAGGCAGGCGCACCGCTCGAATATCGCGTGCCGACCCAGCCGAGCATGGACGGCAATACCGTCGATGAGCAGGTCGAGCAGGCCGCATTTGCCGCCAACGGCGTGCATTACCAGGCCAGCCTGTCCTTCATCACCGCGCAGATCCACATGCTGCGCAATGCCATCACGGGAGCCTGACGCCGATGTCCGCCTTCTCGATTTTCAACGTGGCCGGTTCCGGCATGGCCGCGCAATCCTTGCGGCTGAACACGGTCGCCAGCAACCTGGCCAATGCCGACAGCGTGGCCAGCACGCCCGCCGCCGCCTATCACTCGCGCGAACCGCTGTTCGCCGCCGTGCAGCGCGGGCTGGATGGCCAGGGCGGCGATGCCGGCGCCACCGGCGTGCAAGTGCTGGGCGTCACCCAGAGCAATGCCGCGATCCCGAGCCGTTACGAGCCGGGCAACCCGATGGCCAATGCCGACGGTTACGTCTTCGCCAGCAACGTCAATCCGGTCGACGAACTGGTCAACATGATTTCCGCTTCGCGTTCGTACCAGAACGACGTCGATGTGATGAACACCACCAAGCAATTGATGGTGAAGACCCTGGACCTCGGCAAGTAGCCGATACGGAGTACACGATGAGCATCATCAATACCGGCAATACGGCGTCGACCATCGGTTCGGCAGCAACCAGTCCCGCAGTCGGTTCGTCGGTTGCCGGGAGCATGACCCAGGCCGACTTCCTCAAGCTGATGACAACCCAGCTGCAGTCGCAGGATCCGACCAAGCCGGTGGACAACTCGCAATTCGTGTCCCAGATGGCGCAGTTCAGCCAGCTGTCGGCCTCGCAGGATCTGCTCGCCTCGATGAATGGATTGAACAGCACCATGACCAGCTCGCTGCAGGCATCGCAGTTGCTGGGTTCGTCGAACCTGATCGATCGCCAGGTGCTGGTGCCGTCGGCGTCCATCAGCTACAGCGGCGGCGCCGTCACCGGTGCCGTCAATGTCGCCAATGCCGGCGATGTCAAGGTGAGCATTTTCGATGCTGCCGGCAACGCGGTGCGCACCATCGATCTGGGCAATCAGGCCAGCGGGTTTTCCCGGTTCAGCTGGGACGGCAAGGACGACAGCGGCAATCCGGTGGCGCAAGGGACCTACAGCATGGCCGCAGGCAGCAACGGCAGTTCCCAGGGCACCTATGCGGCAGGCACCGTGACCGCAGTCGGTTATGGCGGCAGCAGCGTGGGCACCTATCTGCAGGTGGCCGGGGTGGGCGGCGTCCCGCTGAATCGGGTGGCGCAGATACTTTGATCCACGCGTTCCACACTCTCATTCCTCCGAGGAACAGATCATGGCTTTGAACACGGCACTAAGCGGGATCAACGCGGCCCAATCCGATCTCAACGTCATCTCGAACAATATTTCGAACGCCAACACGACCGGGTTCAAGGGGTCGCGTGCGGAGTTCGCGGATATCTTCGCGGTCACGGGGCTCAACCTGAACTCCACCGCGACCGGCAGCGGCACGCGGATGGAGGATGTGGCCCAGCAGTTTGCGCAGGGCGACATCGCAACCACCGGCAACAGCCTGGACCTGGCGATCAGCGGCAACGGCTTTTTCACCATCAACAACGGCAACGGCGTCGGCTATACGCGGGCCGGCAATTTCCAGACGGATGCCAACAACAATGTGGTGACGCCCAGTGGCGCGAAATTGCAGGTCTATCCGCCCAACGGCATCGGCGGTTTCGATACCAGCACCCTGACTCCGCTGCAGCTGGTCAGTGCGCAGAGCAATGCTACCGCGACGTCGCTGGTGACGATGACATCGAACCTGCCGGCCAGTGCGGCGGTGCCGGCCAACCCGTTCAGCACGACGGATGCGACCAGCTACAACGCGGCCACCCCGGTCACTGTCTACGATTCCCAGGGCGGTACCCATCAGGGCACGGTGTACTACGCCAAGACGGCGACCAATGCCTGGAACGCAAATCTGTACGTGGACGGCATCAGCGCCGGCACCCAGGCGATGACGTTCGACACTACCGGCAAGCTGGCAACGCCCGCCGGCGGCAATCTGGTGTTCACGCCGGTAAATCTGGGCAATGGCTCCAACCCGCTGGCGCTGACGGTCAATTTGTCGAACACGACCCAGTTCGGCGATTCGTACGCGGCCGGCGCCATCACCCAGAACGGATTCACGGCAGGCACCTTCACCTCGATCGACATCGACAGCAAGGGCGTGGTGACGGCGAAGTACTCGAACAACCAGAGTACCCAGGTCGGACAGATCGCGCTGGCGAACTTCGCCAATCTGCAGGGGTTGCGCCAGCTCGGCAACACCGAATGGGCGGCGAGCGGCGACTCCGGCACGGCGGTGATGGGTTCGGCCGGCAGCGGTCAATTCGGCAGCGTGCAGTCCGGCGCGCTGGAAAGTTCGAATACGTCCGATACCACCGCGCAGCTGGTCGACATGATCAAGGCGCAGCGCAACTACCAGGCGAACGCCCAGGTGCTGGGCACGGACAACACGCTGGCTTCCGCGCTGTTCCAGGCAGTCTCGAGGTAATCGGCGGCCATGGACCATTCCCTGTATGTGGCGATGACCGGGGCAACGCAGATCATGCGTGCCCAGGCGGCGGTCAGCAACAATCTGGCGAATGCCTCCACGGTGGGCTTCAAGAGCGGGATGACCGCCTTCCTGAGCCTGCCCGTGCAAGGCAGCGGGCAGCCGACCCGGATCAATGCCGTGGCCCAGGGCATTGGCCAGGATCCGGCGCAGGGCGCAACCACGAGCACCGGACGTTCGCTCGACGTGGCGATCCACGGCAGTGGCTGGATCGCCGTCCAGGCACCCGACGGATCGGAGGGATATACGCGTGCCGGCGACCTGCAGTTGACAGCCGACGGTCAGTTGACCGATGCCAGGGGCAATCCGGTGCTGGGCAGCGCCGGTCCGATCAACCTGTCCGACAGCGCGCAGATCAGCATCGGCGACGACGGCACCATTTCCACCGTGCCGGTCGGATCGGGGCCCAATTCCGAGGCGACGCTGGACCGCATCCGGCTCGTGAACCCCGATCCGACGCAACTGGTGCAGGGCACAGACGGACTCATGCACATGGCCAATGGCGGACAGGCCGCGGCCGATTCCAGCGTGCGGGTCACTTCCGGCGCGCTGGAAAACAGCAACGTCAACGCCTCGGACCAACTGGTGCAGATGATCGCGCTGTCGCGGCAGTACGACATGCAGATCAAGTCGATCAAGAGCGCCGAGGACAACGCCGCAGCCACCAGCAAACTTCTGCAGCCGAACTGATGGGCGGCTGCGCCATTTATCTGGAGATGACCCATGCTTTCTTCCCTTTGGATCGCCAAGACCGGCCTTGATGCGCAGCAGACGCGCATGGATGTCATCGCCAACAATCTTGCCAATGCGAACACCACCGGCTTCAAGAGTTCGCGTGCGTCGTTCCAGGATCTGATTTACCAGAACAAGGGCCAGGCCGGTGGCCAGACGACGGAACAGACCCAGTCGCCGTCGGGGCTGATGCTGGGCACCGGCGTGCGGGTCGTCGGCACCGAGAAATTGTTCACGCAGGGCAATCTCTCGCAGACCGGCAACTCGATGGACGTGGCCATCCAGGGGCGCGGTTTCCTGCAGGTCAGCCTGCCCGACGGCACCACCGCCTACACCCGCGACGGTTCGCTGCATACCGATGCCAACGGTCAGGTGGTGACCGCGGAGGGGTATGCGCTGGAGCCGGCCATCACCCTGCCGAGCAACGTGCAGAGCCTCACCATCGGCAGTGACGGCACGGTGTCGGCCACGACTGCCGGTTCGGCGACGGCCGTGCAGATCGGCACGCTGCAGCTGGCCGACTTCATCAACCCGGCCGGTCTGCAGTCGCAGGGCGGCAACCTCTATGTGGAGACCGCGTCGAGCGGTTCGCCGCAGACCGGTCAGCCGGGGTTGAGTGGCATGGGCACGCTGCAGCAGGGGGCGCTCGAATCCTCCAACGTCAATGTGGTGGAGGAGATGGTGAACATGATCGAGACCCAGCGTACCTACGAGATGAATTCCAAGGCCATCAGCAGCAGCGACCAGATGCTGCAGACCCTCACCAACAAGCTGTGAGAACCGCCATGCCGTCGATCAAATCAGCGTTGCGCGGATTCGCGATTGCCGGCTTGCTGGCGCTGGCCGGCTGCAGCACCCGCGGGGCAGTGCGCGACGACGGGCAGTGGGCGGCCACGGCACCGATGGAATCGCCACAGGCGCCATCGGTCGACGGCGCGATCTACCACGATGCGCAGAACATGGAGCTGTTCAGCGATCCGCGCGCGCATCGTGTCGGCGACATCCTGACCATCGTGCTGCAGGAGAGCACGCAGGCGAGCAAGAAAGCCACCACCAGCACCAGCAAGAACGACAGCGTCGCCCTCGCTGCGCCGACCCTGCTCGGCCAGGCGGCCACGCTCGCCGGCTTGCCGGCGAGCAGTGCGCTGAATGGCAAGAACTCATTCGACGGGGCGGGTTCCAGCAGCCAGAGCAACCAGCTCACCGGCCAGATCACGGTCACCGTATCCAGGCGCCTGTCCAACGGCAACCTGGTTGTGCGTGGCGAGAAATTGCTGACCATCAACCAGGGCCAGGAGCTGATCCGGATCGCCGGCATCGTGCGCCCGCAGGACATCCTGCCGGACAACAGCATCGCGTCGACCCGGGTGGCCGATGCACGCATCAGCTACACCGGGCGGGGCTCGCTGGCCGACGCCAACACGCAAGGATGGCTGGCGCGCTTCTTCAACTCCAAATGGATGCCCTTTTAGATGAAACCCCATTCGTTCATTCCCTTGCCCGCAGCGGGAAGGCACGAGGGCACGAACCCGTACGGCACCCTCTCCCCCTCTGTCCAGAGGGGAAGGGGTGTCCATGTATGGCTCGTATTCTGCCTTGCGCTGTGCTCGTTGATGATCGCGCCGGCGCATGCCGAACGAATCCAGGATCTGGCGTCGATCGGCGGCGTGCGCAGCAACCAGCTGATCGGCTACGGCCTGGTCGTGGGCCTCGACGGCAGCGGCGACCAGACCACGCAGGCGCCGTTCACCACGCAGAGCCTGGAAAACATGCTGCAGCAGTTCGGCATCACGGTGCCGGCCAATGCGCGCCCGCAGTTGAAGAATGCCGCGGCGGTCATCGTCACGGCCGATCTGCCGCCGTTCGCCAAGCCGGGCCAGACGATCGACGTCACCGTGGCCTCGATCGGCAATGCCAAGAGCCTGCGCGGCGGTCAACTGCTGATGACTCCGCTGCGCGGCGCCGACGGCAACGTGTATGCGGTGGCGCAGGGCAGCGTGGTGATCGGTGGCGCCAGCGCGCAGGGCAAGAGCGGTTCCAGCGTCCAGGTGAATATCACCGACAGCGGCCGCATTCCCAATGGCGCTTCGGTCGAGCGCAGCGTGGCTTCGTCGTTCGGCAAGCAAGGCAACCTGATGCTCAACCTCAACACGCCGGATTTCACCACCGCCGCGCGTATCGCGCAGGCCGTCAATCAGGCGTATGGCGCGGGCACGGCCGCGGCGGTCGACGGCGGCACGGTATCCGTGCGCGCGCCGCTGGACCCGTCGCAGAAGGTTGCCTGGCTCGGCGCGATCCAGAGTCTGGATGTCACCCCGGGCAGCCCGCCGGCACGGGTGGTGGTCAATTCGCGCACGGGCACGGTGGTGATCGGATCCGACGTGAGGGTCAGCGCCGCCGCGGTCGCGCACGGCTCGATTCAGGTCACCATCAGCGAACAACCCCAGGTCAGTCAGCCAGCGCCCTTCGGCAATGGCCAGACCGCGATCGTGCAGAACAGCAGCGTCCAGATCAGCGAAAGCGGCGCGCACATGTTCAGGTTCGGCCCGGGCGTGAGCCTGGACACCATCGTGCGTGCGGTCAACCAGGTGGGCGCGGCGCCGAGCGACCTGATCTCGATCCTGCAGGCGCTGAAGCAGGCCGGTGCGCTGCATGCCGAATTGGTGGTGATCTGATGGCGATCGGGGCAGGCAACGCGATCCAGAATGTCGACACCTGGGCCGACCTGTCCGGGTTCGGCGCGCTGCGTCAGCAGGCGCAGACCGACAGCAAGGCGGCGTTGCCGGTGGTCGCCCGACAATTCGAATCCATTTTCACCCAGATGATGCTGAAGTCGATGCGCGATGCCAATTACGGCGATCCGTTGTTCGACAGCCAGTCCGGCAATACCTGGCAGGGGCTGTTCGATCAACAGCTGTCGGTGACGCTCGCGGCGCAGGGGCATGGCCTGGGCATTGCCGCAATGCTGGTTCGCCAGCTCGGCGGTCAGGCTGCCGGATCGGCCGCTACCGGCCAATCGCCGGCAACTACGGCGTCGCACGAGGCGGCGACCGACGCTTCGAAAGACGACTGGCACCAGCGCCTGGGTTCGGTGATCAGTGCCGCCCGTGCGGCCGGGCAGGCGGCATCGCGCTGGGTTTCCGGCAACCCGGTCTACGCCGATGCCGAGCAGTTCGTCAGCAAGCTGGCGCCCTATGCAGGAAAGGTGGCTGCGAAGCTGGGCGTCTCGCTGCGTGCCGTGCTGGCCCAGGCGGCACTGGAGACCCAGTGGGGCAAGCACATGCCGGCGCATGCGGACGGCAGCAGCAGCAACAACCTGTTCGGCATCAAGGCCGGTATCGGATGGGATGGCGGGCGCGTCAACGTCCCGACGCTCGAGTTCGAGGGCGGCGTGCCGGTGCGGCGACAGGCCCAGTTCCGTGCGTATGCCACGCCGGAGGCATCGTTCGAGGATTTTGCCCGGCTGGTCGGCGAAAACCCCCGCTATGCCGGTGCCCTCGGCAAGGGCGACGACGTACTGGGTTTTGCGCGCGGGCTGACCATCGGCCGTTACGCCACCGATCCCGCTTATGCGTCCAAGATCGCCGCCATCGCCGACAGTCCGGTGATGCGTCAGGCACTGGCTGCGCTCAAGAACGGCGTCAGTCCGCCGATTTCAACAGAATGAAGCGTCTAGCAGCCTGTCGGACTTTGCTCGGCCGGGCTGCGAATCCGGTTGTGCGGTCCACTATCCGCCGCTCAGTGCCGATAGAACCACTATGGGCCGACGAAACGTCGAAAATCTGTCCTCGCACAGCCGAATTCTCGCCTCGACCAGCAAAGCCCGACAGACTGCCAGGAACTACTCATGGGTGACATGCTCGGCATTGGTATCTCGGGACTCGGCGCTGCCCAGGTGGCGCTCAATACCGTGGGCAACAACATCAGCAACACCAACACGCCCGGCTACAGCCGGCAGCTGGTGCAGCAGACCGAGCAGATCAGCCAGTCCAACGGTCGCTACACCATCGGCAGCGGCGTCAAGGTGGTGGCGGTGCAGCGTGCCTACAGCGCTTACCTGACCAGCGCGGTACAGAACAGCAATTCCAGCCTGCAGCGCGCCACCACCTTCAACGACCTGGCCAGCACGCTGAACAACGCGCTCAGTGCCAGCGGCGATCTGCAGGGTTCGCTCGACAGCTTCTATGGCGCCTTCGGCACGGTGGCCAATGCGCCGAACAGTGCCTCCGCGCGCCAGGCCCTGCTGGGCAGCGCCGGCTCGATGGCGACCGTGTTCAACACCCTGGGCCAGCAGCTGGATGCGCAGCGCGGCCAGATCGACAGCCAGATCGCCGGCACGGTCAGCAGCATCAACAGCGTGATCGGCAGCATCGCCGACCTGAACAAGCAGATCAGCCAGGTCAGCGTCACCGACCCGCCGAATGCGCTGCTCGACCAGCGCGACGCCCTGGTGCAGACGCTTTCCGGCTACCTCGGGGTGAGCGCCGTCAACGAGAGCAACGGCACGGTGAGCGTCTACTCGTCCAATGGCCAGGCGCTGGTCAGCGGCGCCAATGCCTATCCGCTGGCCACCGGCGGCAATGCGTACGACCCGACCCGGCAGGATGTGTTCGACAGCTCCGGCAACGACATCTCGTCCCGCGTCGGCGGCGGCAAGCTCGGCGCGTTGCTGGACTACCGCACGAACGTGCTCGATCCGGTGCAGAACCAGCTCGGCCAGGCCGCCGTGGCGCTGGCCACCAGCGTGAACAAGCAGCAGGCGCAGGGGCTGGATCTCAACGGCATGCAGGGTGCGCCGATCTTCAGCGTGCCCGCGCCGGGCGTGCTCGCCGCCAGCAGCAACCAGGGCAATGCCACGGTGGCGGCCAGCGTCAGCGACGTATCGAAGCTGACCGCCTCGGACTACACGCTCAGCTACAACGGCAGCCTGTGGACCCTGCAGACCACCGCCGGGCGGAACGTGCCGCTGACCACCAATGCCAACGGCACCCTTTCGGCGGATGGCCTGACCTTCAGCGTTTCCGGCACCGCGCAGGCGGGCGACAGCTACCAGATCCGGCCGACCCGCAACGCGGCCACCGGATTGACGGTCACCCTCACCAACCCGTCCGGCATCGCGGCGGCAGCGGCCCTGACCGTCAGTGCCGGCAGCGCCAATACCGGCAATGCCACGGCATCGGCGGTGATGGTGACCGACCCCGCCAATCCGGCGCTGCTCGGCAATGCCACCATCGCCTTCACCGCCGCCAATGCCTACCAGGTCACCGACAGCGGCGGCACGGTGCTGGCCAGCGGCGCCTACAGTCCCGGCCAGCCGATCGGCGCCAACGGCTGGAGCCTGTCGGTGTCCGGCACGCCGGCGGCTGGCGACACTTTCGCGGTGGCGGCCAACACCAACGGGCTGAACGACAACAGCAATGCGCTGGCGATGGCCGGCATGGCCAGCTTCGGCGTGCTCGACGGCGGCAGCACCTCGGTGCTGTCTTCCTTCGCCAGCCTCACCACCCGGATCGGCACGACAGGCAGCCAGGCGGCGACCAGCCTGACCATCCAGACCAGCCTCAACAACCAGGCCGTGTCGGCCCAGCAGGCCGTGTCGGGGGTGAATCTCGACGAGGAGGCGGCCAGCCTGGTCCGGTACCAGCAGGCCTACCAGGCATCGGCCCAGGTGATCGCCACCTCCCAGACCATCTTTTCCAGCCTGCTGACGGCTGTCCAGAGGTAATCGCCATGCGCCTTTCCACCAGCTGGATGTACCAGCAGTCGGTCAGCACCATGCTGAACCAGCAGAGCGCGCTGGCCATCACCCAGAACCAGGTGAGCACCGGCAAGCGCATCAATGTGGCCTCGGACGATCCGGCCGGTGCCGGGCAGGTGCTCAGCCTCAACCACATCCTGGCGGCCAACGACCAGTATTCGGGCAACATCGACAGCGCCACCAATCGCCTTTCCAACGAGCAGACCGTGTTGAGCTCGGCCGGCAACCTGCTCGACAGCGTGCGGTCGATGGCGATTCAGGGCATCAACGGTTCGCTCTCCGGCAGCGACCGCGCAGGCATGGCCACCCAACTGGGCCAGTTGCGCGACCAGCTGGTGCAACTGGCCAATGCCGGCGACAGCAACGGCAATGCCCTGTTTGCCGGAACCAGCACCACCACCACGCCGTTCGTGAAAGGGGCCGGCGGCGCGGTCGGCTATGCCGGCAACGATGCCACCCAGATGGCGTCGATCGGCCCGGGGCTGAAGGTGCCGACCAGCGATGCGGGCAGCGGCCTGTTCATGAATCTCCCGGCCGGCAACGGCACGTTCGCCGCCAGCGCGGGCGCCGCCAATGCGGGCACGCTGGTGGTCGGCGCCAACAGCGTCACCGATCCGGCGGCATGGAGCGTAGGCGCGGCCGCCAACGGCGGCAGCTACACCATCACGTTCGGCGCCGGCGGCAGCTGGACGGCCACCAATGCCGGCGGCACTCCGGTGCTCGACAGCGGCGGCAGTCCGGTGGGCGGCACCTACCAGGATGGCGGCAGCATCAGCTTCAACGGCATGACCGTGGCCATGAACGGCACGCCCGCCAGCGGCGACACGGTCCGGATCCAGGCCGGCGGCAAGCAGGATGTGTTCGCCACGCTCGACAACATGATCGCCGCGCTGCAGGGTGGCGGCAGCGATGCGCAACTGGCCAACGACCTGAACCGGCAGATCGAATCGCTGGATCAGGCCAAGGCCGGCGTGACCAATACCGTGGTGTCGATCGGCGGGCGCCTGAATACGCTCAACCAGCAGCAGTCCGTCTACCAGGACCTGAAAGTCACCTATCAGCAGACGTTGTCCAGCGTGCAGAATGTGGACATCTATACGGCCATAAGCAATCTGTCCGTGCAGTCCGCGGCGTTGCAGGCATCGCAGCAGGCGTTCGCCAAGATCAAGGCGACGACCCTTTTCGACTACATCAAGTGACCGCTTGGCGGGGCGCCTGTCGTGGCAGGGGCGCGACCAGGCCGCACGCGACGTCCGGGCCGGCAGCGCTCCAGGGACCGCGACGGCCACGCCGTTCGATGCACTGGTCGATCGTCGTGCGCCAGGGAGCCTGGCGCGATTACCACACGGTTGGCGTGAGATGCAAGAAAAATCCGGCGGGAACCGCTCAAGTATTCCCGGTCGGTGCCGAAAAACTACCTGAGGCGGGTGGCACTCCAACGTTGGAGCCTTACCGCCGGGATGCAGAACTTTAGACAAACCGGCTTCAGGTTTCCCTTCAGGAGATACCCATGACACTTAGCATTTTCACCAACATCAACTCGCTGACCGCGCAAAACAACCTCGCCAAGTCGCAGAATGCCGTATCCCAGGCGACCGCGCGTCTGTCCTCGGGCTTGA
>SCRF01000091.1 GCA_004322005.1 Rhodanobacter sp. | reverse complement strand
GCAGACCTTCTCCACCGCCGACGACAACCAGACCGCGGTGACCGTGCACGTGCTGCAGGGCGAGCGCGAGCGCGCCAGCGCGAACAAGTCGCTGGGCAAGTTCGACCTGCAGGGCATCGACCCGGCGCCGCGCGGCATGCCGCAGATCGAGGTCACCTTCGACATCGACGCCAACGGCATCCTGCACGTGTCGGCGAAAGACAAGAAGACCGGCAAGGAGCAGAAGATCGAGATCAAGGCCGGCTCCGGCCTGTCCGAGGAGGAGATCCAGCGGATGGTCGCCGATGCCGAAGCGAACAAGGAAGACGACCGCAAGTTCCACGAACTGGTGGCCACGCGCAACAAGGCCGATCAGCTGGTGCACGCCACCCGCAGTGCCTTGAAGGAGCACGGCGGCAAGGTGCCGGCCGATCAGCTGAGCAGCATCGAAGGCGCGTTGTCCGATCTGGAGAAGGTCATGGCGGGCGACGACAAGGCGGCGATCGAGGCCAGGATCGAAAAGCTCGAACAGCTCTCGCAGGCCTTGCATGCGGCGGCCCAGGGCGGCGGCTCGGCGGATGCCGGCCCGCGGGCGGCCCCGGGCGGATCGGCGCAGCCGGACGATGTGGTCGATGCCGAGTTCACCGAAGTGAAGGACGACAAGAAATAATCGGCAGCCGTTATCGGCACGGTCGACTTCATCAGCCCGCGCCGGGAATTTTCCGGGCGCGGGCTGATTGTTGTAACGAGGTACGCGGAGCCGCAGGCTCCATGCAGTGGCGGGACTGGCAGTATGGGTGCATGAATGAGCAAGCGTGATTACTACGAAGTGCTGGGGGTCGAGCGCGATGTCGGCGAAGCCGATCTGAAGAAGTCCTTTCGCCGGATGGCCATGAAATACCACCCGGACCGCTGCCCGGACGACCCGGCCGCGCAGGAGAAATTCAAGGAGGCCAAGGAGGCCTACGAAGTGCTGGCTGACGCGCAGAAACGTGCGCTCTACGACCAGCATGGCCATGCCGCGTTCGAGCACGGCATGGGCGGTCGTGGCGGTGCCGGTTTTGGCGATGTCGGCGACATCTTCGGCGACATCTTCGGCGACATCTTCGGCAGGAGCGGCGGTGGTCGCGGTCGTCCGCGCCGCGGTGCCGATCTGCGCTACATCATGGAACTGGACCTGGAGGAGGCCGTATTCGGCGTCAGCCGGAAGATCGACATACCGACCCAGGTCAACTGCCACCATTGCAACGGCAGTGGATCGGAAGACGGCAAGGTCAGCCGCTGCAGGACCTGCCACGGCCATGGTCAGGTACGCATGCAAAACGGCATTTTCTCGATCCAGCAGGCCTGTCCACATTGTGGCGGTACCGGCCACAGCATCGAAAAGCCCTGCCGGAAATGCCACGGCGAGGGTCGCATCGAGGAGACCCGGACGCTGTCGGTGCAGATTCCGCCGGGCGTCGACAACGGCGATCGCATCCGCCTCAGCGGGCAGGGCGAGGCGGGCCCCGGCGGTACGCCGGCCGGTGACCTGTATGTGGAAGTGCATGTCCGCGAACATGCCATCTTCCAGCGCGAAGGGAATGATCTGTATTGCGAATTGCCGATCCGTTTCTCGCAGGCGGCGCTGGGTGCCGAACTGCCGGTGCCAACGCTGGAAGGCGAGGTGCCGATCAGCATTCCTGCCGAGACGCAGACCGGTACACAGTTTCGCTTGCGCGGCCGTGGCGTCAAGTCGGCGCGCAACGACCGCACCGGGGATCTGATCTGCCGCGTGGTTGTGGAAACCCCGGTACGGCTGACCAGGCAGCAGCGTGAGCTGCTCGAATCGCTGGAAGCCACGTTCAGCGGCAGCGATGGCGACAAGCACACGCCACGCGCGAAGGGGTGGGTCGATGGCGTCAAGCAATTCTGGTCGCGCGTGACGGCATGAGCAGGTTCCAGCAACCCGGCCGACCAAAGCCCGGCCAGGCTGGTAGCATGTCCCGCTCGACCGTTCGGACTGGAGTGTGAGGATGTCCCGCCCCCTTCGTCTCGCCATCAGTGGCGCCACCGGCCGGATGGGAAGCGCCCTGATGAGCCTGCTCGACGGGGACCCGCGCTTCGAGTTGGTGCATGCGGTGGTGTCTCCGGGCTCGCCGCATGATGGCCGACCGGTATTTGCCGGCAGCTCCCAGCCACTGTGCTATGCGCATGACTGGAGCAAGGCAGGCAGCATCGATGTGGTGATCGATTTCAGTGGGCCGTCGGCACTGGCCGCGGCGCTCGACTATTGCCTGGCGCACGGCACGCCGTTGGTGAGCGGCACCACGGGCATCGACGCCGGGCTGGAGGCACGGCTGGATCGGGCCGGGCAGGGCATCGCTGTCATGCGTGCGGCGAATTTCAGCCTCGGCGTCGCGGTGTTGACGCGGTTGTTGCGCCAGGCCGCCGCCGCGCTGCCCGACTGGGATCTGGAAATCCTCGAAGCCCACCATGGTCGCAAGCAGGATGCGCCGTCGGGCACGGCGCTGGCACTCGGTCAGGCCGCCGCGGCGGCGCGCGACACTACGCTGGAGGCTACGGCCGTGTACAGCCGTGAAGGCCGCACCGGCGAGCGTGTCCAGGGCAGTATCGGTTTCGCGGTGCTGCGCGGCGGCGATGTCGTCGGCGAGCACACCGCCATGCTGCTCGGGCACGGAGAGCGGCTGGAGCTGGGCCATCGCGCCACCGATCGCAGCATTTTTGCCCGCGGGGCATTGCAGGCAGCGTGCTGGCTGAGTGGTCGTGCTCCCGGCCATTGGCACCTGGACGACGTGATCGCCGCGCCGCCCTGAACCGATCCATCGGGCATTCATTCACGTGTCGGCATCCCGGTGGCGGATGAACCGCTGCCGGATTCAGTCGCGATGCGATGCACTGCGGTCGCGGTCGGCACCAAATCGGGTGTCGAGGCTGCCGAACAGTTTCTTGAAGGCCCGTGAGAATTTGCCGCGTTTGGTCTTGCGCAGCTTGTCTTCCTCGCTGGTCAGCCAGGCAACCTGGATCACCCGTCGCTCGCCTTCGTAGGGAAGATGGCCGTGGAAGGAGTTGTCGCAGCGCTTGAACACGGCAAATTCGCCGTACAGCGGGGTCAGTTCAGGCACCACGAGACTGTCGATATCGTCGATCCGGTGCAGAAAGCGCAGACAACCGTCGCTGGTATCCGGCCATTGTTCATTCAGATAGATCAGCGCCGTGGCTACCTTGGATCGGCTGTCGGTGTGGATGGTGCCATGACGCCTGTTGAGCAGGCGGCACAACGTGACCAGGGGCGGGTAATCGGCAAGGTTGTCGATGCCGAGCTTGCGGCCGACCGCATCGGCAAAGGCCGGTGCAGTCATGTTTTCGATGAGCGCATTGACCGCCGGGCCGCAATCGCCGGGGTCGTAGGGAAAGAAACCCGCACTGGTATAACCGGGGAAGTCGCGCTCCAGTTCGCTGCGCGCCTCGTCCGGCAGTTGCCCGTGCGCAACCATGAATGGAAAGGGTTGTTGCTGCACCATGGTATCCGGGCGATCGAGTCGGGCGGGATCGAGCAGGACGGCAGCAGGCATGAGGCATTCAACTCCGGTCAAACGGCGCCTAGTGTAACGCTGGTCGATTGCCGGCAATCAATCCGGAAGTGAACTGTTCATGCTTTGTACGGTGGACAGAAACCGCGCCGCCGCCTATCATTTCGGCCCGCCCTGACCCTTTCCCTTCCAAGCGTCACAAGCCAGCAATCGTGCGGCTTGCGGATTTTGCTGCATCCAAAAGGCGGTTACTGTATGCCCATTCCTGCTCTGCTGGCCCTCGAAGACGGCAGCGTGTTTCATGGCCAAGCCGTGGGCGCGATTGGTGAAACCGTCGGCGAGGTGGTCTTCAATACGGCCATGACCGGTTACCAGGAGATCCTTACCGATCCTTCCTACGCGCGTCAGATCGTGACGCTGACCTATCCGCATATCGGCAACACCGGTGTCAACGCCGACGATGCCGAATCAATCGCCGTGCACGCCGCCGGGCTGATCGTGCGCGATGTGTCCCGTCGCGCCAGCAGCTGGCGCAGCACCGAGAACCTGCCGGACTACCTCAAGCGCCACGGCACCGTTGCCATCGCCGGTATCGATACCCGCCGGCTGACCCGGATCCTGCGCGACAAGGGGGCGCTGGCCGGTTGCATCGTTGCCTCGGCGCAAGTCGACATCGACGATGCGTTGGCGAAGGCACGGGCGTTTCCCGGTCTCAACGGCATGGATCTGGCCAAGGTGGTCAGCGTCGATCGTCCCTACGACTGGAACGAAGGCATCTACGACCTCGATCGCAGCGCCTTCAACCGGCCGGACATGCGTTTCAATGTCGTCGCCTACGACTTCGGCGTGAAACACAACATCCTGCGCCTGCTGGCCGAACAGGGTTGCGACATCACCGTGGTGCCGGCGCAGACGCCTGCGGACGAAGTGCTCGCGATGCAGCCCGACGGCGTGTTCCTTTCCAACGGTCCGGGTGATCCGGCCGCCTGCGATTATGCGATCGCGGCCACGCGTGCGCTGCTGGATGCCAGGGTCCCGCTGTTCGGCATCTGCCTGGGTCACCAGATCATGGGCCTGGCGCTGGGTGCGAAGACGCTCAAGATGAAGTTCGGCCATCACGGCGCGAACCATCCGGTCAAGGATCTCGACGACGGTCGCGTGCTGATCACCTCGCAGAACCATGGCTTTGCGGTGGATCCGGCCACGCTGCCGGCCAACGTGCGGGTCACCCACAGCTCGCTTTTCGATGGCACCCTGCAGGGCTTTGCGCTGACCGACCGGCCGGCATTCTGTTTCCAGGGCCATCCCGAGGCGAGCCCGGGACCGCATGACATCGGTTACCTGTTCGACCGCTTCGCCAGGATGATGACCGCCGCCCAGAAGCAGGAGGCCCGCTGATGGCCAAGCGTACCGATATCAAGAGCATCCTCATCATCGGCGCCGGCCCGATCGTGATCGGTCAGGCCTGCGAATTCGACTACTCCGGCGCGCAAGCCTGCAAGGCGCTCAAGGAAGAGGGCTACCGGGTGATCCTGGTGAACTCCAATCCGGCCACGATCATGACCGACCCGGAAACCGCCGATGCCGTCTACATCGAGCCGATCAACTGGCAGACGGTCGAGCGCATCATCGCCAAGGAGCGCCCCGATGCGGTGCTGCCGACGATGGGTGGACAGACCGGCCTCAACTGCGCGCTCGATCTGGCCGATCACGGCGTGCTGGAGAAATACGACGTCGAGCTGATCGGCGCCTCGCGCGAGGCGATCCGCATGGCCGAGGACCGCGAACTGTTTCGCGTGGCGATGGCCGAGATCGGGCTGGAGTGCCCCAAGGCCGAGGTGGTGCGCACCTTCGAGCAGGCCCTGCTGACCCAGGCCAAGGTGGGCTTCCCCACCGTGGTCCGGCCCAGTTTCACCCTGGGCGGTTCCGGCGGCGGCATCGCCTACAACCGCGAGGAGTTCGAGGAGATCGTCAAGCGCGGCCTCGAACTGTCGCCGGTGGGCGAGGTGCTGGTCGAGGAATCGGTGCTGGGCTGGAAGGAGTTCGAGATGGAGGTGGTCCGCGACAGCGCGGACAATTGCATCATCGTCTGCTCGATCGAGAACCTCGACCCGATGGGCGTGCACACCGGCGACTCGATCACGGTGGCGCCGGCGCAGACCCTCACCGACAAGGAATACCAGCGCCTGCGCGATGCCTCGATCGCGGTGCTGCGCAAGATCGGGGTGGATACCGGCGGCTCCAACGTGCAGTTCGGCATCAATGCCGAAGATGGCCGCGTGGTGGTCATCGAGATGAATCCGCGGGTATCGCGTTCGTCCGCGCTGGCGTCCAAGGCGACCGGTTTCCCGATCGCCAAGATCGCCGCCAAGCTGGCGGTCGGCTACACGCTGGACGAGCTGAAGAACGACATCACCGGCGGCCTGACCCCGGCCTCGTTCGAGCCGACCATCGATTACGTGGTCACCAAGATCCCGCGTTTCGCGTTCGAGAAATTTCCCTCGGCGGACGCGCGCCTGACCACCCAGATGAAGTCGGTGGGCGAGGTGATGGCGATCGGCCGGACCTTCCACGAGTCGCTGCAGAAGGCGCTGCGCGGCCTGGAAATCGGCAAGACCGGCCTGAACCCGACCGGCCTGGACATCAGCAACGAAGCCGGCCTGGCCATGCTCAAGCGCGAGCTGCGCGAACCACGGCCGGATCGGGTGTTTCATCTGGCCGACGCGTTCCGCGCCGGCCTGTCGCTGGAAGAAGTACATGGCCTGAGCCGGGTCGATCCCTGGTTCCTGGCGGCGTTCGAGGACATCGTGCTGACCGAGACGGAGGTTGCTGCGCAGGGCATCACGGCGCTGGACGAGCCGCGCATGCGGGAACTGAAGCGGCTCGGTTTTTCCGACGCGCGGGTGGCCGAACTGCTCAATACCGACGAGGCGGCGGTGCGTCATCTGCGTCACACGCTCGGCGTGCGCCCGGTTTACAAGCGGGTGGATTCATGCGCGGCGGAATTCGCCACCAGCACCGCCTACATGTATTCGACCTACGAGGAGGAATGCGAGGCGGCACCCACCGATCGCGACAAGATCATCGTGCTCGGCGGTGGCCCGAACCGCATCGGGCAGGGCATCGAGTTCGACTACTGCTGCGTGCATGCCTCGCTGGCGCTGCGCGAGGACGGTTACGAGACCATCATGGTCAACTGCAACCCGGAGACCGTCTCGACCGACTACGACACCTCCGATCGCCTCTACTTCGAACCGCTGACGCTGGAGGACGTGCTGGAAATCGTTCACGTCGAGCAGCCCAAGGGGGTGATCGTGCAGTACGGCGGGCAGACCCCGCTGAAGCTGGCACGCGCGCTCGAGGCGGCGGGCGTGCCGATCATCGGTACCAGCCCGGACAGCATCGACCTGGCCGAGGATCGTGAACGCTTCCAGCAGATGATCGAGAAGATCGGCCTGAAGCAGCCACCCAACCGCACCGCGCGCAATGCCGACGAAGCGCTGGCGCTGGCGCGCGAGATCGGCTACCCGCTGGTGGTGCGGCCCAGCTACGTGCTCGGCGGCCGGGCGATGGAGGTGGTGCATGACGACGCCGACCTGTCGCGCTACATCCGCGATGCGGTCAAGGTGTCCAATGATTCGCCGGTGCTGCTGGATCGGTTCCTCGATCATGCGGTCGAAGTGGACGTCGACGTCATCGCCGACGCCGAAGGCCACGTGCTGATCGGCGGCATCATGGAGCATATCGAGGAGGCTGGCGTGCATTCGGGCGATTCATCGTGCTCGTTGCCGCCTTATTCGCTGACGCCGGAGATCCAGCACGAAATGCGGCGCCAGGTCACCATGATGGCACGTGAGTTGAAGGTCATCGGCCTGATGAACACCCAGTTCGCGATCCAGGGCGATGTCGTGTTCATCCTCGAAGTGAACCCGCGGGCCTCGCGCACGGTGCCATTCGTGTCCAAGGCGACCGGTGTGCCACTGGCCAAGATCGCGGCCCGGGTGATGGCCGGTCGCTCGCTGGCAAGCCTGGGCGCGACCCGCGAGGTCATTCCAGCGTACTACTCGGTCAAGGAGGCGATCTTCCCGTTCCTGAAGTTCCAGAACGTCGACCCGATCCTCGGCCCCGAAATGCGCTCGACCGGCGAGGTGATGGGGGTCGGGCGCAGTTTCGGCGCCGCCTTCGCTCGCGGCCATGAGGCTGCCGGCATCAAACCGCCGACCGTGGGCAAGGTATTCCTGTCGGTCCGCGATGCCGACAAGGATCGCCTGTTGCCGGTAGCCCGGGAAGTGATCGCGCGTGGCTTCAATCTGGTGGCTACCTCCGGTACCGCCAGCTATCTGGCCGGACATGGCGTGGTCTGCGAGCGTATCAACAAGGTGCTCGAAGGCCGCCCGCACATCGTGGATCTGATCAAGAACGGCGAGATCGTCTATATCGTCAACACCACCGAGGGCAAACAGGCGATCGCCGACTCGTTCTCGATCCGGCGCGAGGCACTGCAGCACCGCGTCACCTATTCCACGACTGTTGCCGGCGCGCGCGCACTGGTGCATTCGCTGGATTTCCGCAGCGATGACGAGGTGCACAGCCTGCAGGATCTGCACAAGGAGTTGAACGCATGAGTCGCGCGCCCATCACCAAGATCGGAGCGGATCGCCTGCGCGCCGAACTGGAGCGGCTGAAATCCGTCGACCGCCCGCGCATCATCGCGGCGATCGCCGAAGCGCGCGCGCATGGCGATCTCAAGGAAAATGCCGAATATCACGCTGCCCGCGAGTTGCAGAGTTTCACCGAAGGTCGCATCGGCCAGCTGGAGGCTTTGCTGTCGACTGCCGAGGTGATCGATGTTTCCCGGCTCAATCCGGGAAACCGGGTGGTGTTCGGTGCCACCGTGGATATCGAAGACGAGGACAGTGGGGTTGCCGTGACGTACCAGATCGTCGGCGACCTGGAGGCAGACATCAAGCAACGCCTGATTGCGGTGTCCTCGCCGATTGCCCGCGCGTTGATCGGCAAGACCCTGGGTGACAGCGTCGAGTTCACGGCACCGAACGGGGTCAAGCATTACGAGATCACCGGCGTCCGTTACGACTGACCGGCGCACGCATCGGTGCGCCGGTCGGTCGCAGCGGACGCGGTGCCGGTCCACACACAGCAAAAAGGCCGCTTGCGCGGCCTTTTTTCTCGGGGTCGTCGCGCCGGTGATCAGCGTTGACGAGCCTTGAAACGGGGGTTGCTCTTGCAGATCACGAACACCTTGCCGCGACGACGCACGATCTTGCAGTCGCGGTGCCGCGCCTTGGCGGATTTCAAAGAGTTAAGCACCTTCACGGCAAGCTCCTGACACTAAACGGGAATACAAGCCGGCTAGTGTAATGACTTGCATGGGTTATCACAAGCCCGATGCGATCGCCGACCCAGCCACCGTGGACAGCAACTTCAACAGCGCTGGCGAATGATCATTGTTGCGGCAGGCCACTGCCAGCAGCAGATAGGCATCGGAGTCTTCCAGCGCCACGTAACTCACCCCGGACAGACGCACCGCCCGCACCGATGCCGGCACCAGTGCGAGGCCCAGGCCTGCGGCGACCAGCGCCAGCAAGCCATTGATCTGTTGCGCCTGTTGTCCGAGCAGCGGCTTGAATCCCGCCGTGGTCGCCAGATTCACCAGTTGATCATAGAGTGTGGCAGCCAGCTGGCGTGGCTGCGACACGAACGTATCACCCGCCACTTCGGCAAGCTGGAGGCTGCTGCGGCCTGCCATTGGATGGCCTGCAGGCAGTGCCAGCAGCAAGGGCTCGCGGTCGATCACACTCAATCGAAGCGCGCGGGCATCCTGCGCATGGGCCGGTTCACCGCGGACAAAACCGACATCGATCTGGCCTGCCAGAAGCGCCGAAAACTGGGGCTCGGTGTACATCTCGCTGAGCAGCAAACGGACGTTGGGCGCGATCTGGCGATAGCGCAGCAAGGTCTGCGGCAGCGCCGGATGAAATGAGACCGATGCCGTATATGCCATGCGCAACTGGCCACCACAGCCTGCCGCAGCGGCCACGACCTGGCCGCGCGCATCGTCGGCCTTGGTCAGGATCTGTCTTGCCTGTTCCAGAAAAATCCGGCCGGGTTCGGTCAGGCTTACCTGGCGTTTGGTACGTTCCAGCAAGCGCACACCCAGGTCCTGTTCCAGCGATTGGATCTGCTGGGACAATGGCGGCTGCGAAATGTGCAGACGTATCGCCGCCCGCGTGAAGCTCAATTCTTCGGCGACGGCGACGAAGTAGCGCAATTGACGGAAGTCAAACATATAGCGATATCAAATTAATCGACAGCTAAATATATATTAGATACTTTATTGCGTCGATCATAAAATACCCCTGTCGCGCCACTATCCCCTTGGTGGCAGCGGCCTCGCCCCGCAGCGACGCTAAATACGATATCCGGCCTTCGTCCCCCCCTTGAGCCCATATCGATGCGTCGCACTTGCGGGGCGTTTTCTTTTCACGATGGCCGGCTGTCGATCACCAGCCACATCGCTGCATTTGCTGCGCTTGCGCCTGTTTCAAAGTGTACTGGCCAGCCGGGTGCCTTGAGCGATGGCCCGTTTGGCATCGAGTTCGGCAGCCAGGTCGGCGCCACCGATGACGTGGACTTTCAGTCCCGCAGCGATCAATTCGTCGGCCAGCCTCCGGTCAGGCTCCTGACCCGCACAGACCACGACGTGGTCGACCGGCAGGACCTGCGGTGCGCCGTCAATGCTGATGTGCAGGCCCTGGTCATCGAAGCGCTGGTAGGCGACATGGCCAAGCATCTGCACGTGCTTGCCCTTGAGCGTGGCCCGATGCACCCATCCCGTCGTCTTGTTGAGCCGGGCGCCGGGGCGCCCCTCGCTGCGCTGCAACAGCCAGATCTTCCGGACCGGTGGTTCGGGCTGCGCTGGCTGCAGGCCACCGCGTTGCGCAAGCTGCATGTCCACGCCCCATTCGCGGGACCAGCGGGCAATGTCGGTGGTGGGTGAGGGCTCGTGTTCAACCAGATATTCGGCCACATCGAAACCGATGCCACCGGCGCCGATGATCGCCACGTTGGTGCCGACCCGGCAGTGGCGGGCAAGCACATCGATATAACTCAACACGCGTGGGTCATCGCTGCCCGGAAAGCTCACCGTTCGTGGCGTGATGCCGGTGGCGATCACCACTTCGTCGTACCCGGCGGCACGCAGCGACGTCGCATCCGCAGTCCGGCCCAGTTGCACATCGACGCCGTGGTCGCTCAGCTGGTGGCGAAAATAACGTAGCGTTTCGTGGAACTCTTCCTTGCCGGGTATCTGCTTGGCGTAGTTGAACTGGCCACCGATTTCAGTGGCCCGGTCGATCAATGTCACGGCGTGACCCCGCTGGCCCAGGGTGCTGGCACACGCCATGCCCGCGGGTCCGGCACCGATCACGACGATGCGCTTGCGCGCGCTGGCCGGCTCGATCCTCAGCTCGGTTTCGTGACAGGCGCGCGGGTTGACCAGGCAGCTGGCGCGGCGGTTCTGGAACACATGATCGAGGCAGGCCTGATTGCAGGCGATGCATGTGTTGATGCGCTCGCTGCGGCCGGCTCTGGCCTTGCTGGCCCACTCCGGATCGGCGAGCAGCGGACGCGCCATCGAAACCATGTCGGCCTCGCCGTCGGCCAGGACACGCTCGGCCACTTCCGGCATGTTGATGCGGTTGGTGGCAATCAGCGGAATCGCCACCTCGCCCTTGAGCTTCTTCGTGACCCAGGCGAAACCCGCCCGCGGCACGCTGGTGACGATCGTCGGTACACGCGCCTCATGCCAGCCGATGCCGGTGTTGATGATGCTCGCCCCGGCCGCCTCGATCGCCCTGGCCAGGGTCACGATTTCGCTCCAGTCCTGGCCGCCCTCGACCAGATCGAGCATCGACAGCCGGTAGATGATGATGAAATCGCGGCCAACGGCTTCACGCGTGCGGCGCACGATCTCGACCGGAAGACGCATGCGACGCGTGGCATCGCCACCCCAGGCATCGTTGCGCTGGTTGGTGCGTGCGGCAATGAACTGGTTGATCAGATAGCCTTCCGAACCCATCACCTCGACACCGTCGTACCCGGCATCCTGGGCGAGTCTGGCGCATCGCACGAACTCGCCGATGGTGCGCTCCACGCCGCGCGATGAGAGCGCACGGGGAGTGAACGGGGTGATCGGCGACTTGATTCTCGATGGCGCCACCGACAACGGGTGATAGCCGTAGCGTCCCGCATGCAGGATCTGCAGGCAGATGCGTCCGCCCTCGGCGTGCACGGCGCGGGTCAGTTTGCGATGGCGTGGCTGGTGCCATGGCATCGTCAGGCGCCCACCAAACGGCTTCAGCCAGCCCTGGATACTTGGCGCGATGCCGCCGGTGACCATCAGGCCGACGCCGCCGCGCGCGCGTTCGGCGAAGTACGCCGCCAGTTTGTCGTAGTCGCCGGCCTTGTCCTCCAGCCCGGTATGCATCGATCCCATCAGGATGCGATTGGGCAGGGTGACATGACCCAGATCGAGTGGGGTGAACAATTTCGGAAAATTCATACGGACGCGGCCAGCTCAAACGATCGTATGAATGTGCCGGTTATCGCTGCACAAAAGCAAGCGCTGCGTGCAGCCGCTCTGCGGTGGTCATGCCAGCAGTTGTTGCACCAGCTCGATATAACGGCGCATGGCTTCCTCTTCGGGCACGCCATGAAGCTGTGCCCATGCCTCGTGCTTGGCGGTACCGACAAAGTCGAAGAAACCGGGCTGGGTCCGTTGCAGATCACCTTCCGAGTGGGGTCAACGCGTTAAACTCCGGCCTTCCCCGTCCAGCCAGGAGTTGCCATGAGTCGTGCCGCATCCGTTCCCGTGCTCACCATCGACGGGCCGTCCGGATCCGGCAAGGGTACGATCAGCGCCCTGGTGGCCGAACATCTTGGCTGGCATCTGCTGGATTCCGGCGCACTTTATCGCGCAGTGGGCTACGCCGCCGGCATGGCCGGGCTGGATTTGTCGGACGTGGAGGCGGTGACCCGTTGTGCGCGGGGCATCAGCATCAAGTTCCGTGCCGCCGGCAAGGATGGCGGGGTACGCGTCATCGTCAATGGCCATGACGCCACCGACGAATTGCGCACCGAAACGGCCGGTGCCGCAGCCTCGGCGATCGCCGCGATGCCACCGGTGCGCGAGGCCCTGGTGGCGCTGCAACTGGGTTTTCGCAAGCCGCCGGGGTTGGTGGCCGATGGGCGCGACATGGGGACGGTGATCTTCCCGGATGCGGCGTTCAAGGTTTTCCTCACGGCGAGTGCCGCCGAGCGTGCGAAAAGGCGCTATAAGCAGTTGAAGGAAAAGGGACTCAGCGTTACACTTGCGGGCCTTCAGCGAGAAATTGAGGCGCGTGACAACCGCGATGCATCACGCGCGGTCGCGCCGCTCAAGCCTGCCGAAGATGCTTTGCTGGTGGATACCACCGGCGTCGGCATCGACGACGTCGTCGCGAAAGTACTTGCCGTCGTGCAGCCATAGCAGTGAGGTTGTGCGGCGGTTTCTGTGCCCCTGCCACGGCAGGGGGTTTTGGCCAACGGTGGCAACGGTCGGTTCCGGCGGAACCGCTGAAGGCACCCTCAACCGGTGGACCGCAAGGTTCGTGCGTATCACATCAGGATGGGCGCGATGAGCAACGGTCTTTTCCCACTATGGAATCAACATGACTGAAAGTTTTGCCGAACTGTTTGAACAGAGCCAACAGGCTATCTCCAAGCTGAAGCCCGGCGCCATCGTCACCGGCATCGTTGTGGAAATCCGCAACGACGTCGTCGTGATCAATGCCGGCCTGAAGAGCGAAGGCATCGTCCCGATCGAGCAGTTCCGCGATGAGCAGGGTGTGCTGGAGGTGCAGGTAGGCGACGAGGTGAAGGTAGCCCTCGAAGCTTTGGAAGACGGATTCGGCGAGACCAAGCTGTCGCGCGAGAAGGCCAAGCGCTCGATGGTATGGGACGACCTGGAGCAGGCGTTCGACAAGGAAGAGACCATCATCGGCATGATTTCCGGCAAGGTCAAGGGCGGTTTCACGGTCGACATCAAGGACGTCCGCGCATTCCTGCCGGGCTCGCTGGTCGACGTGCGCCCGGTCCGCGACCCGGTCTACCTCGAGGGCAAGGAACTCGAGTTCAAGATCATCAAGCTGGACCGCAAGCGCAACAACGTGGTGGTCAGCCGCCGCGCCGTCGTCGAGACCGAGTTCTCCGAGGAG
>SCRF01000136.1 GCA_004322005.1 Rhodanobacter sp. | reverse complement strand
ATCGCCCTAAAAGTTGAAGCTCAGGACAAAAAATTTTTCCACCAGTTCGGCATCGTTACAGAAAATGATTCCTACAGTTCCATCAATAACGATGGATATTATACGAATGGCCTCAAACTAAATTTTCAATGGCGCCGCAAACAGGGTGATACGGCCCTGTCTCGGAAGCTACAGCAGGTTGAGATCGGGCAGTTTCTTTACAACGCGGAGGATGGACATTATAATTTCAGTAAAATTGACAGGCCGGTCACGGGTTATCTATATGGGACCTACCGTCAGCGCCACTTTAACCGGCGCGAAGACCTGCTTGGCTGGGACGTGTCGTTCGGATTGATCGGGAAACCGGCTTTTGGGGAGCAAGTACAGAATTTTATTCACCGTGAACTGGAACTTTACGAAACGCCGCAGTGGCCCTACCAACTGAAACCGGGATGGGGACTGACTGGATCAGCAATCTGGTCCCCCCGTTTGCTCGATCCTTCGCGCGTCCGGCACTTCGATATTAAGCCTGTAGCGGGGGCAGCCGTGGGTAATATGTTTACCCATGCCATGGTGGGGACGGCGCTGCTCCTGGGCAGATTCAATAATAACAGCTCTACCGCTTTCTGGGGGAACCATGCTGGTAGCCAGAAAAAGAATCGCGAGTTTTTTGTGTTTTTTTATCCTTCACTTTATTTACAGGCATATAATGCTACGGTGCAGGGTACCATGTTCAAGAAAGAACCGGAGGTCATTCAAGGCAGACTAAACCCTTTCTTCCTTCAGGGGAGGCTGGGCTTCCTCTATTCCGGCAATAAGTTCTATTTTGGTTACTCCCTGGTGGCGGAAAATAAACAGTCCCTCACGCAGCGGAAGGGACAACACTACGGAAGTATTCAATTGGGGTATATCTGGTAAACTGGCTTAGAAAGGTCCAAAAACAAAAAAGGTCCTTCCGTAGAAACGGACTGACCTCTAACGATTGCTTGCCATATGAAAAAATCTTGATACGAACTTGTGCTGCCTACAGCTTTTATCTCACTTTTCTTT
Organism: Rhodanobacter sp.; assembly: GCA_004322005.1. Lineage (GTDB taxonomy): Bacteria > Pseudomonadota > Gammaproteobacteria > Xanthomonadales > Rhodanobacteraceae > Rhodanobacter. Next base: position 286 of record SCRF01000136.1, on the reverse strand, counting down.
CTCTTCTCAACTACCGGGGTGGTATCCCCTGCAATTGTTTCACAAAGATAATAGTAATTGAAACCTGTTTCCAAATCAAGAATTTCCCAGATAGCGGATGCCAAAACTGTTATAAAAAATGCAAAATGGCCGGTAGACCTGACTTTCGCTTATTTCCCGCTATGATGTCCAAAGAATATTTTCGTTTATTTAATTAACCGTCTAATTTTGTAAAATATGTCTAACAGACCCAACGACATCCTGTACCAACTGATTCATTCGCTTGAGAAAGCTGAGAAAAGGCACT
>SCRF01000090.1 GCA_004322005.1 Rhodanobacter sp. | reverse complement strand
GTCTGTTGCAACGGGATACTTCATCGATGCCGTAGGTCTTGAAGCTGGCGCCACTGCATTTGCCGCAGTTCTCGCTATCGCGGCGGCACTAGGCGGCGGGTTGGTTTTCAAGAAGCTCCATCGGGACTGATGCCTACAGTGAGGAGGAAAGCATGATTGGTCAGATGTTGAAATCAACGTTTTAAGGAAGCGGAGATGGAGTTACGCCATCTTCGTTACTTTATCGCCGTCGCCGAAGAACTCCATTTCGCGCGCGCAGCCGAGCGGCTGCACATCGAGCAGTCGCCGCTGTCGCGGGCGATCAAGGATCTTGAATATGATCTCGGGACGCAGTTGTTCGAGCGCACGACACGCAGCACGCGATTGACCTGGGTGGGGCAGGTGTTCCTTGACGAAGCCCGGCGCGTGCTGTCGGCAGTGGAACAGGCCAAGGCTAGCGCCAAAGCGGCTGCCACAGGCTACCGGGGTACGTTGCGCATCGCGCTGTCAGATGGCGTCGCCTCGTCGCGGTTTGCCGCATTGCTTGCGCAGTGCCGGGAAGAGGAACCGGATACCGAGATCCGCTTGTTCGAAACCCCGTTCGCGCTGCAGGTGAAGGGACTGCGCAGCGATCTGTTCGACGCGGGATTTGCCCAGTCCGCCGAGGTGGGCGAAGGCATTATTGCTGAGCCGGTGTGGAGCGATCCGCTGGTCGTGGCGGTACCGGCGCGCCACCCGTTGCTGGCGCACAAGCGCATTCCGCTGGAGGAGGTGCTGCGCTATCCGCTGGTACTGTGCCACCCGAAGGCGTGCGAGGGCTGCAGCCGGCAGATCGAACGGGTGATTCGCACGGTGGATGTCCAGCCGACGATTGCCGAGCACGTGACCACCCATGATCTTTTATTGGCGCTAGTCGCCGCAGGCTACGGGGTGAGCCTGACCAGTGCGACAGAGATTGAGGCCTGCCGTCACCCCGGCGTGGTGGTACGCCCGCTTGCGGGGCGTTCACCCATGCTCACGACGTACCTGCTGCGGCCCGACATCGAACCGTCCGCACAGTTGAGCCATTTCATCGACCGGGTCAATCCGGTCGAGACAACGGCTCCGGGCGAACCCCCGTGAAGTTCGGTGTGCTCATCCCACCACGCAGGAGGAATGACATGAAGTGGACATGCGTGCTGCCGATGATCCTGGCGCTGGCGGCTTGTGGGAAGGCCACACCGACGGATACCGTCGAATCACTGGTCGCCCATCCGGATCGGCTCAAGGAAGTACAGCGCCTATGCCAGGAAGACCACGCGAAGATGGGCGATGCCACCTGCAACGCAGCGAGTGAAGCATTTCGCCGACGCTTCATGGGCGATGGCAAGGGCAAGTACACGCCGCAACCTGCACCGCGGAACTGATCACCGCGACATCGAAATACCCTGCGGGGACTGGACGATCCCGGTCACATGCGGGGTGCGTGCCTGGGCGTTGGCGTTATCCACGATATTTTTTGGATGGATCACCCTGCACGCCATAACACGCTGCCATTGACGCCAGCGCGCTGGATTTTGCCCTCGCTGGAAATCTTGTTTTCTTCGTCTCGATCCTTCCGATAACGGTCTTTGACCGCTCCTGATCCGGCGCCGAATCTCACGCCTGCGGCGCGTCATCGCCGCGCGATGCAGGGGAAATTCGGAGACCGACATGCAGGGAACCAGTGTGCTGTTCGGCCAGGTGCTGGCGGTGTTCGGCATCGTGATCGCGGGAACCTGGGGCGCCACCCAATGGACCGCGGCACAACTGGGCTACCAGCTGCGCCTCGGTTCGCCCTGGTTCGATTGCCTCGGCATTCCTGTCTATCACCCGTGGCAGCTGTTCGAGTGGTGGTACTGGTTCGACGCCTACGCACCGCGTCTCTTCCTGAAGGGCGGTGCCATGGCGGCCACGAGCGGCGTAACCGCCGCTTGCGTCGCCATTGGCATGTCGGTCTGGCGCGCGCGCCAATCCAAACTCGTCACGACCTACGGCTCGGCGCGCTGGGCCGCACCGGCTGAAATCCGTCAGGCCGGACTGGCGGGGCCGTCCGGCGTCTTCCTCGGCCGCAAGGACGGTGACTACCTGCGCCATGACGGTCCCGAGCATGTGATGGCCTTCGCGCCGACGCGTTCGGGCAAGGGCGTCGGCCTGGTGGTGCCGACGCTGCTTTCCTGGCCCGGCTCGGCCGTGATCCACGACATCAAGGGCGAGAACTGGCAGCTCACCGCCGGCTGGCGTTCGCGCTTCTCGCACTGCCTGCTGTTCAACCCCACCGATGCACGGTCTGCCGCGTACAACCCGCTGCTCGAAGTGCGGCGCGGCATGCACGAGGTGCGCGACGTGCAGAACATCGCCGACATCCTGGTCGATCCCGAGGGCGCGCTGGAGCGGCGCAACCACTGGGAGAAGACCAGCCATGCGCTCTTGGTCGGCGCCATTCTGCACGTGCTCTACGCCGGCGCGGACAAGACGCTGCGCGGCGTGGCCAACTTCCTGTCCGACCCGGCCAGTCCCTTCGAGCTGACGCTGCACCGGATGATGACCACGCGGCATCTCGGCGAGTCGCCGCATCCCGTCGTCGCCTCGGCCGCGCGCGAGGTGCTGAACAAGAGCGACAACGAGCGCTCCGGCGTGCTGTCCACCGCGATGAGCTTCCTCGGTCTGTACCGCGATCCGACGGTGGCCGAAGTCACCTCGCGCTGTGACTGGCGCATCGCGGATCTGATTTCCGCAGAACACCCGGTGTCGCTGTACCTGGTGGTGCCGCCATCCGACATCAGCCGCACCAAGCCGATGATCCGGCTGATCCTCAACCAGATCGGCCGGCGCCTGACCGAATCGCTCGACGGTTCGGACGGCATCGCCCGCCGTCACACGCTGCTGCTGATGCTTGACGAGTTTCCCGCACTGGGTCGGCTCGACTTCTTCGAGAGCGCGCTGGCCTTCATGGCGGGCTACGGCCTGCGCGCCTTCCTGATCGCGCAGTCGCTGAACCAGATCGACAAGGCCTACGGCCAGAACCATTCCATCCTCGACAACTGCCATGTGCGCATCGCATTCGCAACCAACGACGAGCGCACCGCCAAACGCATCTCCGAAGCCCTGGGCACCGCCACCGAGCTGCGCGCGCAGCGCAACTACGCCGGCCATCGGCTCGCGCCGTGGCTCGGCCACCTGATGGTGTCGCGGCAGGAAACCGCACGGCCGCTGCTGACGCCGGGCGAGGTGATGCAGCTGCCACCCGATGACGAGGTGGTGATGGTCTCCGGGCACGCGCCGATCCGGGCCAGGAAGATCCGCTATTACCGCGACGGCAATTTCAAGCACCGCGTCCTGGCCCCGCCGCTGCTGATGCCGGGCCGTTACGTGGACGTGCCGCCGGCACGCTCCGATGACTGGAGCGGTTTGGCGATTCCCGCTGTGCCGGGGGTTCCAGCGACGGGCGCGATGTCCGGCGAGGCCAGCGACGACGCGGGACGCCAGCGGCAGCCGGAACTCGCCGACGTCGCGTCTGTCCCGCCGCCCGAGCCGGTTCCCGACGACCTCGCGCTGCTCGATGACGACGAGATGCCGCCGCCGCTGCCAGCGCAACTCGACCGGCGTCTGCAACGCACGGCGCGCTTCGCCTCCCTTGATCCTGACGACGGGATCGCATTGTGAGCCGCACGCGCCTGAACCTCTTCATCGAGCCCGAGCACGCGCGGCGACTGGACCAGCTTGCCGTGATGAAAGGCGTCTCCAAGTCGTCGATCGTCGCCGTGGCGCTGACCTCGTGGCTGTCGCCCGATGCAGGCGATCAGCGCGAGGCCGCGATCGCCAAGCGGCTGGACCGGCTGTCGCGGCAGTTCGAGAAGCTGGAGCGCGACCAGACCATCCTGATCGAGGCGCTGGCGCTCTATGTGCGCTACGTCCTCACCGTCAGCACGCCGGTGCCGGAAGCGCATCAGGTGGCGGCACGCGCGCAGGGCAGGGCGCGTTACGCGCAGTTCGTCGAGCAGTTGGGCCGCCACCTGATGCGCGGGCACAGCCTGGTCAAGGACGTCCACGAGGAAATACAGCCCGATTCCGACGCCTTCGTGGCGGGCGCGGATGCCGGGGACGCGGCGGCGGGGGAGGCGGCGTCATGAGCGCCGTGCCGCACGCTGTCCGCTCACCGCTGGCGACGTCGCTGGACCGGCGCATTCGCATGCTGCGCACGGCGATGGGGCCGCAGATCGCGCAGGCGCTGGACGACCCGGATGTCATCGAGATCATGCTCAACCCGGACGGCTCGCTGTGGATCGACCGGCTGTCCAGCGGACGCGCGCCGATGGGCGTGCAGCTTTCGGCGGCGGATGGCGAACGCATTATCCGCCTGGTCGCCGCGCACGTGCGCACCGAGGTCCACGCGGGCAAGCCGCTGCTGACGGCCGAGCTGCCGGAGACCGGCGAGCGCTTCGAGGGCGCGCTGCCGCCGGTGGCGCCGGGTCCGGCCTTTGCGCTGCGCAAGCGCGCCGTCGGCGTCATCCGGCTCGACGACTACGTCACCGACGGCATCCTGACCGCGGCCCAGGCCGAGTTCCTGCGCTGCGCCGTGCGCGAGCGGCAGAACATCCTGATCGCGGGCGGCACCAGCACCGGCAAGACCACGCTGGCCAATGCGCTGCTCGATGAGGTCGCGGCCACCGGCGATCGCGTGATCATCCTCGAAGACACGGTGGAGCTGCAATGCGCCGCGCGCGACCACGTGCCGCTGCGCACGCGCGCCGGCGTGGTGACGATGGCTGAACTAGTGCGCTCGACGTTGCGGCTGCGCCCGGATCGCATCGTGGTGGGCGAAGTGCGCGGCGCCGAAGCGCTGGACCTGCTCAAGGCCTGGGGCACGGGACACCCCGGCGGAATCGCCACCGTCCATGCCGGCTCTGCCGAAGGCGCGCTGCTGCGCCTGGAACAACTGATCCTCGAAGTCGCGGTGACCCCGCCGCGCGCGCTGATCGCCGAGGCGGTGAACGTCATCGTCTACATCGCCGGCCGCGGCCGGGCGCGCCGCATCCAGGACATCGCCCGCGTCGTCGGCTTCGACGAGCGCGGCTACCGGCTCAGCACCGAACGGCTGCCGCCGCCTCCCTCCTTGTCCACCATCGGAGCATCGTCATGACGCCAACCCGCTTTTCCGCAAACCCGTATCTGCGCATGGGGCTGTTGTGGGGCTTCGTCGCGCTGCTGGGCGCGGTCTTGCCCGCCGCGCACGCGGCCGGCTCGAACATGCCCTGGGAAGCACCGCTGCAGTCGATCCTGGAATCGATCCAGGGGCCGGTGGCCAAGATCATCGCGGTGATCATCATCATCGTCACCGGCCTGACGCTCGCCTTCGGCGACACCAGCGGCGGCTTCCGCCGGCTGATCCAGATCGTCTTCGGCCTGTCGATCGCCTTTGCCGCGTCGTCGTTCTTCCTGAGCTTCTTCAGCTTCTCCGGCGGAGCGCTGGTCGCATGAGCACCGTGACCTCCGGCTTCGAGGTGCCGCTGCACCGCGCGCTGACCGAGCCGATCCTGCTCGGTGGCGCGCCGCGCACGGTGGCGATCGCCAACGGCACGCTGGCCGCGGCCGTGGGGCTGGGCCTGCAGCTCTGGCTTCCGGGCCTGGCGCTGTGGTTCATCGGCCACTCGCTGGCGGTGTGGGGCGCACGGCTCGATCCGCAGTTCATGCCCGTGTTCGCGCGGCACATCAAGCATCGCGCGCTGCTGGACGTGTAGGGGTGGGGCGATGATGTACCTCGCCGAATACCGTCAGCGCCCGGCGCTGCTCGCCGACTGGCTGCCGTGGGCAGGGCTCGTCGCGCCCGGCGTCCTGCTCAACAAGGACGGGTCGTTCCAGCGCACGGCGCGCTTTCGCGGACCGGATCTGGACAGCGCGACCGAGAGCGAGCTGGTCGCCACGTCGGCGCGGCTGAACAACGCGCTGCGCCGCCTGGGTTCCGGCTGGGCGTTGTTTGTTGAAGCCGAGCGGCGCGAAGCGGCGGACTATCCCCGGTCGGCGTTTCCGGAACCACTGTCGTGGCTGGTGGACGCGGAACGGCGTGCCGCGTTCGAGGAAGCCGGGAGCCATTACGAGAGCGTCTACCACCTGACGCTGCTCTACCTGCCGCCGGAGGAGGCCAAGGCGCGGGCGGCGACGCTGCTGTACGAGAACACCCGCCAGCAAGGCGTGGACTGGCGGGCACGTCTGGAGGCCTTCGTCTCCGAGACCGAACGGTTCTTCGGCCTGCTCGAAGGCGTGATGCCGGAGATCGCCTGGCTCGATGACGGCGATACGCTGACCTATCTGCACGGCACGGTCTCGACGCGCCGGCATCCGGTGGCGGTGCCCGAGGTGCCGTTCCACCTGGATGCGCTGCTGGCAGACGAGCCGTTGACGGGTGGGCTCGCGCCCATGCTGGGCACGCAGCACCTGCGCGTGGTGACGGTGCGCGGCTTTCCGACCTCGACTTGGCCGGGCCTGCTCGATGATCTCAACCGGCTGGGCTTTGCCTACCGCTGGAGCACGCGCTTCCTGTGCCTCGACAAGGCCGAGGCCGAGCGCGAGCTGACGCGGCTGCGCCGGCAGTGGTTCGCCAAGCGCAAGAATGTCGTTGCCTTGCTGCGCGAAACCATCTTCCAGCAGGAAAGCCCGCTGGTCGACACCGACGCGGCCAACAAGGCAACCGATGCCGACGCCGCGCTGCAGGAGCTGGGCAGCGACCAGGTCGCCTACGGCTACGTGACGGCGACCGTCACCGTGCTGGATGCCGACGCCACGGCCGCGGAGGAAAAGCTGCGCATGGTGGAGCGGACCATCCAGGGGCGCGGCTTCGTCACCCTCCCCGAGACCTTGAACGCAGTCGATGCCTGGCTGTCGTCGATTCCCGGCCATGCCTACGCCAACGTGCGCCAGCCCATCGTCTCGACGCTGAACCTCGCGCACCTGATGCCGGTGTCGGCGGTCTGGGCCGGGCCGGAGCGCAATGCGCATCTGGACGGACCGCCGCTGATCGTCACGCGCACCGATGGCGCGACGCCGTTCCGCTTGGTGACGCACATCGGCGACGTGGGCCACACGCTGGTGGTCGGTCCGACCGGCATGGGCAAGTCGGTGCTGCTCGCCACACTCGCGCTGCAGTTCCGGCGCTATCCGGGCTCGCGCATCGTCACATTCGACATGGGCCGCTCGATGCGCGCCACGATCCTGGGGCTCGGCGGCGAGCACTACGACCTGGGCAGCGACGGCGAGATCGCCTTCCAGCCCCTGGCGCGCATCGATCAGGAGGGCTGCCGCACCTGGGCGAGCGCATGGATCGAAGGTCGTCTGCTCCATGAAGGTGTCGCCGTGGGGCCGGCCGAGAAGGAGGTCGTCTGGTCGGCGCTGGGCAGCCTCGCCAGTGCACCCGTAGAGCAGCGCACCATGACCGGCCTGTCGGTGCTGCTGCAGTCGAACGCGCTGCGCCAGGCGTTGCAGCCCTACGTGCTCGGTGGCGCGCACGGCAAGCTGCTCGATGCCGATCACGACCGGCTCGGGTCCGCGTCGGTGCAGGGCTTCGAGATGGAAGAGCTGATGCACAGCAAGGCGGCGGTGCTCGCTGTGCTGGGCTATCTGTTCGCGCGCTTCGAAGAGCGCTTCGACGGCGCGCCGACGCTGCTCATCCTCGACGAGGCCTGGCTGTTCCTGGACGACCCGGTGTTCGCCTCGCGCATCCGACAGTGGCTGAAGACGCTGCGCAAGAAGAACGTCTCGGTGATCTTCTCGACGCAGTCGCTGGCCGACATCCGCGATTCGTCGATCGCGCCCGCGATCATCGAAAGCTGCGCGAGCCGCATCTTCCTGCCGAACCCGCAGGCCACGGAACCGCAGATCCGGACCATCTACGAGGGCTTCGGGCTGAACGCGCGGCAGATCGCCATCGTCGCGCAGGCGCAGCCCAAGCGCGACTACTACTACCAGTCGCGGCTGGGCAACCGCGTCTTCGATCTGGGGCTGGGTCCTGTCGCGTTGGCGTTTGCCGGCGCCGCCACGCCCGAGGACCAGCGCGCCATCGACGCGGTGGCGTCCGCCGTGTCACCCGATGGCTTTGCCGGCGCGTGGCTGCGTCATCGCGGCCTCGACTGGGCCGCCGATCTCATCCCGTCCTTTCCGTCACTCGAGGAGACTGCCGCATGAAGAAGAGCCTGCTGGCCGCCGCGCTGGCGGCATCGATGGGCCTGGCCGCGGTCGCGCAGGCGCAATGGATCGTGTTCGATCCGACCAACTTCACGCAGAACCTGCTGACCGCGACGCGCGAGTTGCAGCAGATCGACAACCAGATCCGGCAGCTGCAGAACCAGGCGCAGATGCTGCTCAACCAGGGCCGCAACCTGAAGAGCCTGGACTTCAACACGCTCTCGCGGCTGCTGGCCATGCTGTCGAGCACCAACCAGTTGATCGCGCAGGCGCAGGGATTGACCTTCAACGTCGCGCAGTCGCAGGCGACGTTCGCGCGACTCTATCCGGATGCCTACGGCGCGAGCGTCAGCAGCGACCGGATGCTGCAGGACGCGCAGGAGCGCTGGCGGGACTCGGTGGCGGCCCTGCGGACCGCGACGCAGATGCAGTCGCAGTCCGCACAGAACCTGCTGTCCGACCAGGGCGTGCTGAGCGATCTTGTGGCGCAGAGCCAGGGCGCGGTCGGCCAGTTGCAGGCGACGCAGGCCACCAATCAGTTGCTGGCGCTGCTCGCGCGGCAGGCGATCCAGGCGCAGCAGCTCACCATCGCGCAGGACCGTGCGACGGCACTGGAGCAGGCGCGGCAGGCCGCGACGCAGGCACGCTCGCAGCAGGTCCGGTCGCGCTTCCTGGGCAACGGCCCGCGGTACACGCCGCGGTCCGTCGATTTCTACGGCCACTGACGCCATGGCCATGAAACGCGCGCACGTCGGTGAAGCTCCAGGCTGGGTGGCGGACGCAGCCTGCCGTCGGCGCTTCTTCCTCGGACCCGGTGGCGCCGACGCGTACCAGGGGCTGTCCGCGTTGCCGCCCATCCCGCCGGGTTTCGACGGCCCCGATGACGACGAGGACCGGCCATGAACGACCTGTCGATCATCGACCAGTTCCTCAACGTCTTCTCCCGCTACATCGATTCGGGCTTTGGCCTGCTGCACGGCGAGGTGATGTACCTGAGCGCGACGCTGATCGCGATCGACATGACGCTGGCGGGGCTGTTCTGGGCGATGGGCGGCGAGGAGGTGCTGGCGAAGCTGATCCGCAAGACGCTCTACGTCGGCGCTTTCGCCTACATCATCGGCAACTTCAACGCGCTGGCCAGCATCGTCTTCCGCTCGTTCGCCGGCCTGGGCTTGCTGGCGTCCGGTTCGTCGATCACCGTGGCGCAGTTCCTGCAGCCGGGGCGCCTGGCGCAGGTCGGCGTCGCAGCGGGCCAGCCCCTGCTGCAGCAGATCGGCACCCTGACCGGATTCACGGCGGTGTTTTCCAACCTCGACGTGATCGTCGTGCTGTTCCTTGCGTGGATCGTGGTGATCGTCAGTTTCTTCGTGCTGGCGGTGCAGCTCTTCGTCACGCTGATCGAATTCAAGCTGACCACGCTCGCCGGCTTCGTGCTGGTGCCCTTCGCGCTGTGGAACAAGACCGCGTTCCTCGCCGAGAAGGTGCTGGGCAACGTGGTGTCCTCGGGCGTCAAGGTGCTGGTGCTGGCGGTGATCGTCGGCATCGGCTCGACGATCTTCGGCCAGTTCCAGACGCCGGCCGGCGCCGATCCCTCGCTGAACTATGCGCTCGCCATCATGCTGGGTTCGCTCACGCTGCTGGGGCTTGGAATCTTCGGGCCAGGCATTGCGACGGGCCTCGTGTCGGGTGCTCCGCAGCTCGGCGCGGGTGCGGCGGCGGGCACCGCGCTGGGTGCCGCGGGCCTGGCGGTGGCGGGCGGCGCAGCGGTGGCTGCGGGCGGGGCGGCCGTCGCAGCCGGCACCCGGCTCGCAGCACGCGGGGCCGGCGGCACGGTACGTTCGGCCAGCAGCGTCGCGCACGGTGCCACCTCGGCGTATCGCGCTGGAGCGGCCGCCTCCGGTGCCAGCGGCGTGCGGTCGGTCGGGGCCGGTGTCGCCAACGTCGCGCGCCGTGGCGCGCAGGCCGCGGGTCAACATGTGGCCGCCGGGGCGCGCGCCGTCAAGGATCGTGTGGCCTCGGCGGGCGGTGCCGCGCCCACGGCGACCACCGCCCGTGGCGGGGAAGAGGCCCCATCACCCCCATCCAGCGCGTCATCCGATGCATCCGTACAAGCGCCCGACTGGGCGCAACGCCTGCAGCGCAGGCAGCGCCTCGCCCAGGGTGCCTCGACCGCCGCCCACGTGCTGCGCTCGGCCGACCGCGGCGGGGGCGGCGCCAGTCCCAGCCTGCGCGATGCCTCCAACGAGTAAGGGAGACGAGCGATGCGCTTCAAACGACCCTGGGTGCGCTACAGCGACACGCCGCCGCCCGCCACGCCATACCAAGCCGCCGCGCAGGTATGGGACGAGCGCCTGGGCAGTGCGCGCGTGCAGGCCGGGAACTGGCGGCTGATGGCGTTCGGATGTCTGCTGCTGGCGGTATTGATGGCGGCGGGCCTGGTATGGCGAGCCGGGCAATCCCTGGTCACGCCCTATGTGGTGGAGGTCGATCACCTCGGCCAGGTGCGTGCCGTCGGTGCAGCGGCCACGCCGTACAAGCCGAGCGATGCGCAGATCGCTTACCACCTGGCGCGCTTCATCACCGACGTGCGCTCGCTGTCGATCGATCCGGTCGTGGTGCGGCAGAACTGGCTCGAAGCCTATGGCTACACCACCGACCGGGGCGCGGCGACCCTGAACGACGACGCGCGTGCCCACGATCCGTTCGCCCACGTCGGCCAGGATTCCGTGTCGGTGGAGGTGACCAGCGTCGTGCGCGTGAGCGGCGCCTCGTTCCAGGTGCGCTGGGTCGAACACCACTACGCGAACGGCACGCCCACCGGCACCGAGCACTGGACGGCGGTGCTTTCGCTCGTCGTGCAGCCGCCGCGCACCGCCGCGCAACTGCGCCGCAACCCGCTGGGCATCTACATCAACGGCCTGTCCTGGAGCCGGGACTTCGACGCCTCCGAAGGAGCGAAGACACCATGAAACCATCCATCCCATTCCTCGTGTTGTTGTCGCTGGCGACGCTCGCCGGCTGCGCCACGTCCGGCAAACCGCCACCGGCCATCTCGCTGGATCAACCGGTCGAGGCGGAACCCCTGCCGGCGCTGCCCAAACCGGTCGAGGTGGTGGTGGTTCCGAAGCCCCTGCCGCTGCCCGGCCAGTTGAAGCCGCTGCCCGATGCGTCCGATACGAAATCGGCGCCGAAGCCGGCCAGCGTGCGGACGGGCGTCGAGCAGGCCAACGCCGAGGCGCGCATGGCGCCGACGCGCGAGGGCTACGTCAATGCGATCCAGGTGTGGCCGTACTCGGACGGGGCGTTGTACGAGGTCTATACCCGTCCGGGACGGGTGACGGTGATCGCACTGCAGCAAGGCGAGCGGCTGGTGACGGTCGCCGCCGGCGACACGGTGCGCTGGATCGTCGGCGACACCACGAGCGGCAGCGGCGCGGACCGCCGCGTCAACGTGATGGTGAAGCCCACGCGGGTGGGCCTGAAGACCAACCTCGCCGTCACCACCAACCGTCGCACCTATCTGCTCGAACTCACGTCCACCGACAAGACCTGGATGGCGTCGGTGTCATGGGATTACCCGAGGGACCAGTTGCTGGCGCTGCAGACCCAGGCGCAGGCGGCGGACGCGGCGGCGCCGGTCGCCACCGGCCTGGCGCTGGATACGCTGCGGTTCCGTTATGCGATCACCGGCGACCATCCGCCGTGGCGGCCGGTGCGGACGTTCGATGACGGAAGGCACGTCTACATCCAGTTCCCGGCGGGCATCGCGCAAGGCGAGTTGCCGCCCCTCTTCGTGGTCGGGCCGGACGGCCAAGGCGAGCTGGTCAACTACCGCTTCCACGCGCCCTACGACATCGTCGACCGGCTGTTCGGGGCGGCCGAGCTGCGGCTGGGCGGCAAGAAGGCGGCGGTGGTGCGCATCGAGCGCACCGACGGCGTCGCGGCCGGAGCCGGTCATGGACGCGACTGAGCGCGAACCCCTGGCGGCGCCCAAGGTCGATCCCGACAGCGCGGCGCTGCGTGCGTCGCCGCGTCCGGTGATGCGCTTGAACCGTCGCACGCTGGCGATGGCGGCAGGTGTGCTGGCACTGGCCATTGCCGGTGCGTCGATGTGGGCGCTGCAGTCGCAGACCCGCCGGCATGGCGCCGACCAGCGCGAGCTTTACAACGTCGATCGCGTGGCGAAGACCGAGGATCTGGACCGGCTGCCGGCCGATTACACGAGGCTCGCGCCCAAGCCAGCACCTGCAGTCGCACCCGCGGCCAGCGTGCCGGCACTGGGACCGCCGATGCCGGGCGACTGGGGAGCGGCCGGGCGCCATGCGGCATCCGATCCCGGTCCATCCACGGGGACGATCGATCGTCAGCGCGATGCCGACGCCGCGGCGCGGTCGTCGGTGTTCTTCCGTACCGGCAAGGACGGCACATCGGGCACGGTCGCCCAGGCATCGCCGCCGCCGGCCGTGCAAAACGCTCAGGCAGGCCCGTTCGATCCGGCGGGCGCCGGACCGTCGTCGACGGCGGTGTCGCCCAACGATCCGACCGCGATCCAGAATCGCCAGGACCAGAAGGAAGCCTTCCTCGCGAAGGCAGGCGATGCCGCCACACGCAACCGTGGCGGCGTGCAGGCGCCGGCATCGCCCTACACGGTGATGGCCGGCACCATCATCCCGGCGGCGCTGGTGACCGGCATCAATTCCGATCTGCCGGGTCAGGTGATCGCCGAGGTCACGCAGCCGGTCTACGACACGGCGACCGGCCGCTACCTGCTGATCCCGCAGGGCTCGCGGCTGATCGGGCGCTACGACAGCCAGGTGGCGTTCGGGCAGCGCCGCGTGCTGCTGGTCTGGACGCGGCTGATCCTGCCGGACACGTCCTCGATCGCGCTCGACCAGCTGCCCGGCATCGATCCGGCCGGTTATGCCGGGCTGGAGGACGGCGTTGACTGGCACTGGAGCCGCATCCTGGCCGGCGCCGCGCTGTCCACGCTGCTGGGCGCCAGCTCGGAACTGGCCGTCTCGAACCAGGGCGGCGCCAACGGCAACGTCGTGATCGCCCTGCGCGACAGTGCGCAGAACACGACCAACCAGGTCGGGCAGGAGATCACGCGGCGCAATCTGAGCATCCAGCCGACGCTGACCATCCGGCCGGGTTTTGCGATGGAGGTGATGGTGAACAAGGACCTGGTGCTGCGGCCGTATCAGCCGCTGTTCTTCCAGCGAGGCGCATCACCATGAGCACGTCTGCCCACAAGCTGCGGCTCGGGCCGCTGCCCAAGACCGAGAGCGTGAAGCTCACCTTTGCCTGCACCGCGGTGCTCAAGGCAGAGCTGGAGCGCTACGCGGCGATGCACGCGCAGACTTATGGCGAGACGGTCGATGCCGTCACGCTGATCCCGCATATGCTGGAGGCGTTCATGGCGCGGGATCGGGGGTTCAGGCGGGCAGGGCTGTCACGGGCTGTTTCACAGAAATGACGAGAGCGCGGCCTTCCCAATTTCTATTGCGCTGCTCGCTTGGCATTGGCTTTTTGCTGAATGACTCGGCAGCGCTCCAGCAGGGCGTCGAAAGGTTCGGCGTCGTCGAGGAATAAGCCGTCATCGACCATGTGTTGATAGTCGGTAGCCAATTTGGCCAACGCGCCGTCATCAGGTACAAGCTGGAGCCCACCGGCGACGGCAGCGTGATAGTCGATGACATCGCCATGCGTGTTCTTTTCTGCAAAGAACACGCTCTTGTGATCGGCCACCGCCCGAGCCAGGGCTTTGTCCGCGATGGCCGCATCGGCGAAGCTGGCGGCATCCAGCCGTGTCACGTCGTGCCAGTGACGCGCGAAGCGGTCACCACCCCGGAACTCGCCTTGCGCACAGAAAACGTGAATCGCCGTGGCCTTCTCCCAGAAGGTGCGTTCGGCGCGCATGACCTGTGGTGTTGCGGTGGGAAACTCCAACCCCTGCAGATACGCGGCCGCGTCGCAGCGGATGACGCGCCGTTCGCTGGGCTCGCCGGCGGAGCGGGCACCGAATTCCAGCATGACGGCGGGCGCGACATAGCCGGTGCCGGTGGCCAGCGGTGCGTAGTCGATGAACACTTTGTCGCCCTCGGCCCGCACGGTTGCCGGCAGACCCTGCTGCTCAAGGTCATGCTTGAGACGGGGCACGATCTCGGCGCCGACCCAGTCCGACAGGCGCGCGCGAATCTCCTTGCTCCACTTCTTCTCCTGGCTCTTGCTGGCCGGCAGCGGGGCATCCGCATCGCCCGCCAGATCGCCGGCGATGGCGCGGATGTCGTAAGTCAGGTCCACGTCCTCGGAGAAGCGCCGGATGACGCCGTAGGCTTTCGACAAGGACGTGCCGCCCTTGAATACCAAATGGTCGGCGTAGGGGCCGGCAAAGAGGTGCCGCAGCGACCAGACCACCCAGATGTCTTTTTCCAGCAGATGGGGCAGGAGGCCCGATGTGTTGGCTGCCGCGTCGAGCGCGTCCAGGCGTTCGGCGGTGGAGAGCTGGAAGAACTCAGCCATGGGTCACCAGGGCGCTGACCTCTTGGGCCATCCAGGTCGGCAGGCGCGACCGCACCGATGCGACTTCCTTCAGCTCGGATGCCGGCAGCTTGGCGCGCAGCTTCCGGATCGCTTCCCCGGCTTTCTCCGGGCCCAGCCAAGCCAGTGCCCGCACCACGTCGCCGGCGGCCCGCCCCGGGAAGATCAGTTGCCAGATCGGCGCGTGCCGGAACTCGACCATCTGCGCGCCCAATTTCAATCGGCGGCTGGGGCCGGACGTGAGATAGACCGCCCGCATCGGCACCTGCGTGGTCAGGCCCAGCGCGTTGGCGGCGGCGGCACCGTGCGACACGATGGTTTCCCCACGCTGGTTCGCCAGACCCTCGACCATCTTGACGGCCGATGGCGCACGGGTGCCAAAGCGGCTCTCGACGGGCAGGACATAGATGCCGCGGCCGGCGCGCAGCAGGGCGCCGCGCTGCACCAGGCGGGACAGCACTTGGTCTACGGCTGCGCGGCTGCCCAGGTGCAGCAGTTCTTTGGCGACCAAAGGGGTGCCCTCCGGCAATCCGGTTGCATGTACCAACACTTGTTTGGCAAGGGTGCGCATGGTGGCTATTCCGTTATGGAAGAATTATCGCTTGGTTTCTGACAGTTTTCAATGCGATTGTCGGCTGAATCGCCTTGCAGCGTCGATCATCAGGCGAGGTATTGCGTTCTGGCGTCAGTATGGTAAGATTTTCTTACCTGCCGTAACGGTCGACTTGGAGGATCAAATGGACGCAAACGCGGTTCGGGCCGCCCTGGTGGAGGTCCTGCAGAACATTCAGACATCGAGTGGGTTGGAATGCCCGGCAATCGCTGGGACCACCAAACCCATCGAAGACTTGCCCAAGTTTGACAGCAAGATTTGGCCGGTTGCGATCGGAATGCTCGGCGTGAAGCTCGGCATCACGATCGCCAACGACGTAAACATCTTTCGGCGCGAGAAGACCACGATCGCGCTCACGGTCGATGAAGCCGTGGCAATCGTGGTCGCATTGGCTGAATCGGAGCCACCGGCTCCAGCTCAGAAGGTGAACGCGCAATGACTGCAATACAGGAATCGATACGTGAAGCGATTGCGACGCGCCTGCGCGAGGCGAGGAAGGTGGCCGGCCTGTCGCAGGGTCAGGTGGCCAAATTACTAGCCATGCATCGGCCGACGATTTCGGAGATCGAGGCAGGCAATCGCCGTGTCTCTGCCGAAGAGCTGACGAAGTTCGCAGAGACCTACGATGTCACGGTGTCGTGGCTATTGGGCGAGTCGGCCGAACAACTCGAAGTCGATGACCCACGGCTGCAACTCGCAGCGCGCGAACTAGGCAAGCTCAAGCCGGCTGACCTTGACCGACTCTTGAGGCTGCTGGCGTCCATGCGCAACTCCGACACGGAAGATGACGGGGGGGCGCGCAAATGAGTGCCCGACCCTTGACATCATCCTCCTTCGCTACGCAGAAGACGCTTGTCATGCAAGGCATGCAGGCGTCGATCACTGCGCGTACCAAAGCCGGCCTCGACCTCCAGAGCCCAACGTGCATCTACGGCCTGTGCGAAGCGCATAACGTCAACGTGCGCTTCAACGACATCAACATGGAAGGCATGTATGACCGCCAACCGAAACCCCGCATCCATGTCTCGGCTCTAAGGCCACCAGCCAGGCGCGCGTTTACTTGCGCGCACGAGTTGGGCCATCACGTTTTCGGTCACGGCTCCACGATCGATGAACTTCGGGACGATCATGCCCAGAACGCCGATCGTCCTCCGAACGAAGTCCTGGCCGATTCATTCGCGGCCTTCGTACTGATGCCGACGCTGGGGTTGCGCGAGGCATTTGTGAAGCGTGGCCTTGATCCTAACAAGGCGTCGGCACTCGACATGTATGCGATCGCCTGCAATTTCGGTGTGGGACAGGCAACGCTGGTAAACCACTTGGCCTATGGGATCGGCATGATTTCTCCAGTCCAGAGGGCGCAGCTTGGGCGGATCACTCCAAAGATGATCAGGACCGAGTTGCTAGGGCAGGTGGTTTCCGAACCGTTGACGATTGCGGATCAGCATTGGAACTCGCCGACCCTCGACATGGAGCAGAGCGCGTTGTTAATGCTGCCCTCTGGAGTCGTTGTCGATACTGCGATGTTGATGCCAGAGCGCGATCTCGCGGGCGGTCGGCTGTTTCGGGCTATGAAGGTCGGCATTACGCGAGTGGTGATCCCAGGCTCGTCGTGGGCAACCTACGTCAGGATTGCTCGCCGCCAATACGTTGGCCTCGCGCGCTTCCGTCACCTTGAGGAGACCGCGGATGACTAAGCACGCTCAATCCACCAGTCCTGTTCTCGTGGACGAATCCGACCTATCCCGCGCCTGGGGGAAGGCCGTGCTTCATGTGCTCGACCACCCTGGTCCGGAGATTTCGCCGCTGATCTTGAGCGTGTCGGGCTTCGATGAAGACGGTGGCGTTGTCGAGACGCCAGCTGTGCGTACAGCGCTTGATACGTTGTTGTTGGCTAAAAAGATGCGCACCGTTGAGGACGTTGCGTTCACCATCTTCCCTCAACGCATTTGGCAGGTAGCGCAGGGCGACCGCGCAGCTCTCTTCAAGTACTACCGCGATGCGTTCCCCAGGTATCAAGCGATGAACCCGAGAGATAACCGCCGAGGTCTTTACTTCGAGCGCCTTGTGAGCTACGGCCGCGGACCGTGCGACGGCAATCAACTCGAATGGATACTGTCGCAGTTCGAGGGGCGCGAAGGCGTCAGACGCTCAATGTTCCAGGCGAGCGTGTTCGACCCTGAACGGGATCACGTCGCTAATGCGCAATTGCAATTCCCGTGCATGCAGCACGTGAGCTTCGAGCCAACCGAGGCCGGGCTCGTAGTCAATGCGTTCTATGCCACGCAGCAATTGTTTGTGAAGGCGTACGGCAACTATCTTGGCATTGCCCAGTTGGGATCCTTCATGGCACACGAAATGAAGTTGAAGATGAGCAGAATGAATGTGATTGTCGGCGTCGCGAAATTTCAACGTATATCGAAGTCCGATCGGGCTCTGGTGCCTCTGGTGGCGGCCGCCAGGGCTTGCTTCGTTCAGCCGACTACGGCGACGAGTGCGAAGTCTTCTCAGTCAATAGTTGAGATGGCAACGTGAAGCGCCGATCTGCCAACGCATTGCTGCCCGATACGCAGAGCCAATCCACACGCGAACAATTGATCGAGAAGGGTGTCTCGCACCTGCTACCGATCAAGGTGAGTTCAGTATTTGACACCTACTGGCGTTTCGCTGCTGAGCGTCAAGACGTGTACTTCCGTCGCCTAGCAAAGCAAGCCGAGCCGTGGACGCATGATCGTGTCATCTCGGTTCACAAGTTTACGAACGCTTACCGGGCCGCTGACCGGGTAAGCCAATATCTGATCCGACGCGTGATCTATCGTGACGACTTGCCGAAGTCCGATGCGGAAGTACTTTTTCGGACACTGTTGTTCAAGTTGTTCAACAAAATCGAGACGTGGGAGTTGTTAGAACACGCCTTTGGCGCGGTCACGTTCAAGGGGTACAGGTTCGACCACTATGATCGGCTGCTCGGGCAGGCCATGCGCGCGGGGGGGCGCATCTACTCCGCCGCGTACATCATGCCGCCAGGCGGATCGGCGTTCGGCCACGTAGCGAAACACCAGAACCACTTGCGGTTACTCGAAAAGATGATGGCCGATGATCTTGCGGGCAAGCTGTCGAAGATGAGAAAGATGCAGCCTGCCTTCGAGCTGCTGCGAAGCTATCCAACCATCGGTGATTTCCTTGCCTATCAGTTCGTGACCGACATCAACTACAGCGAAGTTACAGATTTCTCGGAAATGGAGTTTGTGATTCCGGGTCCTGGCGCGCGAGATGGCCTGCGAAAGTGCTTTGTGGATAGCGCTGGCCTAAACGAGGCGGAACTCATTCGCCTTGTGGCTGACAACCAGGAGCGCGAGTTTGAAAGACTAGGCATTGAATTCCAGCCGCTTTGGGGGCGTCGCTTGCAGTTGATCGACTGCCAGAATCTCTTTTGCGAGGTGGACAAGTACGCGCGCGTCGCACACCCAGAGGTGTCGGGCATTTCAGGCCGCACTCGCATCAAACAGAAGTTCTCGCCAACGGGCCCGCTGGAGCGACCGTGGTATCCGCCGAAATGGGGCATCAACGACAAGATCAGCGCGAACCCTTCTCCGACCATGGAGCCGCCTAGTCGTGTCGAAGCATCAAATCCTCGTGCACTGCAAGCGAGCCTGGAACTGAGGGAGTCACAATGAACCTGAACAACTATCAGCGAGAAGCGCAAAAGACCGATCGCGTTCCAGGCCGAAAAAACGCGCAAGCCGGTGTCGATCTTGTCGTGCCGCTGCTGGGTCTCGCCGGCGAGACGGGCGAGTTGCTGAGTGAGTACAAGAAGCATCTGAGAGATGGCAGCGCTCACCTACTTTTCAAAGATCGTGTTGCAGAGGAACTTGGCGATTTGCTTTGGTACGTCGCCAATGTTGCGGCCAAGTTCAATCTGAAACTGGAGGACATCGCGCAAGGCAACCTGAAGAAAACCAAGGATCGCTGGGGAAGTCAGGACACGTCTTTGATCGTCTTTGACGCTGAGTACAAAGAGGGCGAGCAATTCCCTCGGCAGTTTGAAGTTCAGCTGAGCGAGGTTGTCGTCAGGGGCAAGAAGAAGATTCGCGCCCGCATGAATGGCAAACAGATCGGCGACGATCTGACTGACAACGCGGATGACCCCGATGGATATCGGTTCCACGATGTCTTCCATCTGGGCTACGTCGCAGTGCTGGGCTGGTCGCCCGTGATTCGAAAGCTCCTAAAACGCAAGCGGCGGAGCAACCCGCAGGTGGACGAGGTTCAAGATGGCGGGCGGGCCCAGGTGATCGACGAAGGCGTCGCCGCGCTCGCATTCGATTACGCGAAAGGGCACAAATGGCTGGAAGGCGTGACCGATCTCGACTATCAGCTACTCCGGACCATCAAAGGCGTTACTTCGCTTCTCGAAGTTCGCGAGCGGTCGATGGGGGAGTGGCAGCGCGCGATTCTCCTTGGATTCGACGTGTGGCGTGCTGTGTTGAAAACTGGTGGAGGTCGTATTCTTGTTGATCTTGATGCAAAGGATCTCAAGTATCTTGGCCCACCTAACAAGCCAGGCACGAAGCGGGTGCGGTCAGCTTTACCGGCGAGCCACACCGCTTTGAAACGCAGACGACCGAGCCAAGATCAATGATGCCTCCTGGATACATAGTAGGACACGGTGTGGACGCCGTGGACATCGCTGATTGCTCGCGTCTGATGATGTTGGCGGCGGGTAAGCACTTGGATCGGTACTTTACTGCGACGGAACTGGCTGACATTGGACAGGATGCGCGTCACGTTGAAAGGCTTGCCGGTCGGCTTGCTATCAAGGAAGCTATGTTGAAAGCGCTGGGTGTGGGCTGGGGTGATGGTGTCGCATTCACCGATGTCGAGACTGTGTCGAAGGACAGCGGCGCACCGGCTGTAGTGCTACATCGTCGCTTGTCGGTGCTTGAAAAAGAGCGGTCGATCGGCCGATGGCTGGTGAGCATGAGTCACACCAACTCAGTTGCTGTCGCGAGCGTTATCGGCGTGGCTACATAGGATCGTCGTGATCTCCACGCGCGTCCTTAGGATTTGTCGATAGCTGGGGAATGATGAGGAGGTGAACGCCGGTGCCGGTACGCTCGACGGAGTGGACGCTCTCAGTGACGAGTGCCTGCGCGATTTCGTGGGCGCAGCGGCGGCCGCGCAGCTAAGGCCAAAGCGCGAAGTCGCAGAGTGATCCTCAAAGAAAGCGAGGGAGGTATATGAGCAACAACAATCCAGCGGGCTCGACATGGAGAAAATGGGACCTCCATGTCCACACACCATCCTCCATCGTTCAAAACTATGGTGGTAACACTGAGGAGGCCTGGGAAAGCTTCATTGCGGACCTTGAAAAGCTGCCACCGGACTTCAAGGTCATCGGTATCAACGACTACATCTTTGTCGATGGCTACGAACGGGTTTTGAAGGCAAAAAAAGACGGTCGATTGACCAACATCGACTTAATCTTGCCCGTGGTCGAGCTGCGTCTCGACAAGTTCGCTGGCGTTGTGAAGAAAGATCAGGACGGGTCCTATTCGAAATCGGATTGGAATCGAATCAACCTGCACATCATCTTCGATCAGCTCGATCCCGAAGTGATCCGCCAGCAGTTTCTCAGTTCACTTGTGCAGTGCTACAGCCTCATCCCGGAAGCGGATCGATTCAAGGCGAAATGGCAAGCAGTCATCACACCGGACAGTCTCACCCAACTTGGGCAGATGATCATCGATTCGGCACCTGTCGATAAGAAGGCGGACTACGCCAGCCCTTTGCAAGAGGGATTCAACAATCTCTGCGTGAGCCTGGATTCGGTCCTCAATGCGCTGAAACGTCATGACCTGAGCGGCCGTTTCCTGCTCGCCATTGGCAAGACCGAATGGGAAAACATGAAGTGGGACGATCAATCCATAGCAGAGAAGCGCAATGTCATCAATTGCGTCGACCTTGTTTTCACCGCATCGAAGAATCCAGACGCCTATGACAAGGCTCGCAAGAAGCTGCGTGAGGCAAACGTGCTGGACCGGCTGCTCGATTGCTCCGATGCGCATGCGCTCAGCGATACGGAGAACAAGGATCGAATCGGGCAGTGCTTCACATGGATCAAGGCCGATCCGACCTTTCAAGGCTTGCTCCAAGCGGTTACCGAATTCGAGCAGCGCGTATTCGTAGGCGATACGCCACCGAAGCAGTTGCTGGTGGCTGGCAACAGAACGAAATACGCATCCGCGATCACAGTCAGGAGGAAAGCCGGATCGGTCCTGACGGATACCTGGTTCGATGTCGAAGTGCCGTTGAACCACGATCTGGTGGCGATCATTGGCAACAAGGGCAGCGGCAAGAGCGCGCTGGCTGATGTTCTCGCGCTCGTCGGCGATACGAAGAATCACGAGAGCTTTTCATTTTTAAATGAAGAGCGATTCCGCGATCCGCGGAACAAGCTGGCGGCGCATTTTGTCGGCATGCTGCGTTGGCACGACGGAACCGACGCCTACAAAGACTTGCACGAGAGTCCCGCGCCTTCCAGCGTCGAGCGCGTGAAGTATCTGCCACAGAGCTATCTGGAAACCCTGTGCAACGAGTTGGCGGGCAGCGGTTCGTCGACTTTCGATGGCGAACTGCGGAAGATCATCTACACCCATGTTCCCGAAGAACAGCGCATCGGTTTCCTGTCGCTTGACGAACTCCTCGACTTCAAAATTTCAGAACTTGAGGCTGAGCGAAAGCAACTGGCCGATGAGCTTTCCAAGGTCAATGCAGAACTTGTCAGTGTCGAGCACAGACTGTCCCCCGCGTTTCGTCAGTCGTTGGAGCAGCAGCTCGAAACCAAGAAGAAGGAACTGACCGCCCTGGAGGGCGCGCGGCCGACGGCTGTGGATGATCCATTAGAATCGGACGCCGCGAAGCAGGAGACTGCCGCAGCGACAACAAAGCTCGAGGAACTTGAAGCGACATTGAACGCTGTCAGGATCGAGGAGCAGAAGGCCCGGCAACAGAAAGCCGACGCAGTAAAAGGCTCCGCCCATGTCACCCGCATCCTCCAGGCGATCAAGAACCACCAAAAGAGTCACGAACAGTTCGTTACGGAGCTAGATGGCATGCTCCGCGAGGTGCACTCGACTTTGAAGGCGAGTGAGATCGTGTCGCTCACGGTCGATACGGTAGGGATCGAGCAGCTGGGCGTTGCCTTCAAGAAGGAATCCGACGCGCAGGACGTGCTCCTCTCCGGCGATGGGGATGGGAATGGGAATCTGCCTCGGCGTCGCGAGGCGGCCGAAGCTGCAATCAAGGTCATCAAGAGTCAGCTTGGCGAAAAACAGCGATTGTTCCTGGTCTACAAGGAACAATTGGCGCAGTGGGAACGCGCCAAGGCGGAACTGCAGGGCGACAAGGACAAGAGCAACAGTATCGTCTGGTACGCCGCTGAAATAGGTGCGTTGGATGCTTTGCCGGCGAAGCGCGAACAGCTGAAGACCGAACGCCTCGTCGTTGTTCGTCGTCTGCATGAGCAGATCGGCAAGGTTGTTGCAGAGTACCGGACGCTCTATCAGCCGGTGCAGGGTTTTGTGCAATCGACCGCAAGAATGGAAATGCCGTTGCCGCTCGACTTCGACGTGCGGATCGCGGAAGAAGGATTTCAAGAAGTGTTTCTGGGGCGCATCAACCGGCAGACCCGTGGAAGCTTCTCGGGAATCGATGAAAGCAACTTGCTCGTTCGAGGCCTCCTGAAGGAGACCGACTTCATGAGTGTGGACGCGGTCGTCGCATTCGTCGAGAAGATGGATGACATGCTGCATTTCGATCGACGTGTTGAGGGTGTCAATCAAACGGAGTTGTCTGTCGTAGACCAGTTGAGAAAGGGAACCCGGCCCGAGGAACTCTACGATCTCCTGTTTGGACTCGAATACTTGAAGCCACAGTATTCGTTGACCTACGACAAACAGGAAATCAGTCAGCTATCCCCGGGTGAACGCGGGCTGCTATTACTGGTGTTCTACCTGCTGGTGGACAAGGACGACATCCCTCTAGTCATCGATCAGCCGGAAGAAAATCTGGATAATCAGACCATCTTCAAGATTCTCGTGAGGTGCATCAAGACCGCCAAGCAGCGCAGGCAAGTCATCATGGTCACCCACAACCCGAACCTTGCGGTTGTATGCGATGCCGAGCAGATCATTTGCGCTGCGTGCGACAAGGTGAACAAGCGCTTCTCGTACGTGAGTGGCGCCATCGAGTCGCCGGATATCAAGGCTCGCGTCATCGAGATCCTTGAAGGTACGGAGCCGGCGTTCGTGAATCGACAGAAGAAGTACGGTTTTTAATTTTTTGCAGACGGTGGACTTGGCTCGTGATGCGTGCGCCATTCGGACAGCCTTCGTTGTTTGGTTGCCGCGGATGATTTGAGACATCTACATAAGAGGAAATTCTCGATGACTGGGTCCAATTGTCCATTTGAGGAGGGTGATCGTATTGATCACGAGCTCTTCGGGTTTGGCACCGTCGCCGGCGCAGCCGTAGCTATGGTTGGCCCAGATGCCGGGAACGTCAGTGGCGTCCGCGACGCTGGCTGGAGTATTCCGGTTCGATGGGACGATCCAAAGCGGATCGCGGGAGCAGTCATGCATCACGCGCTACGCAAGGTATCGTCGCCGGACTCTCGCCCCTTCGCTCACTGGGATCGACAGTGGCAACCTTTACTTCAGGCTTGGTTGGCAGCTCGACGAAAAGTTGAGCGGGCTTCCTCAAGCTTCCGGCCCGCGCCTGAGCCGGCTGATTTGACACGAGTTCAAGAGGCAGAGCGAAGAGCATTCGAAGCAATGAAGCGCTTCTGGGGACAGGAGCGAGCAGGGGATCATCCGTAGGGATGTTGTCAGTGGGGTCTCGCCGGAACGCCACCTCAGTGGGTCTTGCATCCGGCTGACGTCCAGGGAGTAATCCAGTATCCTGAAGGCTGATTGACGATGAGGTCGGAAGAGTCGCTTCCTCAAGAATCGCTCCATCTCCCGCGCCAGCAAAAGGTCTGCGGTTCTGACGGTAAAAGCGACGGTAAAGCCCCATGTTGATCAAAGCCAAGTCCTTTAACCATGCGGGTTTGGGGACCTGATTGATGATGGAGTGGGAGTGAAGTGATAGATGAAGCGCAAACGCAACGTCGCCAAGGCGGCTAAGCCCCTGAAGCTTTCCCGCACTCACGTCCCGGAGCACATGACTCCTGCCGATTGGCAGCGCGGCTTGCGGCAGCAATTCGGACGCGAGCAGGTGTTCGAGCTGGAGAATCTCGGGACGGAGCCATTTTTTTCCGAGTTTCGTGTCGGCAATCCGGAGTCGAAATCCAATTATCGCGTGGCCATCCGCGGGACGCGGCCGGGCGACAACTTCTGCGCCTGTCCCGACTACGCGACCAACGAACTGGGTACCTGCAAGCATATCGAATTCACGCTGGCCCGACTGGTAAAGAAACGCGGTGCCAAGGCGGCTTTTGCCCGTGGCTACCAGCCTGCATTTTCGGAACTGTATCTGCGCAACGACGGTGGGCGAGCGATCCATTTTCGCGCCGGTACGGATTGTCCGGCAAAGGTGGCGAAGGCTGCCGCGGCATTGTTCGACGTGTCGCATGGTTGGCGCTTACCGGAGGCTCGTTTCGACGAACTGGGACGCTTTCTCGCCGGCGCGGCGAAGACGGGTCACGAAGTGCGCGCTCGCGACGACGCGCTCGATTTCGTCGCGGGCCGGAGCGATGCATCGCGCCGCGCCGCGGCGCTGGACGAGATGTTCCCGCACGGTGCTGGCGATCCTCTGCTGAAGAAGCTGCTCAAGGTGCCGCTTTATCCCTATCAGGCCGAAGGCGCGCTGTTTGCCGTGCGCGCCGGACGTGCATTGATCGGCGATGAAATGGGCCTGGGCAAGACCATTCAGGCGATTGCGGCAGCGGAGATTCTGGCACTGCATTTTGGCGTGTCGAGGGTACTCGTGGTCTGCCCGACCTCGCTCAAGTACCAATGGCAGAGCGAGATGCTGCGCTTCTCCGGCCGCACGTCGCGCGTGGTCGCCGGAGGCCTCGCCCAGCGGCGGAACGAATACGCCAAGGAGGATTTCTGCAAGATCACCAACTACGAGAAGCTGAAATCCGACCTTGACCTCATCTCGGCCTGGGCACCGGAGTTCGTGATCGTGGACGAAGCGCAGCGCATCAAGAACTGGAACACCATCGCGGCGAAAGCACTCAAGCGCATCGACAGTCCCTATGCCGTCGTGTTGACGGGCACGCCACTGGAAAACAAGCTGGAAGAACTCATTTCCATCGTCCAGTTCGTCGATCAGCATCGCCTCGGACCCACCTGGAAGCTGCTGCATGAGCATCAGGTCAAGGACGAAGCCGGACGTGTGACGGGTTACACCAGCCTTGAGAAGATCGGCCAGACCCTGGCGCCGATCATGGTCCGCCGGCGCAAGTCCGAGGTGCTGCTTCAGCTGCCGAACCGTACCGACCAGAACCTGCTGGTGCCGATGACCGAGATGCAGACGGCCTATCACGCGGAGAACGCGGACGTCGTGGCCAGGATTGTCCAGCGCTGGCGCAAAATGAAGTTTCTGTCGGAGCAGGACCAGCGACGACTCACCTGCGCCCTGCAGAACATGCGCATGTCGTGCAACAGCACCTATCTGCTGGATCAGGAAACCGACCATGGCGTCAAGGCTGACGAGCTGGCGGCGTTGCTGGAAGGTCTCTTCGTCCAGCCGGAAGCGAAAGCGGTGGTGTTCAGCCAATGGACGCGGACGCATGACATCGTCATTCGCCGGCTCAACGAACTCGGCATCGGTTATGTCAGCTTCCACGGCGGCGTGCCATCGGAAAAGCGGCCGGCGCTGGTGGAGCGTTTCCGCGACGATCCGGATTGCCGCGTCTTCCTGTCGACCGACGCGGGCAGCACGGGGCTCAATCTGCAGCATGCCTCGACGCTCGTGAACATGGATCTGCCGTGGAATCCGGCGGTGCTTGAACAGCGCATCGCGCGTATCCATCGCATGGGGCAGCGCAAGCCTGTACAAATCGTCAACTACGTTGCCAAGGGAACGATCGAGGAGGGCATGCTGTCGGTGCTGGCATTCAAGCGCTCCCTGTCGGCAGGCATCCTCGACGGTGGCACAGGGGAGATTTCGCTCGGCGGCTCACGTCTCAACCGCTTCATGAAGGACGTGGAAAACGTCATCGGCCGCATGGGCGAGGGCGAGGCGATGGCCCTGGGAGAAGAGGCCATCAATGTCGCTGCCGCGCCCGACGAATCGAAGGAAAGCGCGACAGTGGCGGAAACGGCCATCGTCGATGCCGGAACCCGATCAAAAGCCACCGCCATCGAACCAGCACCACAAGACGCGAGTCCCGAGCCATGGTCCGGACTGTTGCGGCTCGGCGTGGAACTGGCGTCGGCACTGAGCGCGTCGGACGACGGGGCTGCCACCGCCCACCCGTGGGTCGAACGCGATCCTGCCACAGGCGCACGCAGCCTCAAGTTGCCGCTGCCACCGCCTGACACAGTACGGCAGCTTGCGGATGCGCTCGCGGCGCTTTCAGACGCTTTGCTGCGCAAATGACTGATAAAAACCATGAGGCTTCGGGATCATTCTCGGCCGAAGACGTGCAGCATATGCATTACGCGCTGCAACTCGCCGCGCACGCCCGCGACATCGAGAACGAGGTCCCCGTCGGCGCCGTGCTGGTTCAAAACGGCGACGTCATCGGACTGGGCTGGAACCGCAACATCACCTTGCACGACCCGACCGCTCACGCCGAAATCCAGGCGCTGCGCGCGGCTGGCGAAAAACTCGGCAATCATCGTATGGTCGGTGCCACGCTCTACGTGACGCTGGAACCGTGTTCGATGTGCGCGATGGCGATGATCCATGCACGCGTCGGCCGTGTCGTCTACGCCGCCGCCGATCCCAAGACCGGTGCTGCCGGCAGCGTGTTCGACACGCTCATTTCCGAATACCACAATCATCGCGTCGAGGTCGTCGGCGGCCTGCTGGCCGAGGAATCCGCGATTCTGCTGCGGGATTTTTTCCGCGCCCGACGCTGAACTTTACCAGCCGCGGAATAACGACAGTCTGCGTGCTCGACACGAATCAGACACCGTCTTCATCGATCAGAAGAACTCGTATTCAACGTGGGCCAACAACGCTCGCCGCGGAGCCGCGGCATTGATGCCGAACACCACCCCGACACGGTACTCGAGGTTGCTGGTCGTGCCGGGGACATGCCATTCGCCAGCCACGATCGGGCCTGCCAGATAGGCATTGTCGAGCTGAAGTCCATAGGCTTCAACGCCGGGACGAAACGCGGCGGATACCGCGTAGGTGCCCGAGTAGGTGTAACGAAACCCGTACTTGCCGCTGGCACCCGCGCCGACCTCTTTCTCCCAGATGAGGTTGACGCGATGGGTGAATCGTCCCGCCGTCTTTTCAATCAGCGGCCCGAACTCGACAACATCCAGTTTGGCGCTGGTCTGGTGCTCGTAGGAGGCCAGAAAACCGAAATCGGCCCAGTACTCGCCTGGCTGCGTAAACTGGAAGGTGTTCTCGAACTCGTAACCAACCAGGCGCCCCCGGCTGCCGGGATCCCTTTTGTACCTGGCGAGATAAATCTCGGGTTTCCACCAATCGGTGAACGCATGGGAGACCGAGAACTCGGCTTGACGGCCACCAATGAAATCGGCGCGGGGATCGTCATACCGAAAACCGCGCAGCTCGATCTCGCTCTGGGATTTCAGGACGTGAGGCGAGTAGACAATAAAGTCGTCTGCCTGGGCAATGCCGGCAGCGGTGAACAAGGCGGCGCCCAGAATCAGCGTTCGAAAGCGAAGCGCACTGCTGAAAGGCAGCAGCATCGGTGATTTTTGCAAGCGGGACGGATGCATCTCATGGTTTCCTTTTTATAAAATTCAGCACACAGATTCCCGTCCGTTTGCACGCGGATTCCGGCGTGCGAACGAGAGCGCGAACTGGCGAGTGTGTTCGGGTGGAGTTAGTGCAACAGTTCAGATGTCGCGTCGAGAGTTGCCGGGACAGCCCGCGACGACTGCCCCGCGGTACGGCGATCCAGCCAACGCATGCCGGTCACCAGCAGGAGCAGGGTGGTGGCATAGAAAACGATCTGAACGCCTGCAGGCGTGGCGTCGTAACCAATCAGTATGCCCAGGGTCTTGCCCATCAACGAGCCGTTCGTCAGCAGCCAGGAGGCATCCCATACCTGGCTGCCCCAGGCTGGCAACAGATTGCCCTGTACCAGGAAGCGTGCCGCGGTAGAGGCCAGCCCTGCTGCCAACAGCACCAGCATCCAGTTGGTGACTTTGAAGAAATACTTCATCGGGATGCGCAGCAGCCCGAAGTACAGCGCGAAACCGAGCGATGCGCCTGCGCCGATACCGAGCGCGATGCCGCCGGCCAGCCCGGCAATGCCGATACCTCCGACCGCCATGCCATACAGGAACAGCACGATTTCCGAACCTTCGCGCAGTACGGCAATGGCCACCACTGCCAGCAGCAACGTCAGCGAACTGGAGCCCGCTTTCACGGCGCCGCCGACGTCATTCATGTGCTTCGCCAACTCTTTCCCATGACTGGACATCCACACCACGTGCCATCCGATCATCACCACTGCGGATAACAGCACACAGGCGTTGAAGAGCTCCTGCCCGGAGCCGCTGGCCAGATCGGCAATCAAGTGCGCGCCCAACGCCACCAAAACGGCGCCAACGACCCCGAGCCCGATCCCCCCAGACACGAACCACCCACGCCGCGCCACGCCACGCGTAGCTGCGCAGACGATGGAGACGATCAGTGCCGCCTCCATCACTTCACGAAATACCAGCAAGGCAACTCCAGGCATCACATCACTCCGCAATCAATCGGCCATTGGCCGTGTCACGATGGAAGTCTCCGAAAAAAACATAGCTGCCGGCGTGCAGGGGACCTACATAGACGGTGATGCTGCTGTTCGGAAATACAATCTTTTCGCGGTTGAAATCGGTGCTTTCGAATTCCTCCGGTGTGGCGTCCTCGTTATGCACGATGATCTTGAACTTGGTGCCGGCCGGCACCTTGAGTTCGCTGGGCTGGTAAACGTGGTTTTTGACGACCAGCGAATATTCAGGCAGATCACTTGCACCCGCCGTGCCGGCGATGGCCAACATGAGCGGCGCGATGACGATAAGCAGACGTTTCATGGGATACGTTCCGTTCGAGAATGCGCAAATGGTAATCGTTCCCATTTAGCGTGTCAACATCTGATCTGTCCATGATGTAGAGCTACGCCAGATTCCCCTGACGTCGGCATTTCAGAGGGACATCGGGGGCAGATTTCAACGGAATACTCAGGCACGCCGTGCACCTGACTGATGCCTGAGATCCGCGCCACCACTTTTTGTGTTTGCGTGTCGAACACGATCACCGCGTTGTCGCCCAGGTGCGCGATGAACAGCAGGTGCCGCCGCGGATCGAAGCTCGCGTAGTCCATCCGCGTAGTGCCGCCGCCGAGCGGCACGTCGGCCACTCGGGTGAGCGGCAGCGCATACCCGGCATCGGGCGCCGCCGCGCAGGCCGAAGTCGAGCCAAGCAACGTCATCATCCACCCGATACGACGCAGCAAGATAAATGTGTTCATGAGCACCCCATCGCGGCCGGGCCAGAGGTGTTGGCAAATTCATGAGTAGGGCAAGGCAGCGCTCGCCAACGCACCAGGCGTGGAGAATGGCATCTCAAAAGGATTGCCGTCATCAAGTGCAAAACGTGGCACGGTTAACCGAGGAACGGCAACAGTCGGCTCTTTTTAAAGACGAAATGCTTATGTTATGCAATTAAATCAGTTGGTTACGCTGCAATCATCAGGGCGTTTGTGCAGCACTTGATCTATACTCGTCGGCGATGCGCC